>NZ_CP054841.1:321493-642987 GCF_013363755.1 Comamonas antarctica
AGCGCCAGCACGATGGCCGCCAGCACCGCGACGACGGCAGCGATCAGGATGTCGCGCTGCAGCGCCGCGCCGCTGGCCTCGGCACGCTCGCCGGCCTGCTTGGCCAGGCCTTCCTGCAGCGCCAGCTCTTCCTGGATGTCGCCATGGTAGGCGCGCTGCGCCGTGCGGTAGCTGTCCTCGAGCAGCACCATGGCCTCATCGCGGCGCCCCTGCTGCAGCAATGCCAGGTATTGGTCACCCGCAGCCACGAAGGCCGCGCGCGAGGCTTTCATCTTTGCCAGCATGGCCTGGCCTTCGCGCGTGTCGACCAGGGTGTCAATGGTCTTGAACTGCTCCTCGACCTGGCGCTTGCCCGCGGCAATGCGCTCGAGCCAGGACTGCTGCGTGGCGCTGGAGCTGAACAGCGCCAGGTTGCGCACCAGGATGGCTTCTTCGTTGACCTGGTCGAAAACGATGTTCAGGGATTTGCTCAGCACGGCCCGGCGCTGCAGCACATCGGTGAGCTCGGCGCGCTGCTGCGCGGAGCGCCACAGGCCGATGCCGGCCAGCGCGATGAGCAGCAGCACCATGATGCTGAACGCCACGATCAGGCGTGACGAAATTTTGAATCGGTTCATGGGTGGGGGTCCTAAGGAGGGGAGGCGCAGGCGCGCGGCGCATGGCGCAGCGCGGCCGGCAGCGGCCGGCTTATGGCCGCCGGCAATGAAACGGGTACTCGAATGACAGGCTTGTTGGCGGCCACGACCGGGCAAAGGTCGGAGCTGCTGCGCCCATGCGAAGGTTTAGATACGAGTAACTGATTGCACTGAAAATTTCCACAAAATAACAACTGTTACAAGTCTAAAGCACGCATCTAGGCCCACGTTGGAACGCGATAGTCATTCCTGTAGGATGGCGCCGCGAACAAGGGTCGGCGCGCCCTAGCCACATATCTGTGCAGTGCTTTGCGCCGCCGGCGCCGCGGCTGCTAAGCTGGCAGCGGGCCTACAAGCTGCATGGAGGGCGACAATGCCACCTGACCCGACCGACTATCGGATCCTCGCGCACCTGCAAGCACATGGCCGTGCCAGCGCGCGCGCGGTCGCGGAAATCGTCAACCTGTCGCCGCGCGCGACGCTGGCGCGCATCCGTGCGCTGGAAAAGCACGGCCACCTGCGCGGCTACCACGCCGTGCTCGACCGGGCGCTGCTGGGCGCGCATGTCGCGGTGTTCGCGGAAGTGGCGCTCAAGGACCAGCGGCCCGAGGCCGTGCGCCTGTTCGAGCGGCACGCGGCGGCCTGCCCCGAGGTGCTGGCCTGCCATCTGGTCAGCGGGCGCTTTGACTACCTGCTGCGGTTTTGCTGCCGCGACCTGGCGCATTACTAGGCACTGACCAATGCCTGGCTCGAGCACCCGCAGCTGGGCATAGAGAAGATCGTCACCAGCACCGAACTCAAGACGGTGAAGGAGTTCAGCGGCTTTCCGCTGCCGCCCGCAGCGCGCCGAAGGGGCTGAGCCCGGCCATGCTTTCAGCCGTTTCGGCGGCGCAGGTGGCGCATTTGCGCGTTTGCCGCATGCGCCCGCGCCATAGACTGGGGTGTGGCCGCGGCGCGGCATACGACACGGAGGGCATGACATGACCAAGTACCTGGGCGTGGCCGAGCTGCAGCGCATGCTGGCCGAGATCGGCGCCGAGACCATGCTGGCGCAGATGGCCGGTTTCATCCGCGAGGACTTCCTGCGCTGGAACCATTACGAGAAGTGCGCGCGCAGCGCCCACCACTCGCGCGTGGGTGTCATCGAGCTGATGCCGGTTTCGGATGAAAAGCTGTTTGCGTTCAAGTATGTCAACGGCCATCCGCGCAATCCGCTGCGCCGGCTGCCCACCGTCATGGCCTTTGGCATGCTCGCCGAGGTCGCCACCGGCTATCCCCTGCTGCTCAGCGAGCTGACCATCACCACCGCACTGCGCACCGCCGCGACTTCGGTCGTGGCGGCGCGCTGCTTGGCGCGCCCCGGCAGCCGCCGCATGGCGCTGATCGGCAATGGCGCGCAAAGCGAGTTCCAGGCCATTGCCTTCATGGCGGCGCTGGGCATCGACGAAATCCGCGCCTTCGACGTCGACCGCAAGGCCACCGAACGCCTGCAGGCCAATCTGGCGCCGTACATTCAGGCGCGCCGCGTGCAGGTGCGTGCCATGGCCTCGGTGCGCGAAGCCGTGGCCGGCGCCGATATCGTCACCACCATCACGGCCGACAAGGCGCGGGCGCAGGTTCTTGACGACGACATGGTGCAGCCGGGCATGCATCTCAACGCCGTGGGCGGCGACTGCCCGGGCAAGACCGAGCTCGATGCGCGCATCCTGGAGCGCGCCACGGTGGTGGTCGAGTATGCGCCGCAGACGCGCATCGAAGGCGAGCTTCAGCAGATGCCCGCGGATTTTCCGGTGCAGGAGCTGTGGCAGCTGCTGCAGCACGGCGGCGGCCGGACTGGCGACGGCGACATCACGCTGTTTGATTCGGTGGGCTTTGCGCTCGAGGACCTGTCGGCGCTGCGCTACCTGCAGCAGCTGGCCGACACGCTGGAGCTGGGACAGCAACTCGACCTCGTGCCGCGCCTGCGCGACCCCAAGGACTTGTATGGCTGCGCGCTGGGCCGCCCCGCGGCGTTCGCGCTGGCCGATTGAGGAGGCATGCCATGCTGCACACACCCCGGCCGGTCGAGATCGTCAGCGCCGCGATTGGCGAGGGCGCGCGCGACGGCGGCTGCAAATACGGCGCCAGCGCGCTGCTGGCCGCGGGCCTGGCGCAGGCGCTGAGCGATTCGGGCTGCGAAGTCGGCGCCCGCACCATGGTCACTTCCGATCCACTGCAGGCCACCGACCGCATGGACACCGTGGCGCGCTTCAACCAGGCGCTGGCCGAAGCGGTGGCGCCGCTGGCGCTGACCGGCGCACAGCTGCTGGTGCTGGGCGGCGACCATTCCTGCGCGGTGGGCAGCTGGAGCGGCATGGCGCAGGCGCTGCGCCCGCATGGCCGGCTTGGGCTGATCTGGGTCGACGCGCACCTCGACGCCCACACGCCCGAGTCCTCCGAGTCCAATGCCCCGCACGGCATGCCGCTGGCGGCGCTGCTGGGCCATGGCAGCGCCGCGTTGACGCAATTGTTTGGCTGGAGCGGCAAGATCCGCCCGGAAAACCTGGCCATCATTGGCGCGCGCAGCTATGAAAGCGCCGAGCGCCAATTGCTCGAATCGCTGGGCGTGCAGGTGATCTATATGGAGGAAGTGGCGCGGCGCGGCTTCGAGGACTGCTTTGCGCAGGCCCGGGCCGCGGTGACGGCCGGCTGCGCGGGCTGGGGCGTGAGCCTCGACATCGACGGGCTCGATCCGGGCGATGCGCCGGCCACGGGCACGCCGGTCGCGCATGGCATTGCGCTGGCCGAGGCCATGGCCGCGCTGCGCAGCTGCCACGGCGATCCGCGCTTGGTCGGCCTGGAGATCGTTGAATACAACCCGCTGCACGACTTCGGCGGCCAGACCGCGCGCGCCGTGATCGCGCTGGCGGTGGCCGGCCTGGGCGTGCCAGCCACGGCGGCCAGCGCGGCCCTGGCGGCGCGGCCGGCGTGAGCCAACCCCTGCCAGCGCGCGCTCAGATGCTTTCGTGCACCGGCACCACGCCACTGCGCATGGCCGCGGCCAGTTCGGCCTGCACCTGGTCGCGGCTCAAGCCCGCCGCCGCCGGCTGCGCGGGGTAGTTGCCGGGTGCGAGCTGGTTGGCTTTGAGGCCGCTCACGCCATCGACGGGAATCTCGCCCAGGCGCTGGGCTTCGGCCAGCTCGGCAATGACCTGGGCGCGTGTCTTGCCGGCCACGGCCTGGGCGGGATAGTTGCCCGGCGCGACGTCCCTGGCCTTGAGGCCGGATTCCTGGTTGGCCAGCAGCTCGCCATTGCGCTGCGCCTGGGCCAGTTCGGCGTTGACCTGCGCGCGCGTCAGCGGCGCCTGGGTGTCGGCGGCCATTGCCGAGCCCGCGGTCCAGGCGGCGAAAGTGATGGCGAGAACGGACATTGCAGTGCTTTTCATGATCTGGGTTCCTTGTGCTTTGTTGTTGGAGGTGGATGGACAGCTGCTGCTGCCCCGTCCATGGAGTGAACTTTAAAATTTCCCCGATCAAAGATAAACAGCGCAAAAGGAATTCGTGTGTTTCCAAAAATGGAATAATCCCGGCTTTATCTACCGGGAGTGAACATGGACCGTCTGCTGTCAATGCGGGTGTTCGAGCGCGTGGTCAACGAAGGCGGCTTTGCCGCGGCGGCACGCTCCCTGGACCTGTCGGCGCCCGTGGTCACGCGGCTCGTGGCCGATCTCGAGGACCACCTGGGCACGCGCCTGCTGCAGCGCTCGACGCGCCGGCTGGCGCTGACCGAGGCCGGCCAGAGCTATCTGAGCCGCGTGCGCAACATCCTGCAGGACATCGACGAAGCCGACGCCGTGACGCGCTCGCAGAGCACCGAGCTCGAAGGCCTGCTGCGCGTGCACGCGCCGCCGGTGCTGGCCAGCTATGTGCTCGGGCCGCTGCTGGCCGGCTTTCGCCAGCGCTATCCGAAGATCGCGTTCGACATCGAGGTCGAGTCAAGCAACGAACCGCCGTTCGAGGAGTTCGACATCACGCTGATGGGCGCCGATGAAAGCTTCAATGGCGAGATCGTGGCGCGCAAGGTGATTGAAACCGAGGCCATCCTGGTGGCGTCGCCCGGCTACCTGCAGCGCCGCGGCACGCCGGCGCAGCCCGAGGACTTGCTGCAGCACGACTGCCTGCGCCTCAAGCCAGCCACCGGCCGTGTGCGCGCCTGGCGCATGTGGCGTGAGAGCGACCCGGCCACGCTGCGCGAGATTGCCGTGACGCCGGTGATTGCCGCCAACCACACCGACACGCTGCTGCGCGCGGCGCTCGATGGCGCGGGCATCACCTCGGTGGCCATGGACACCGTCGTGCCCTGGCTGGCGCGCGGCGAACTGGTGCGCGTGCTCAGTCCCTGGATCACGGGCCGGCTGATGATGTATGCGGCCCTGCCCAGCCGCAAGTTCATCCCGCAGCGCACGCGCGTGTTTCTCGACTACCTGGTCGAGCAGGCGCGCGAGCAGGCCAGCAGCGCCTTGCAGGCCTGCGCGGCGCGCGGCTGCTGAGGCCCGCGACCGGCGTCAATGGCAGACGCAGGCCTCGCCATGCGCGGCAGCCACCAGTTCCTTGAGAATGCCGCAGCCCTGGTGCGCATGCTCACCGCTGCAGGCACTGCGCAGCTGCAGCAATTGCCGCTCCAGCGCCTGCATGCTTTGCAGCCGCGCGCGCACGCGCGCCAGCTGCGCGTCGACCAGTTCCTCCACATCGACGCAGGCCGCGCGCGGTGCATCGATGGCTTCGAGCAGGCGGCGCACATCAGGCAGCGGGATGTCAAGCGCGCGGCAGTGGCGGATGAAGGCCAGCCGCTCCAGATGCAGCGGCGCGTAGTCGCGGTAGCCGTTCGCCAGCCGCGCCGGCTCGGGCCACAGGCCCTGCTTTTCGTAGAAGCGGATGGTTTCGACATCGACGCCGGTGGCGCGCGCGAGTTGCTTGATCTGCATGGCAGCGGTCTTTGAAGTCGATTTGCAATGGAGGCTTGACACTGTAGCAGCTACAGGGTTTTGAATAGCGCCATTCACTTCAGGAGAACCCATGTCCAGCCACTGCTGCAGCCACGAAACCCCGCAACCCGACCGCGTACAAAACCTGGGCCGCATGCGCCGCGTGCTCTGGATTGCGCTGCTGGTCAACGCCGCGATGTTCTTTGTCGAGATCGCCAGCAGCCTCGGCGCGGGCTCGCTGTCGCTGTTTGCCGATGCCATCGATTTTGGCGGCGATGCGCTGAACTACGGCGTGTCGCTCGCGGTGCTGGCCTCGGCGCTGGCCTGGCGCGCGCGTGCCGCGCTGCTCAAGGCGCTGTGCATGCTGGGCTTTGGTGTCTACATCCTCGCCAGCGCGCTGTGGACGCTCTACAGCGGCGGCGTGCCGCATGCCGCGACCATGGGCGTGGTCGCGCTGCTGGGCCTGCTGGCCAATCTGGCTGTCGCCTGGATGCTGTATGCGTTTCGTGAGGGCGACGCCAACATGCGCAGCGTCTGGCTGTGCTCGCGCAACGACGCCATCGGCAACCTGGCCGTGCTGCTGGCCGCGCTGGGCGTGTTCGGCACCGGCAGCGCCTGGCCGGATCTGCTGGTCGCCAGCCTGATGGCGGCGCTGGCGCTGCACGGCGGCTGGAGCGTGCTGCGGCAGGCGCGCGCCGAGCTGCGCGCCCCGGTCCGCGCGCACTGAGTCGCTGTCAGCCGACGATGCCGGTATGCGCGCGCAGTGTCACGGGCACGGCCTTGGAGGTCGGCGTGCCCGCGCCGATGGCCGTGGCCGCGAGCGGCACCAGCGGATTGGTCTCGGGGTAGTAGGCCCCGATATTGCCGCGCGGAATGTCATAGGCGACGAGCCGGAAGCGCTCGATGCGGCGCTCCTGGCCATCGTCCCAGGCCGAGAGCAGATCGACCCAGTCGCCATCCTTGCAGCCCAGCGCCCGGATATCGTCGGCGTGGATGAACACCACGCGGCGCTGGCCAAACACGCCGCGGTAGCGGTCGTCCATGCCGTAGACGGTGGTGTTGTACTGGTCATGCGAGCGCATGGTCATCAGCGAGAACACCTGCTGGCCGGGCAGCCGCGCCGTGGCGCGGTGCACCGGCGTGTCGCGCGGCACGGCATGCGCCATGAAGCCAGCCTTGCCGCTGGCGGTGTTCCAGACGCGTTCGCTGGCGGTATTGCGCAGCCGAAAGCCGCCGCGCGTGGCCACGCGCGCATTGAAATCGTGGAAGTCGTCGAACACCTGCGCAATCAGATCGCGGATGCGCGCGTAATCCTCGATCAGCCAGAGCCAGCGCGTGCGGCTGGCCGGCAGCGTGGCCGCGGCCAGGCGCGCGACGATGGCCGGCTCGGACAGCAGCAGCTCGGAGGCCGGCGGGTTGATGCCGCCCGACAGGTGCACCATGCTCATCGAATCCTCGACCGACACGCTTTGCGGCCCGCCGGCCTGCGAGTCGATCTCGGTGCGGCCCAGGCAGGGCAGGATCAAGGCCTCGCGCCCGTGCACCAGATGGCTGCGATTGAGCTTGGTCGCCACATGCACCGTGAGATCGCACTGGCGCAGCGCGCGCCACGTGGCGTCGGAGTCGGGCGCGGCGGCGGCGAAATTGCCGCCCAGCGCAAAGAACACGCGGCCCTGGCCCGACAGCATCAGCCGGATGGCTTCGACGGTATCGGCGCCAGGCGCGCGCGGCGGCGCGAAGCCGAACACCTGCTCCAGCCGGTCGAGCAGCGCGGCCGGCGGCTTTTCCCAGATGCCCATGCTGCGGTCGCCCTGCACATTGCTGTGGCCGCGCACCGGGCAGGCGCCCGCGCCGGGCCGGCCCAGATTGCCGCGCAGCAGCAGCAGGTTGACCAGCATCTGCACCGTGGCCACCGAATGCATGTGCTGGGTGATGCCCATGCCCCAGCAGACGATGCTGCTGCCCGCGCCGATATAGACCTCGCCCGCGGCGCGCATCTGCGCCTCGCTCAGGCCCGATTCCTGCGCCAGCAGCGCCCAGTCCTCGGCCTGCAGGTCGGCGGCCAGCGCCTCGAAGCCCGTGGTGTGCTCGGCGATGAAGGCGTGGTCGAGCACGCCGCCGCGCGCGGCCTCCTGCTCGAGCACATGCTTCATCATGCCCTTGACGGCCGCCAGGTCGCCGCCCGCGCGCACCTGGAAGTAATGCGTGCTGATCGGCGTGGCGCCCAGCGTTGCCATCTCGAGCTTGCTTTGCGGGTCCTGGAAGCGCTCGAGGCCACGCTCGTGCAGCGGGTTGAAGCTGACGATGCGCGCGCCGCGCTTGTGCGCCGCGCGCAGCTCGCCGAGCATGCGCGGGTGGTTGGTGCCGGGGTTCTGGCCGAAGATGAAGATCGCGTCGGCCTGCTCGAAATCATCGAGCGTCACGGTGCCCTTGCCCACGCCGATCTGCGCGCGCATGCCGTTGCCGCTGGCCTCGTGGCACATGTTCGAGCAGTCGGGGAAGTTGTTGGTGCCGTATTCGCGCACGAACAGCTGGTAGAGGAACGCGGCTTCGTTGCTGGCGCGCCCCGAGGTATAGAAGATCGCCTGGTTCGGATCGGGCAGCGCCTGCAACTGCTGCGCGATCAGCGCGAAGGCCTGGTCCCATTCCAGCGGCAGATAGCGGTCGCTGGCGGCGTCATAGCGCAGCGGATGGGTGAGCCGGCCCTGGTCCTCGAGCCAGAAGTCGCTTTGCGCCAGCATCTCGGTGACGCTGTGGCGCGCAAAGAACTCGGGGCCGGCGCGGCGCGCGGTGGCTTCGGCGGCCACGGCCTTGGCGCCGTTCTCGCAGAACTCGAAGCTCGAGGCATGGTTGCGGTCGGGCCAGGCGCAGCCCGGGCAGTCGAAGCCGCCCGGCTGGTTGGCCGACAGCAGCGTCTTGGCGCCCTTGAGGGCGATGTCGTGGTGCAGCAGGGTGTTCTTCACGCTGCGCAGCGCGCCCCAGCCGCCCGCGGGGCCAGGATAGAACTCGATTTTTTGCTTGTCCATAGGTTTCTTGTCTGGCGGTGATCGCCGGCGTCTGCCGCACAGTATCTGGCACAAATATGCCTTTTGCCGGAAAAGGCGGCAAAGGCCTGGGCGTGGATGGCCCGCCAGCCAGTGCCGATTACCAGAAAACAGGCCATTCATGGTTCGACAGGCTCGGCACGAACGGTTTTTAGCGTTCGGCGCCCCAGCACAGATGGGAAAATGCTGCATCCCGTGCAGCGCGGTGGCATCCGCGCCGCCTGCCCGCTTTCTCTTCCCGCCATTCCAAGGAACACACCATGAAATCACGCGCCGCCGTTGCCTTTGCCGCTGGCCAGCCCTTGCAGATCGTCGAGATCGATGTCGAGCCGCCGCGCAAGGGCGAAGTGCTGGTCAGGATCACGCACACCGGCGTCTGCCACACCGATGCGTTCACGCTGTCGGGCGACGATCCCGAAGGCATCTTCCCCGCCGTGCTCGGCCATGAAGGCGCGGGCATCGTGGTCGAGGTCGGCGAAGGCGTGACCAGCGTCAAGCCCGGCGACCATGTGATTCCGCTCTACACCGCCGAGTGCAAGGAATGCCTGTTCTGCAAGTCGGGCAAGACCAATCTGTGCGTTGCCGTGCGCGCCACGCAGGGCAAGGGCCTGATGCCCGACGGCACCACGCGCTTCTCGTATGAAGGCCAGCCGATCTACCACTACATGGGCTGCTCGACCTTCAGCGAATACACCGTGGTGGCCGAGGTCTCGCTGGCCAAGATCAACCCCGATGCGAATCCCGAGCAGGTCTGCCTGCTGGGCTGCGGCGTGACCACGGGCCTGGGCGCGGTGAAGAACACCGCCAAGGTCCAGCCCGGCGACAGCGTGGCCGTGTTCGGCCTGGGCGGCATTGGCCTGGCCGTGCTGCAGGGTGCGAAGCAGGCGCAGGCCGGCCGCATCATCGCCATCGACACCAACCCCTCGAAGTTCGAGCTGGCGCGCACCTTTGGCGCGACCGACTGCATCAACCCCAAGGACTACGACAAGCCAATCCAGCAGGTCATCGTCGAGATGACGGGCTGGGGCGTGGACCATTCGTTCGAATGCATCGGCAACGTCAACGTGATGCGCGCGGCGCTGGAGTGCGCGCACCGCGGCTGGGGCCAGTCGGTGATCATCGGCGTCGCCGGCGCGGGCCAGGAAATCTCCACCCGCCCCTTCCAACTGGTCACGGGCCGGCGCTGGCTGGGCACGGCGTTCGGCGGCGTCAAGGGCCGCTCCGAGCTGCCGGGCATGGTCGAGGAAGCAATGCGCGGCGACATCCAGCTCGAGCCCTTTGTCACCCACACCATGCCGCTGACCGAGATCAACGAAGCCTTCGACCTGATGCACGAAGGCAAGTCGATCCGCACGGTGGTGAACTTCGCGTAAGACGCGCGGCTGCGGCTGCTGAAACCGCCCGTGGCGCCTGGCGCCCGGGCGGTTTTTTTTACGGTTGCACGGCGCTCGGGCCGGGCGGCTGGGGCATGGCGGCGCAGCATTCGTGCAGGAACCCGCGCAGGCGCTGCACCGCGGGGCTCAACAGGCGGCGGTCGGGCGAGACCAGATGCAGCGGAAATGCCTCGCCGCGCCAGGCGCGGCACAGCACATGCAGATGGCCCGCGCCCACATCCTGCGCCACGTCCAGCCAGGACTTGTAGGCAATGCCCGCGCCCAGCAACGCCCAGCGCCGCACGGCGTCGCCATCGTCGCTGACCCGGTCACCCTGGACTTCGATGGCGCTTGGCGTGCCGTCTGGCGCGGTGAAGCGCCATTGCGCATCTAGTTCATCGGACAACAGGAAGCGCAGGCAGTTGTGGCCGATCAGCTCGGCGGGGGCCGCAGGCGCCCCATGGCGTGCCAGATAGCCCGGCGCCGCCACCAGCACCCGGCGGTTGTGCGGCGCCAGCGGCAGGGCGACCAGCGAGGATTCGGGCGGCGGGCCGTAACGCAGTGCAATGTCGATGGGCTGGCGGTGGACATCCGCCACGCGGTCGGAGAGTTGCAGCCGCAGCCGCAATTGCGGATGCTGGCGCTGGAACGTGTCCAGCCAGCCCAGCAGCACGCTGCGGCCCAGGTCGGACGGGGCGGAGATGCGCAATTCGCCGCGCAATTCGCCGCGCTCGCCCTGCAGGGCCTGCGTACCTTCGTCCAGGCTGCGCAGCGCTTCGCCGGCATAGGCGAGAAAGCCTGCGCCGGCGCTGGTCAGGCGCAGGCTGCGCGTGGAGCGCACGAACAGCTGCGTGTCGAGTTCGCCTTCCAGTCGCTTGAGCGCGGCGCTGGCCACGGCCGGGCTGATGTCGAGCAGGCGCGCGGCCGCCGACAGGCTGCCGGTTTCGGCCGTGCGCACAAAGAGACGGAGATCGGCAAGCGCCTTCATTTTCAAAGTTTGATTGAAAGTAAATCTGCGAGGAGCGGCTTTTTCATTATTTTGCGGCATTGGATACTGCAGCCATCAAATACATCACAGGAGTTGCCCATGAAAGCCATTGCCTACTACGCCCCCGGCGCCATCGACCGCGCCGACGCGCTGCTCGACATCGACCTGCCCGACCCCGTCCCCGGCGCGCGCGACCTGCTGGTCGAGGTGCGCGCGATCTCGGTCAATCCGGTTGACACCAAGCTGCGCGCGAGTGCCCAGCCCGCCGCGGGCGAAGCCAAGGTGCTGGGCTGGGACGTGGCCGGCGTGGTGCGGGCCGTGGGCAGCGCCGTGACGCTGTTCCAGCCCGGCGACGAAGTGTTCTATGCGGGCTCGATCACCCGCCCCGGCGCCAACAGCGAACTGCATGTGGTCGATGAACGCATCGTCGGCCACAAGCCGGCAACGCTGGACTTCGCCCAGGCCGCGGCGCTGCCGCTCACGGCCATCACCGCCTGGGAACTGCTGTTCGACCGGCTGGGCGTGGCGCGCGGCGGCGGCGCGGGCCAAGCGCTGCTGGTGGTCGGCGCGGCCGGCGGCGTCGGCTCCATCCTGGTGCAGTTGGCGCGCCAGCTGACCGCGCTGAAGGTCATTGCCACGGCCTCGCGCGCCGACACCGCGCAGTGGGTGCGCGATCTGGGCGCGCACGAGGTCATCGACCACAGCCAGCCGCTGGCCGCCGAGCTCAAGCGCATTGGCGTGGCCGAGGTGGACCTGATTGCCAGCCTCACGCACACCGACGCCCACTTCGACCAGCTGGTCGAGGCCATCGCGCCGCAAGGCCGGCTGGGCCTGATCGATGATCCCGCCGTCCTCGACGCCAAGCCGCTCAAGCGCAAGAGCGCCTCGCTGCATTGGGAGTTCATGTTCGCGCGCTCGATGTTCGAGACCGCCGACATGCAGCAGCAGCATGCCTTGCTGGAGGAAGTCGCGGCGTTGGTCGATTCGGGGATCTTGCGCAGCACGCTGGGCGAGAACTTCGGCACGATCAACGCCGCCAATCTGCGCCGCGCGCATGCGCTGCTCGAAAGTGCCAAAGCCAAGGGCAAGATCGTGCTCGAAGGCTTTGGCGGCTGATCTTCCGGCGTGCGTGCCGCTGGCCTTCGCGCCAGGCTTTTCGGCCGGGGCGCGTAGGCGTGAAGGTGCTTGCCTCTCAATCGACCCGCAGCACCTCGAACCGCTGCTGCGTGGGATCGACCGGTATCGATACCTCGTCACCTTCGCACTTGCCCAGCATGGCCCTGCCCAAGGGGGCGGTGCTGCTGATGACCTGAACGCGTTCGGCGCCGCTGACCAGCTTCATGCTGCCCCCGACCGGACCGAGAAAGATCTGCTGCTGCCGGTCGTCGGCATCCACCAGGCAGACCAGCGCGCCCAGCTGTATGCCCTGGCTCGCGTCGTAGGGGCGCGGGCAGAACTGGCGCCATCGGGCCAACGCCTGGCGGATGGCGTCGGCGCGCCGCGCCTGGCCGGTGGCCAGGTAGGCGGCCTCTAGGCCCAAGGTGTCGTATTTGTTTTCGGCGATGTTTTCTTCATGGATCGCCGTTTCATGGGCCGCCCGCGCTGCCTGCTCGGCTTGCAGAAGGTCCTCGGCGAGCCGTTCCAATACCTGCTGCTGCAGCCACAATTTATCCATAATCAAAGCCAGGCATTTCAAACCAGTGGAACCAACGGCCGATTATGAACGCCGCCACGCGCCGCCAGGCCAAGCGGCGCGAGGCAGCGCGCTGCGGGCCATCCTTGAACAGGTGCCCTGCGCCAGGATGCCCTGCGCCAGGATGCCCTGCGCCAGGATGCCCTGCGCCAGGATGCCCTGCGCCCGCCTTAGAACTTCCCGCGCAGCGTCAGCATGGCGTTGCGCGGCAAGCCCTGCATGTTGCCGTTGAAGACCGTGCCCACGGTCTGGTAGTAGCGCTTGTCGAGCACGTTGTTGACGTTGAGGCTCAGGCTCCAGCGCGGATCGATCTGGTACTGGGCCATCAGGTCCCAGACCGCATGGCCCGGCTGCGTGAAGTCATAGGCCTGCGACGTGCCGTTCGTGCCCGTGATCGTGCCGGAAACGAATTGCGCGCTCTGGATGCGGCCGGTGCCGCCCACGCGCCAGCGCGACCACTCGCCGGGCAGCGTGTAGGCTGTGGCCAGCTTGAACAGATGGCGTGGCGTGATGCTGCTGAAGACCTTGTTCTCGGTCTTGTCGCGCGTCTCGTTGAAGGTATAGCCGGCGGCGATCTGCCAGCCCGCGGCGATCTGCCCGCCCAGCTCCACATCGAAGCCCTGGCTGGTGACCTTGCCCTGGGGCAGGTAACAGCAGGCCGCGCCCCAGAGGCTGGGCGTGGCGGTGTAGCGCGTGTCCAGCACCGCCGTCCCGGTGCGCTCGACGTTGAAGATGCTGAAGGTGGCGTTCAGCTTGCCGTCCATCAACTCGCCCTTGACACCGGCCTCGTAGCTGCGGCCCTTGATCGGATCGAGCGGCGTGCCCGGCAGCGGCCCGGACATGCTCAGCGCCTGCGGCTTGAAGATCGAGGAATAGCTGACGTAGGCCGACCAATGCGCATCGAGATCGTAGATCACGCCGCCATAGGGCGTGACCTTGGCGCTTTCCTCGAAGGATTTGGCCGAGCGCGGAGTGGTCGTGCCCGCGGTGTCGAGGATGTTGGAAATGGTCTGCGTGAACTCGTAGCGGCTCACGCGCGCGCCGGCGATCACATGCAGCCGGTCCGTCGGATTGAGCCGCAGCACGCCATAGCCGCCGACCTGCTCCTGGCCCCAGGGCGCATAGCGCTCGCTCAGCGCCAGGTTGTACTGGCCGAACTGCGGCGTCCAGGGCTGGATGTCGAACACATTGCCGCCCACGCGGGCGCTGTCGGCAAAGCTCAGGTTCTGCCAGTGGCTGCGCACGCGCTGCCAGTCCAGGCCCAGCAGCAGTTCATGCTTGCGGCCCAGCGCGCTGAACGGGCCGCTCAGGTGGAGGTCCACGACGTCCTGCGTGTTCGACGAGTCGAGCGCGCCGCCGCGCCACAGCGGCCCGGCCAGCGTCTGGGCATTGACCGCCCCGGACAGACTGCTCCACAGCCGGTTCTGATCGGTCTGGGTATGCGAGGCATTGAACTTGAGCTGCCAGTGGTTGTCGAAGCGCTGCGCGAGCTGGGCGAACACCTCCTGGTTCTTGTAGTGGAAGAACGACCAGGGGTTGGAGAAGGTGGTATTGCCCGGCAGGCCCAGACTGCGGCCATCGGTGAAGCGCGGCAGGCCGCCATAGTCGCCGGTCTGCTTGACCTTGCCATAGGAAGCGCCAACGGTCAGCAGCGTGTCGGGCGTGAGATCGGCCTCGAGCACGCCGTACAGCGAGGGCTTCTCGATGCCGATGTAGTCAAAATACGAGTCCGCGTCCTGGTAGGCGAGTACCGCGCGGCCGCGCACGCTGCGTTCGGCATTCAGCGGGCCGGTGGCATCGATCTCGCTGCGCAGGTTGCTCCAGCTGCCGGCCGACAGCGTCACGTCGATCTGCGGCTGCGCCAGCGGCTTCTTGCGCACCAGGTTGATGATGCCGCCGGGATCACCGACGCCGCCGAGCAGGCCCGAGGCGCCGCGCATGACCTCGACGCGGTCGTAGAAAGCCATTTCCTGCTGCGGCTGGTAGGTGTAGGCACCGAGCGCCAGTGGCGCGCCTCCGTCCATCTGCATGCTGGTGATCTGAAAGCCGCGCGAGAAGTAACGGCCCGAGTTGTCGGCGACGATCACGCCGGGCGTGAGCGCCAGCGCCTGCTCGACATCGACGACCTTGCGATCGTCCAGCAGCTGGCGCGTGACCACCGACACCGACTGCGGTATCTCGCGAAACGACTGGTCGGTCTTGGAGGCAATGCTAGTAATCTGGTTGGTGTAGGAGCCCGTGCCTTCGGTGGTGCCGCTGGCGGCGCGGCGCGCCTGTACGCGGATCTCGGCCAGCGACAGTGTGGCGGCCGCGGGCTGCGCCTGGAAGACGTAGACGCCATTGGGCTGCTGCAGCGCGCGGATGCCGCTGCCGGCCAGCAGCAGCGCCAGGCCGTCGCGCGCGCCATGCCGGCCCTGCAGGCCGGGGCTGGTGCGCCCCGCCATCAGCTCCGGCGGGAACACCAGCACCAGGCCAGCTTCCTGGCCGAAGCGGTTCAGCGCATCCTCAAGCGGACCTGCGGGAATCTGGAAGCTGCGGCTGTCGGCGGCCTGGGCGAATGCGGCGCCGGGCGCGGCCAGCAGCGTGGCGCTGCCGAGCTGCGCCATGACGAGGGCAAAGGCGCTGGGAACGAGCAAATGGGGGAGCGTGCGGCAGTGCCGCGCCGGACGATGGGCCATGGTGTCTTTCTGGAAGGTAATGCAGGAGCAGCAAGATTTCTGCTCTCTCCGACTACCTGTCGCACGACGCGCGGAAACAGCTCAACGCCGAGTGACTTTTTTTCAGGCCTTGGCCACCAGACGCACCTGCACCACCTGGCGGCCCCAGAAGCGGGTCTCGGTCTCGATCTCCAGTTGCAGCGTGGCGGCCAGCGATTCGAGGATCAGCGGAATCTGCGTGACCGGATAGGTGCCGGAGACGCGCAGCCCGGCCACGGCGGCGCTGCAGCCGATGGGATGCGGGCTGTAGCGGCTGAGCTGCGCCAGCAGATCGGCCAGGCGCTGGCCCTTGGCGATCAGCGTGCCCTGCACCCAGGCGCGGTCGGCCGGGCCCACGGGGTGTGCCGGGTCTACGCCCTGGACGGTGAAGCGCGCGCCCTGCCCGGCTTCGAGCACCCGCGGCGTGGCAGCCGCACCGGCCGGCGTGAGCCGCACCGCGCCGGCGAAGACCTGCACCCCATCGCGCGCCTCGTCCGTGTGCGCACTGAACTCCGTACCCAGCGCTTCGGCCAGGCCCTGCGGCATCTCGACCAGGAAGCGGCGCGCCGGGTCGGACGCGGTGGCGACGAAGATCTGGCCGCGCAGCAGCACCAGGTGGCGTTCGCCGGCGCTGAAACGCACATCCACGGCGCTATCGGTGTCGAGCACCAGCCGCGTGCCATCGGCCAGTTGGATGTGGCGCTGCTCGCCCGGTCGGGTGCGGTGGTCGGCGGCCCACTGGCGCCAGGGCGTGCGCTCCTGCAGCGCGTAGCCGGCGCCGCCGCAGACCATCAGCACCAGCAGCGCCTTGGCGGCACGCCGGCGCGGATGGGGCGCGGCCAAGGTGGCATGCGCCACCGACGTCATGCCGGATAGGCCACCCAGGCGGCGCTGCAGGCCTTCGACGCGCTGCCAGGCGAGTTCATGCGAGGCATGCTGTGCACGCCATTCGCGCAAGGCCTGCGCTGCGGCGGGCGAAGGCCCGGATTGCAGTTCCAGCATCCACTCCACCGCGCGGCGCGCGACATCGCGCGGAATCTCCTGGGGGTTTTGCATGACCGCCATCAGGGCTCCAGCGCCAACAGGCAATGCATGCCGGCCTTGACCAGATGGCGCTTCACCGTGGCCAGCGAGATGCCCAGCCGCTCGGCGATCTCGGCCTGCTTGAGACCGTCCAGCTGGCTCATCAGGAACGCGCGCCGCACCACCACCGGGAGGCCGTCGAGCAAACGGTCGATCTCGACCAGCGTTTCCAGCACGATGGCGCGCTCCTCGGGCGACATGGCCAGCGCCGGGGCGCAGTGGCGCAATGCCTCCAGATACGCGCGCTCGAGTTGCTGGCGCCGGTAATGGCTGAACAGCATGCGTTGGGCGACGGTGGTGAGAAACGCGCGCGGCTCGCGCGCATCCACCGGCTCCTCACGCGCCAGCAGTCGCACGAAGATGTCATGGCACAGGTCGGCGGCCTGGTGCGAATCGCCCAGCCGCTGGCGCAACCAGCTGCTCAGCCAGCGCTGGTGCGCGCTGTACAGTCCGGCGACTTCGCGCCTGGCAGGGTCCACGGTGGCGGGCATGAAAAAAGGGCCTGAGGCCCATGCTAATGATAATCGTTCTTATTCTAGCCCGGACGGCCGCGCCTTCGCACGCGTCTGTGGCGTGCATCGTACGCGGCCCACATGCCATTCCTTGGAACTACGGTCTGGCGGGCCGCGCCGTGCTCCAGACAATCAGCGCCAGCAAGGCCAGCTGCAGCGGCAGCCGCGCCACCAGCAGCCAATACGGCACGGACGGGAAATCGGCGGCCTGCTGCAGCATGAAGACATTGGCCGGCGTCACGGCCAGCGTCAGCAGCGCCAGCCCCCAGCCGGCCGCGCGGCGCGTGCGCTGCCAGGCAATGCCGAAAGCGCCCAGCAGCTCCAGCACGCCGGTCAGCAGCACCGCCGCGCGCGGCCATGGCACCCAGGGCGGAACGATGCGCATCTCGGTCTCGGTGGCCGCGAAGTGCGCGATACCGCCGATGAAGAACCAGAAAAAGACAAAAGCCAGGCCGGCCTTGCGGCCCGCACTCAGAGGGGCTGTCGGATCCATGGCGGCATGTTCTCGAAGTGGCGAGGCTGCCAGTGTGCGGCAAACGGCGGCCTGGCGGTCGGCGCCGCCCGATCCTGGCCGGGCATCAGGGCAGGCGCAAGTCCAAACCAAACATGTTCGCCAGCGCGTAGGCAAACAGCCCCACGCCCAGCAGCACCAGCATGAAGATGCCGGCCACCTTGCCGCCGGCGCGCAGCACCGCGTACTTGTCTGCCTTCCTGCCCTGGTCGTAATGCCACTTGATGGCAAAGAACATGCAGATGCTGAGGACGATGGCCTTGAAGGCCACGAAGATGACGGGGACCCAATCGATCATTTGAGAATTTCCAGCCTGAGACTTGACGTCGCGTGCCCTGAGAAACACGACTTACGGGAGGCAAAAACGCCAGCGCCGGCCCTGCAGGACAGGCGGGGCGGCACGTTCGGGGACATACTAACGGGAAGCAATTTCCATACATCGCCCCCCTTCCCCGCGTTGAAAACCATGCAAGCTGAACCATTGCCGCCCTGGTTGCCGCGCCTGGCCGCGCGGCGCGGACCGCGTTTCCTGCAGATCGCGGATGCGTTGCAGGCCGCGCTGGCCGACGGCGCGCTCCAGCCCGGAGACCGCCTGCCGCCCCAGCGCCAGCTGGCCGCGCAGCTGGGTGTCGACCTGACGACGGTGACGCGCGCCTACGACGAAGCCCGGCGCCGCCATCTGCTCGAGGGCCGCGGCGCGCGCGGCACCTATGTCGCGGCGCCCAAGGTCGAACTGGACGCCATGCTCGACCTGGGCATGAACACCCCGCCGCCGCCCGCGGGCGTGGACTTCGACGACCTGCTCAGGCAGGGATTGTCCCAAGTATTGATGCGCGCCGACACGGCATTGCTGATGACCTACCACCTGGGAGGGGGAAGCGACAGCGACCGCGCGGCGGCAGCCCGCTGGCTGGCGCCGATGCTGGGCGCGCTCGATCCGCGCGAGGTGCTGGTCTGTCCCGGGGCGCAGGCGGCGATTGCCGCGCTGATCCTGGCGCTGACCGAGCCGGGCGCCGTGATTCTCGCCGAGCCGGCCAGCTATCCCGGCTTGCGGGCCGCGGCAAACCAGTTGGGCCGGCGCATCGTTGCGGTGGCAGCCGACGCGCAAGGCATGGTGCCCGAGCTGCTGGAACAAGCCTGCCGCCAGCACCAGCCGGCGCTGCTCTACCTCAATCCGACCTTGCAGAACCCGACCGCGATCACCATGGGAAAACGCCGGCGCCAGCAGCTCGCCCGCATTGCCCAGCGCTGCCAGCTGCGCATCGTCGAGGACGACCCCTACTGGCTGCTGGCCGATGCCCCGCCGGCGCCCATCGCGCGCGGGTCGCCGGAGCAGGTGTACTACATTTCGACGCTGTCGAAATGCCTCACGCCCGGCTTGCGCGTGGCCTTCGTTCGCATGTGCGACCCGCACGAACGCGCGCGTTTCCTGGTCGCGCTGCGCTCCTTCGCGCTGATGGCCGCGCCGGTGACGGCCGCACTGGCCACGCAGTGGATCTTCGACGGCTCGGCCGACCGCCTGCTGCAAGGCGTGCGCGAGGAGGCGCGCCTGCGCCACCGCCTGGCCCGGGACGTGCTGGCCGGGCGCTATAGCGGCGCGGGCGACGGCCTGCATATCTGGCTCGAACTGCCCGGTTACTGGAGCCCCTCGCAGCTGGCGCGCGCTGCCGAGCGCGAAGGCCTCAGCGTCATGCCCGCCGAGGCCTTCGCGATGAACGGCACGGCCGCGAATGCCATCCGCATCTCCCTGGGCAGCATCCAGGAGCGCGCGCGCTTGCAACACGGCTTGCAACGGCTGTCGCAGCTGCTGGCGCAGCAGCCCGAGGCGGTCCGCGCAGCGGTGGTTTGACGCGATTCAAGCACTGGCATCAGCTCCCGTGGAGGAAAGCACCAGCGGGCAGTGGGCGAATCGGCTGGCTCGCGCGGCAGCTGGATGTCAAAGCGGCTGTCGGCCCTACCAGTTGTACTTTGCCCCGACACGCAAGCTCGTGGCCCGGAAGTTTTGATCGCCCCACTGGTAACCCACGTTGCCCCAGGCTGTCCAGCCTTTGCTGAGGTCCGCGTTCAATCCGAGTTTGGCTTCATACCGCTCGCGCGGATACAAGTCATTGACTTCGATGGCATTGAAGGCCATCTGGTTGTGCATCTTGTCATGCCACCAGTTCAGCGTGAGATAGGGCTGCGTTTTACGCCCTGATTCACTGACCCAGGTACGGTGCAGCCGAACGCCAAGCCGGGCAATCCAGCCGCTGCCGCGGCTACCGCTGACCTTGGTACCGTTGGGCTCGGCAATCTCGTCTTCGCTGTATTTGACATAGATGACTTGCGCTTGCGGCTCCACCACCCAGTCGTTGCGCAGTTTGGCGGCATAACCGGCTTCACCTGAAAGGCTCAGCGAATCGGCGTTGTATTTCACCTCGGGCAAGGTGTCGCCGCGCACCGCGTTCTTGTACCAGCCATACAAGCCCCAGACATCGGTATACCAGCCCAGTTTGTCTTCATCGTTCTGGTACCAGGTGCCGTAAAGCCCCACGCTCCAGCCCTTGGTTTCGCCTTGGGCACGGGCGGGATTCAAAGCCGCGCTGGCGTCGCTCGTGGTCGTGCCATAGCCGATCATCCCGCCGAGATGATAACGGCCATGTGCGTCCCCGGTACGCCATTGCGCCAGGTCGCCGCCGCCCTGGATCAGCGTGCTGCGGGTGTCCACATCGAAATTGCCGTCCTTGCTGGTGGAGCCGCCTTTCTTGCCGACCACACGCAGCCAGGCGGAACGCCGTTTGGGGTCCTGGCTTTCAATCGTCTGGCCCTCGATGTATTGCGGCTCGCCCAGGCGGTCATGCAGGCTGTGCACGAACATGCCGGCCGCTTGCCGCTGGTTGGACAGATAGGCGCTGACTTCGGGCCGAAACAGCGGCTTGGGGTCTGGCGGCGGCGGGGGCGGAGGAGCAGGCGTGGGCGGCGCGGGCGGCGTGGGAGGACCAGGGGGATCGGGCGGCGCCGGTGGTTCCACGGCCTCGGAACGCAGATACCAGCCTTGCGGGTCGCTGGCGTCGGCTGTTCCGCGAAACAGCTGGTACTCATACGGTCCTTGCACCACGCGGTGGTTGAGTACGAATGCCGACGCAGCAGTCGACGCACCATTCACGGTGCCGACCACCTGGATACCGTTGGCCACGGTGAGGGCGCCGGAGCCACCGGCATTGGTGATACGCAAGCTGGTGAGGCCGCTGGCGGCGCCCCCCTCGATGACCAATCGGTCGGAGGGCGAACCGTCAGCACCCAGGTAGGTGTTCAAGCCGATGGCTGCGCCGTTCTGGCCTGCGTAGTTGCCCACGGTGAGCGTCTTGAAGGCACCCGCTGTCGGCGGACTGAACCAGATGGCGCTGGCGTCGTTGCCGAGGCTGCTGAGGTTGGAGCTGCCCGTCATGTCCCACCGGCTGCCATTCGCAAGATTCAGCGTGGACTGGCTGCCCGCCTCGGTCAGCGCAGAGCCGGTCAGCGTCGAAGCGTCGGCATTGAGAGTCGCCACGCCGGGCGACGAGACGCCGCCGTTGGTGAGCCCCTGCACCTGAAAGGCGACGACCCCGCTGATGGCGGAGCGGTTCAACGCAATCGTCGCATTCGGACCCAGGACCCGGATGGCGGAGCCCGCGTCAGACACGACGGAACTGCTGTTGAGCGTGACGGCCTCGGTGCCGCCCGACGGTTCGGCCAGCGACGGGACCGTTGCCATCGCCGCCGCAACGCCCGGGCTGCCATCTTCGTTGGCCGGAGCGTCGGGCGCGGTTCCGACACTCCCGCTGGCAATCGCATTGGCCGTCGCGCTGTCCGTGACGCCGAACAGGTACAGCCCGGCGGCATTGGCGCCGCGCGCGCGCAGGCTGGCGTTGGTCGCATCCAGGCGCCCGCTGGCGCCGATGACCGCCGCATTCGCGCTGGCGCCGCCCGTGGTGACGCCGACGCCCGCACCCTGGGCATTGGACTTCAGCTCGACCGAGGCGTTGGTGATGTACAAACCATGCGCATTTGCTGCGGCGCCCGTGTCGATCTGCCCGCCCGCGAGGGTCGTTGCGCTTTTCTGCCAGGCATAGAGTCCGATGCCACCGCCCGTGGTTGCAATGTCGAAGTCACTGCCGGTGTATGCGGCGGTGCCGCCTTCGAAGACCGCGCCGTGCGCCCCCGCGCCCGACGTACGCACCGTCAGGCCCGAGATGTCGGCAGAAGCGAGACCGACCAACCGGATGCCGTAGCCGTTCTGGCCGGCGGTGTTGACACTCAGCCGGCGTGCCTGGAGGGTGCCCCCGGTATAGGCGTAGACGCCATAGTTGCTGCTTGCCGTCGTGTTCACCGTCACATCGGTCAGATCGAGGTTCGACCCGGCCGACTGCACGCCGCGTGTCGCCGCGGCGCCGGCGGTGAAGCTGGTGCCGTTGGCGGCAAACGTCGCCCCGTCCTGGATGAAGGCGGCATAGGAGCCACCCGATACGGAGCCGCGCGAAAGATTCACTTGCGTTCCCAGCGACCAGACCCCGACGCCCAATGCGCTGGCAATGGCCGTATCGGTCGCGCTGAAGGCGCCGCCGCTGGCCACGTAGGCAGCGTGCGCGCTGGCCTTGGTGGTGGTCAGCGCGCCGCCGGTCATCGTCAGCGACGAGCCGGCTCCCATGACATAGGCCGCGATGGCGCCCTGCCCTTGCGTGGCAATGCTGCTTTGCTGGGTCACCGCCGTGGCGGCACCACTCAGAAAGATGCCATGCCCGCTGGCGCCTGTCGTGCTGACCGTCGAATGGGTGAGCGTGGCGGCGGCCTTGTCCCACAAGCGGATCCCGTGGCCAGCGCTCGCGCCCGTAGCCACCAGCGTCGAATCGGTCACGGCGGCATTGGAATACACCCCGTAGCCACGAATCGCATTGGCGTCCTGCCCGTCGGCCGACAGGTACATGCGCGCGCCCACGAAAATGGAAGGGCCGGTCTCGCCGGGGATGTAGATGCCGTGCACCGTCTGCCCGTGTCCCATGGCGTAGGTGATTCGCGCTGGGTCGGCGCTGCCCAGGACCGTCAGCGTGCCATTGGCCACGTACAGCGCATCGTTGGGGGCCCCCAAGCGGTAGTCCGACTGGATCACAATGTCGCCGGGTTGGGGGCCGAGGTCTGGGTTCAGCTGGGCCGAGCCGCCGCCTGCGACGGACAATCCCGCGCCTCCGGCGCCGAATGGATACGGGATTTTCGGATAGATGGTCGTGCCGCCCTGTATCACGCCATGGGTGCCGAAGAACTGGAACGCATCGGTGAAGGCGCCCGGCCCGTAGGTGCCCGATGGAGTGACATAGGTTTGGGCCTGAACGCAACCGGCATAGGCCAGACCCGTGGCAACCCGTGCCAGGGTGGCCCGGGGGGTCCACGCACCACGCTGCAGCAAAGACATCTCGCTCCTCCTCTTCGGCCTTGCAAGGTATCTGGCTCGGCACTCCCACCGACAGCACCGAGGCAGCAGCCAGACGGCGGAACGCGACTTTGAACCAGTTTCCGTGGCAGTGTATGCGGTTGGAAAAACTTGCACCCTTGGGCTAAGGGCCAATAGCTCGACGGCAAAAAATGGCTTGCCGGGTCGAATATCTGGAGTTGGCCGCTGGCGTGCGTTCATCGAACGCCCCGGCCGCACGCGTTCAAATTCGACGCGGAACATCGCTCGCGAGACCGCGGCATTGGCGAGGTGCTGGCCAGCCACGGCGATGGCGGCAGCGCGCATCCGCCGGGCGGCCGGCGCGTGCCGGCCTCAAGCCAGCGCCTCAGGCGCCGGTCACATCGGCAATGGCGCGTGCCAGCCGCTCGATGCCTTCGTCGATCTGCGCCAGCGTCAGGCTCGCATAGCCGAGGATCAGGCCCGCGGGCCGCGGTGCCATGGCGCCTGGCGGGCGCACGAACAGCGGCGATACCGGATAGACGCCGATACCCTCGCCGCGCGCCGCAGCCACCAGCCGCGGCTCGTCAGCGGGGCGCAGGAACGGCAGCCACAGCACGACATGCAGGCCCGCGGCGCTGCCCGACACGCGGGCGTCGGCGGGCAGGTGGCGCTCGATGGCGCCAAGCAGCGCGCTGCGCCGGCGCTCGTTCTCGCGGCGCAGGCGGCGCACATGGCGTTCATAGGCGCCGCTGTCGAGCAGCGCGGCCAGCACGCGCTGCTCGAGCACCGGCGCATGGCGCATGGCCAGGCGCTGGGCCTTGGCAAACAGCGGCACCAGGCTGGGCGGCAGCACCATGTAGCCCAGGCGCAGCTGCGGCGACAGCGCCTTGGAGAAGCTGCCCAGATAGATCACCCGGCCCTCGGTGTCGATGGCCTGCAGCGCGTCGATCGGGCGTTGGCCATAGCGGAATTCCCCATCGTAGTCGTCCTCGATGATCCAGCTGCGCTGCTGCTGCGCCCATTGCAGCAGCTGCTGGCGCCGGCCCATGGGCAGTACGCCGCCGAGCGGGAACTGGTGCGAGGGCGTGGCATAGGCCAGCCGCAGCTGCGCATCGGCCGGCAAGGCGCCGGTCTCCAGGCCCAGCGCATCGACGGGCACGGGCACCAGCCGCGCGCCGCTGGCTTCAAGGCCATGGCGTGCCATCGCATAGCCCGGGTCCTCGAACGCAAACGCGTTGCCGGGCTCCAGCAGCAGCCGTGCGCACAGGTCGATGGCCTGTTGCGTGCCCTGCACCACGAGGATCTGCGCCGCCGTGCAGTTCAGGCCGCGCGCGCGGCGCAGGTAGCCCGGCAGCGCCTGGCGCAAGGCGGCCTCGCCCTCGGGCGCGGCGTAGTACAGGTGCGGCTGCTGGCGCAGCAGCTCGGCCTGGTAGGCGCGCTTCCAGGCCAGCGTGGGAAAGTCGCGCGCGGCTACGGCGCCGTAGCGGAAATCAATGCGTGCCGCTGGCGCGGCCGGCGCGGGCGGCAACGCCATCTGCGCGACGCGCCGCCCAAATGCCGACAGGCGCGCGGCATCGAGCGGCCGGGCGCGGGCAGCGCTGCGCGCTGCGGTGACCAGCGGCGCGGCCACGCGCGCTGCGCGGCCCCGCGCGGTGTCGAGAAAACCTTCGGCCGCAAGCTGCTCATAGGCCACGCTCACGGTATTGCGCGCCACCCCGAGGTCGGCCGCGAGCGCGCGCGTCGAAGGCAGCCGCGCGCCGGCGGCGAGCGTGCCATCGGCCAGCTGGGCGCGCAGCAGCGCATAGACACGCCGGCCGCCGCCGTTGGCACCCGGACTGCGGCCCGGCTTGGAATGCAACTGGCCCATAGGAATTCTGCGCAAGTGGAGCTTTGCATTGTGCCGCAGGCCGGTCAAAGTAGCTGCTTTCCGGAGGCCGCATGTATATTCCCCCGCATTTTTCCGAAACCCGCCCCGCGGAACTGGCGCGCCTGATCGCGCAGCACCCGCTGGGCGCGCTGGTCACGCAGCGCCCGCAAGGGCTCGATGCCGAGCACCTGCCCTTTGTGTTCGACGCGCACGCGGGCGCCTGCGGCCGGCTCACGGCGCATGTGGCGCGCGCCAATCCGCTGTGGCAGGAGTGCGCGCCGGGCACGCCGGCGCTGGTGATCTTCCGCGCGGCCGAGGGCTATGTCTCGCCCGGCTGGTATCCCAGCAAGCACGAGGCGCACCGCCAGGTGCCGACCTGGAACTACGAAGTGGTGCACGCCCACGGCCGGCTGACCATCCGCGATGACGAGCGCTTCGTGCGCGCCCTGGTCGGCCGGCTGACCAAGCGCCATGAGGCCGCGCAGCCGCAGCCATGGAAGATGGCGGATTCGGCGCCGGAGTTCATCGACGAGCTGCTGGGCGCGATTGTCGGCATCGAGATCGAAGTCAGCGCGCTGGTCGGCAAGCGCAAGCTGGGCCAGAACAAGGCGCCGCGGGACCGCCTGGGCGCGGCCGAGGCGCTGGCCGCGCAGGGCAATGCGGCGCTGGCGCAGGCGATGCGCGCCGCTGGGCTCAGCTCGACGTCTTCATGATCACCAGGCCGGTGACGATCAGCACCGCGGCCAGGATGCGCATCGGGCTTGCGGCCTCGCCGAGCGCCACGATGCCCGCCACGAAGGCGCCGACGGCGCCAATGCCGGTCCAGATGGTGTAGGCGGTGCCCAGCGGCAGCGTGCGCATGGCCAGTGACAGCAGGCCGAAGCTGATGACCATGGCAATCAGGGTGATGGCCGAGTAGCCGAGCTTGGTGAAGCCTTCCGAGAGCTTCATGGTGAACGCCCAGACGATTTCAAACAGTCCTGCCACCACGAGATAGATCCAAGCCATATGGCCTCCTGAAAAAGCCGGGTCGTCCCGGGCAAGATAAGTGGGCCAGCAATGGCTGAGGTCGTCCTCAACGGATGATTCTAGCGGCCTCCCGCACGGCGTGTTGTCCGACTGCCCGGGCCGTGACAGGGGCGTAGTTTCTACCGTCGGTACCTCCGGTTCCCTGCGTGGGCCGGAAGGCGCCGATTCGGGTCGACAAGAACCTCATCAACACAGGAACGCCGCACATGCCCCAAGCTTTCGAAGCCTCCGATCTGCTCCAGCACCGACACATCACCGACATCAGTTGTTCCTGGGACCAAAGCTTCGTGGCCTGCTGCCTCGGCGCGGTGAACCAGGCCGCCGACAGCGCCACCAGCACGCTATGGATCTACCCCACCAACGGCGAGGCCCCGTGGCCGTTGACCAGCGGCAGCTCGTACGACAACCACCCGCGCTGGTCGCCCGACGGCCGGCAGCTGGGCTTCATTTCCGACCGCGCCAATCCGCCGCAGCTGTTCGTGATCGCGCGCGATGGCGGCGAGGCGCGCCAGCTCGGCACGCTGCCGGGATCGGCCACGGGCTTCGAATGGAGCCCCGATGGCCGCAGCCTGCTGGTCGTGGTCTCGCTGCGCGTCGACCCGGCGCTGCGCGGCGCCCGCCCCGCCCCGGATGCCGGCGAGCCGCCCAAGGACGGACCGCAGGTGGTCTGGAAGCTGCCCTTCAAGAGCGATGGCGTGGGCTACAAGCTCGACCATGAACACCATTTGTTCGTGATCGACGCCGAAAGCGGCCAGGCCACGCAACTCACCGACGGCCCGTTCCATGTGCTCACCGCGCACCATTCGCCCGACGGCCAGCGCATCGTCTATACGCGCTCGCGCGAAGGCGACGCATCGCACCGCAGCGATATCTGGATCATGAACGCCGATGGCAGCCACCCGCAGCAGGTGACGACCGAGCAGGCGCAGGTGCTGTTTCCCGCCTGGTCGCCCGACGGCCGCTGGCTGGTGTTCTCCGGCACGCTGGAGGAAGGCGATGCGCAGGTGCGGCTGTGGCGCGTGGAACTGGCCTCGGGCAAGGTCGAGCCGCTGGGCGATGATTCCCTAGAAATCGGCTCCGAAGCCCCGTGCGTGAAGTTCCCGCGCAACGACAGCACGCGCGTGCGCGGCCTGGTCGCCCGCCGCGGCGTGCATGCCATTGCCGAGATCACGGTGCCCGAGGGCCAGGTCCGTTACCTGCTGGAAGGCGAGCGCCAGCTGTCGCAGCTGTCGTTCTCGCGCGAGTTCATGGTCTACACCGCCGAGACCGCGGTGCAGCCCATGGAGTTGTACCGCTGCCGCACCGACGGCTCCCAGGAGCAATGCCTCAGCGACCTGAACCCCTGGTGGCGCGAGCGCCGCCAGGCCCGCGTCGAGCGGCGCCAGTTCGAGGTGCCCGATGGCAACGGCGGCACCGAGACCATTGACGGCTGGCTGATCCGCCCCGAGGGTGCCCAGGGCGCGACCCCGCTGCTGGTCGATGTGCATGGCGGCCCGGCGAGCTTCACGCTGTTCTCCTTCGCGCCCTCGGCCTACTGGGCCATGCTGTGGTCCCAAGGCTGGTCGATCCTGGCACTCAACGCCGTCGGCTCATCGAGCTACGGCCGCGCGTTCAGCGCACGGCTGCGCGGGCGCTGGGGCGAGATCGACCTGCCCCAGCATCTGGCCGCGGTGCAGGCACTGCAGCAGCAGGGACTGGCCAGCGAGCAGGTGGCGATTGCCGGCAAGTCCTACGGCGGTTTCATGTCCGCCTGGGCCGTCGGGCACACCGATGTGTTCAAGGCGGCCGTGCCGATGGCGGCGCTGACGCAGCTCGATGCGCATTGGGGCACCTCGGACAGCGGCTATTACACCGACTGCTATGCGATGCAGGGCGAAGACGCCGAGGCGCGCGAACGCATGCGCGCGCATTCGCCCATCGAGTTCCTGCGCGGCGCGACCACGCCGACGCTGCTGCTGCATGGCGCCGACGACGAGCGCTGCCCGCGCGGCCAGGCCGAAGCCGCGTTCACCGCGCTGCGCCGCGGCGGCAACCAAGACAGCGAACTGGTGCTGTACCCGACCGAAGGCCACAAGTTCACCAGCAACGGCAAACCCAGCTTCCGCGTCGATGTGATGCGGCGGCTCGTGGACTGGGTCACGCGATACGCCGGATAGCAGCGCCTGCGTGCGGCCTTGCCATTGCGGCTGGCTGCACGCATAGCATGCCGCCCAGCCCCGCCGCACCAAGTCACGCGGGTTTTTTGTAATTTATTTGTACAAATATCCAGTCCTGTAGGTCAAACACCTACAATGGACCCAGGTTACAACCTCCATCGACCGCCCGACGCCCTCGCGTCCCGCGCCGGTCCAGGCTGAACATGCCGCTGCAGGGCACTGCGGCGGTTTCGCCACGGATTTCAAGCGGTCCAGGCGGCAAGTCCCCGGGCAATCCGGGCTCGTGCGCACACCTAGCCCCGATCGGTTGCCTTTGAACTCCAATCTCCACTGCATTCTCTACCACAGCAAATTAGGTCCCGACGCCCCGCTCAGTTGCATCTCCGACATCATCAAGGTTGCGCGCAGCTTCAATGCCGCGCACGGTCTCACCGGCGTGCTGGTCTTCGATGGCCAGCATTTCCTGCAATACCTCGAAGGCCCCAAGCAGCCGCTGTGGGACCTGCTGGTGCGCATTGCGCAAGACCCGCGGCATGTGAATTTCACGCTGCAGCACCAGGGCCCGAGCGGCAGCGAACGCGTGTTCCGCAACTGGTCGATGGGCTATGCGCTGGTCGACGATGCCGATCCGCTGGCCGATCTGGGCGAGCTGCTGGGCGAGGAGGCGCTGGCAAAGCTGCATGCGATGGTGCCCACACTGGATATTGCCTGAGGCTCCGGCTAGGCGCCCCCGGCTAGGCGCCCCCGGCTAGGCGCCCCCGGCTAGGCGCCCCCGGCTAGGCGCCCCCGGCTAGGCGCCCCCGGCTAGGCGCCCCCGGCTGGGCGCCCCCGGCCAGGCGCCTCCCTTCAGCGCCGGCCTCCATTCCACGGCAGCGCCGTGACCGTGCCGTCGCCCGTGGCGTAGCAGCACAGCGTCTGCGCCGGCAGCTGCAGCGTGGTGCCCGTGAACGCGCCAAATGCCGGCAGGATCAGCATGCCCGGTGCCTCGCAAAAGCAGGGCAGGCGTGCGTGGTCGTAGGCGCGGCCGCGCAGCTGCACCGCGGGGTGCAGATGGCCGGCCAGCACCTGGGCGCCGGCCACCTGCTGCGGGTGGTGGCAGGCGGCAAACGGGCCGATGCGAAACGGCTCGTCGACGATGTCGAAGCGCAGCGCGGGCGGCGGGTCGCCCGCATGGCTGTCGTGGTTGCCGCGCACCAGCACGCAGCGCAGCGCGGCATGGCGTTCGCGCCACGCGCACACCGGCTCGATCACCTGCGCCTGCTGCGCGGTGGCCGCATGCAGGAAGTCGCCCAGCACCACCAGGCTGCGCGCCCCCAGGCCGTCGATCAGCTGGCTCAGGCGCTCGAGATTGTCGCGCGTGGTGCCCGAGGGCACGGGCTGGCCCAGCGCGCGAAAGCTCGCCGCCTTGCCCAGGTGCACGTCGGCGACAAACAGCGCGCGCTCGCGCGGCCACCACAGCGCACGCTCGGGCAGCAGCGCCACGGCTTCGCCGGCCAGTGCCAGCTCCAGCGCACCGGGTGGCGGCTCGAAGATTCTCATCGGGAAGTTCCTGGAGTACGGCGGCTGCGCGCGGCACGGCGCCCCGACCGGGCGTTGGTTTCGCCGCGGGTTTCCAGCGCCAGCGCGGCATCGATGGCCCATTCGGGCGATTCGCGCTCGGCAAACACCTGCTGCGCGGGCGCATGCGCGGTGCCGACGGCCTCGCCGCCGGCGCTGCGCTCGAGCTCGGCGACCATGCGCGCAATGCGCGCGGCCAGCGGCTCGTTGCTGAGCTTCTCGCGAAAGCGCTCGACCATCAGCGGAAAGGCCAGCGGCGAGGGCTTGCGCAGCGCATGCAGCTGCAATGTCTGGCCCTGGATGCGCTCGAGCGCGGCGGCAAGCTGGCGCACATCGAGCTCCTGGGTCAGCAGTTCCTGCTCGGCCTGGGCCAGCAGGCCGTTGCGCGGGTCGTAGCGCTGGAAGACTTCGTAGAACAGCGAGGCCGAGGCCTGCAGCTGGCGGTTGCTGCGGCGCTCGCCCGGGTGGCTCTGGAAGATCAGCCCGGCAATGCGCGCGATCTCGCGAAAGCGCCGGCGCGCCAGTTCGGTGGCATTGAGGCTGCCCAGCACCTCGGCCAGCAGCTGCTCGGGCGGCGGCAGCGCCAGCAGCGCCGGCAGGCGCTCGGCCCAGTCGATGGGCTTGGCGCTGAGCAGCTCGAAGCCATAGTCGTTGAGGGCGATCGAGAAGGTGCCGGTCTCGGGCTGCGCGGCACGCCAGGCCAGCAGGCTGGCCAGCCCCAGATGCACCTGGCGGCCCGCGAACGGATAGACAAACAGATGCCAGCCCTCGCGCGACTTGAGCGTCTCGGCCACCAGCCGCTGCGGCGTGGGCACGCCCGACCACTGCTTCTGGATCGTGATCAGCGGCTGCACGCAGCGCATCTCCGGGCTGTCGAACCGCCCTTCATCGGCCGCCTGCAGCTCCAGCAGCACGGCATCGGCCAGCGTGTTCGACAGCGGCATGCGCCCGCCATTCCAGCGCGGCAGCGCGGCGCGCCCGGCCGTGGCCTTGCGCACGAAGGCCGTCATCTGCTCGACGCGCACCAGCTCCAGCAGCCGGCCGCTGAACATGAAGGCATCGCCGGGCTTGAGGCGCGCGACAAAGCTTTCCTCGACCGAGCCGAGCTTGGCGCCGCCGAGGAACTGCACGCTGATCGAGGCGTCGCTGACGATGGTGCCGATGTTCACGCGGTGGCGGCGCGCGAGCCGCGCGTCGGGCACGCGCCATACGCCCTCCGCGTCGGGCACGACGCGGTGGTAGTCGGGATAGGCCGCCAGCGACGGCCCGCCCTGGCGCACGAAGTCCAGGCACCACTGCCAGTTCTCGTCGCTCAGGCTCTCATAGGCCACGGTGCCGCGCACCTCGGCCAGCAGCGCCTCGGGCCGAAAGCCCCCGCCCAGCGCCACCGTGACCAGGTGCTGCACCAATGCATCGAGCGGCGCGCGCGGGCTGTGGCGGGCCTCGATCTGGCCCGCCTGCACGGCCGCGCGCGCGGCCGCGGCCTCGACCAGTTCGAGGCTGTGCGTGGGCACCAGCGTGATGCGCGATGGCCGGCCCGGCGCATGGCCGGCGCGGCCCGCGCGCTGCACCAGCCGCGCCACGCCCTTGGCCGAGCCGATCTGCAGCACGCGGTCCACGGGCAGGAAATCGACACCCAGGTCCAGGCTCGAAGTGCAGACCGCGGCCTTGATGCGCCCTTCCTTGAGCCCCACTTCGACCCATTCGCGCACGCCGCGGTCCAGCGAGCCATGGTGCAGCGCCAGCACGCCGGCCCAGTCGGGCCGGGCTTCGAGCAGCGCGCGGTACCAGCGTTCGGCCTGCGAGCGCATGTTGGTGAACACCAGGCAGCTGGCGCTTTCCTCGATGGCCTGGACCACCTGCGGCAGCATGCGCAAGCCCATGTGGCCGGCCCAGGCGAAGCGCTCGGCGGCCGCGGGCAGCAGCGTATCGATGAGCAGCGTCTTGTCGGTCTCGCCCTGCACCATCACCGGCGCCCGGTCGGCCGGCGCGCTCGCGCTGCCCAGCAGCGTGCGCAGCGCTTCGTTCAGATTGCCCAGCGTCGCCGACAGGCCCCAGGTCATCAGCGCCGGCTGGAACGTGCGCAGCCGCGCCAGCGCCAGCTGCGCCTGCACGCCGCGCTTGTTGCCCATCAGCTCGTGCCATTCATCGACCACGGCCACGCGCACGTGCTGCAGCAGCTCCTGCGCATCGGCGCGCGCCAGCAGCAGCGTGAGGCTTTCAGGGGTCGTGACCAGCACCGTGGGCAGGCGCCGGTCCTGCGCGGCGCGCTGCGCGGAACTGGTGTCGCCGCTGCGCAGCCCCGCGCTCCAGTCGGGTGCCAGCGCCTGCAGCGGCGCTTCGAGCGAGCGCAGCGTGTCGGCGGCCAAGGCGCGCATCGGCGTGATCCACAGCACGGCCAGCGGCGGCGGCTTGCCCTTGGCGCCTGGCGCCACTTGATGGCGCAGCGCGCCCAGCGCGCCGAGCCAGACGGCGAGCGTCTTGCCGCTGCCGGTGCTCGAGTGCAGCATGCCGCTGCGCCCGCGCGCCATCTCGGCCCAGACCTGGCGCTGGAACGCGAAGGACTTCCAGCCGCGCTCGGTGATCCAGGCTTCGAGCGCCGGATCGGAGGCCGGCTTTCCGGCAGCCGGGGCTGCGGCAGCCGGTGCCGCAGCGGCCGCGCGCTTGCGGGCCGCCATCAGCTGCCGCCGGCCAGCAGCGCCTGCAAGGTGGCCAGCGTGTCGGCTTCTTCGATGGGTTTGTCTTCGCGCCGGCGCAGCATGCGCGGAAAGCGCACCGCAATGCCGCTCTTGTGCCGGCTGCTCTTGGCAATGCCTTCGAAGCCCAGCTCGAACACCATTGTCGGCGTGACGCTGCGCACCGGGCCGAAGGTTTCCTGCGTGGTCTTGCGGATCACGGCATCGACGGCGCGGATCTCGGCGTCGGTCAGGCCCGAATAGGCCTTGGCAAACGGCACCAGCTGGCGCGCGGGATCGTCCTGCGGGCCATTCCACACGGCAAAGGTGTAGTCGCTGTAGAGGCTTGCGCGCCGGCCGCTGCCGCGCTGCGCGTAGATCAGCACCGCATCGACGGACAGCGGGTCGATCTTCCACTTCCACCAGACGCCCACGTCCTTGGTGCGGCCGACGCCATACTGCGCATCGAGGCGCTTGAGCATCATGCCCTCGACGCCCAGCGCGCGCGCCTGCTCGCGCTCGCGGGCGAGGTCCTGCCAGTCGGCGCCCTGCAGCAGCGGGCTCAGCTCCAGTTGCGGGTGCGGATGGGCGGCCACCAGCTGCTCGAGCCGCAGCCGGCGTTCGTGCTGCGGCATGGCGCGCAGATCGGCGCCGCCCTGCTCCAGCAGGTCGTAGACGCACAGCACCACGGGCAGCTCGCGCAGCAGCTTGGGGCCGAGCGTCTTGCGGCCGATGCGCTGCTGCAGCTCGGCAAACGGCTGGGCGCGGCCGTCGCGCCAGACCAGGATCTCGCCATCGAGCACGGTGCCGTCGGGCAGATGCAAGCCCATGGCCTGGAGTTCGGGGTAGCGGTCGCTGACCAGCTCCTCGCCGCGCGTCCAGACCGCGACCTGGCCATCGCGCTTGACCAGCTGGGCGCGGATGCCGTCCCACTTCCACTCGACGAGCCAGCCATCGGCCGGGCCCAGCGTGGCGTCGAACTGCGCCACAGGCAGGTTGAACGGGTGCGCGAGGAAAAACGGATAGGGCTGGCCGCCCTGCGCGCCCGGGCCCTCGGCATCGACCGGCGCGACCAGCGCGGCGTAATCCTCTGCGGTGGGCTGGGCGCCAATGTGCGTATAGCCCATGAGCCGCTGCGCAATCCGCTTGGCATCGACGCCGCTCACCGCCGCCAGCGCCTGCGTGACCTGCAGCCGCGACACGCCGACGCGGAAGGCGCCCGTGATCAGCTTGAAATACACCAGCCGCTGCGCGGGCGCGAGCATGCGCCACTGCGCCTGCAGCAGCTGCGTCAGCACTTCGGGCGGCTTGCCGCGCAGCGGCAGCAAGTGCTGCTGCATCCAGTCGGCCAGCGCCAGCTGCCGCTCCTGCTCGGGTTCGGGCAGCAGCAGCGAGATGGTCTCGGCCAGGTCGCCGACAGCGTGGTAGCTTTCGTCAAACAGCCATTCGGGCAGGCCGGCGGCGAGCCGCGCCTGTTCGCGCAGCAGCCGCGCGGGCACCAGCTGGCGCGGCTTGCCGCCGGCCAGGAAATACACCGCCCAGGCCGCATCGCGCGCGGGCGCGGCACGCAGGTAGCGCTGCAGCGCGGCCTGCTTGGCCAGGCTGGCCGTCGAGGCGTCCAATTCGCGGTAGAGATCGGCAAAGGCTTTCATGCGGACTCGGCGGCCTCGGGTGCATCGGTGGCATCGTCGGCGCGCGGCGAGGCATCGTCGGCTTCGTCATGGTCGCCGTATTCGGTGCTGAAGCCCTGGGCCTGCAGGCCCTGCTCGCAGAGCCAGCGCACCATCACGGCAACGCTGCCATGGGTGACGAAGACGCGCTCGGCGCCCGTGGCCAGGATCGCCGACTGCAGCCCGGGCCAGTCCGCATGGTCGGAGACGACAAAGCCGCGGTCGACGCCGCGCCGGCGCCGCGTGCCGCGCAGCTTCATCCAGCCGCTGGCAAACGCGTCCGACGGGTTGGGAAAGCGCCGCATCCAGCTGGTGCGCCCGGCCGAGGGCGGCGCAATGACCAGCGCCCGGCCCAGCGTCGCCTTGTCGAGCGCCGGGTCGCTGGCGTAATGCGTGGGCGGCAGCGCCACGCCGGCCGCGCGGTAGATCGCATTGATCGGCTCGACGGCGCCATGCGCGACGATCGGCCCGATCGACGCATCGACGCCAAACTGCAGCCGCTGCGCCTTGCCCAGCGCATACGCATAGAGCACCGAGGCGCGGCCGGCGTCGGCATTGGCGCGCCACCAGGCGTTGATGTCGGCAAACAGTTCGGGCTGCGTCGGCCAGCGGTAGATCGGCAGGCCAAAGGTCGACTCGGTGATGAAGGTGTCGCAGCGCACCGGCTCGAACGGTGCGCAGGTGCCGTCGTTTTCGAGCTTGTAGTCGCCCGAGGCCACCCACACGCGCCCGCCATGCTCGAGCCGCACCTGGGCCGAGCCCAGCACATGCCCGGCCGGGTGCAGCGACAGCCGCACGCCATGGTGCTCTATGGTCTCGCCATAGGCCAGGGTCTGCAGCGTGATGTCCGCGCCCAGGCGCCGGCGCAGGATGGGCGCGCTGTCGTGGTGCGCGAGGTAATGCGCGCTGCCATAGCGCGCGTGGTCGCTGTGCGCATGGGTGATGACCGCGCGCTCCACCGGCCGCCAGGGGTCGATGTAGAAATCGCCGGGCGGGCAGTAAAGCCCTTCGGGGCGGGCAATGATCAGGTCCGCTTCAGCACGCATGCAGAGGATGCTATGCGGGCCCCGCAGCGCGGGCTGTAGGACGGCGGCACGAAGCTGGGGGCCGGGAGGTTTCAGCCGGTTGCGGGAACTGTGCGACCTACGCCGCCACCGCTTGCCCCAGCGTAGACATATCCACCACAAACCGGTATTTCACATCGCTGCGCAGCATGCGTTCATAGGCCTCGTTGATCTGCTCCATGGCGATGACCTCGATGTCCGAGACGATGCCGTGCTGGGCGCAGAAGTCGAGCATTTCCTGGGTCTCGGCAATGCCGCCGATCAGCGAGCCGGCCAGGCGCCGGCGCTTGAGGATCAGGCCGAACACGTTCGGGCTCTTGTGCGGCGTGGCCGGTGCGCCGACCAGCGTCATGGTGCCGTCGCGCTTGAGCAGCGCGATGAACGGGTCGAGGTCGTGCGAGGCGGCCACGGTGTTCAGGATGAAATCAAAACTGTTGGCATGCGCGGCCATCTGCGCCGGGTCCTTCGACACCACGACCTCCTTGGCGCCCAGGCGCAGCGCATCCGCGGTCTTGCCGGGCGAGGTGGTGAACAGCACCACCTGCGCGCCCATGGCGGCGGCGAGCTTCACGCCCATGTGGCCCAGCCCGCCCAGGCCGACGATGCCGACCTTCTGGCCCGGGCCGACCTGCCATTGGCGCAGCGGCGAGTAGGTGGTGATGCCTGCGCACAGCAGCGGCGCCACGGCGGCCAGATCCGATTCGGCATGCGAGATGCGCAGCACGAATTTCTCGTGCACCACGATATGGTCGGAGTAGCCGCCCAGCGTGTTCTCGCGCGAGATCTGCTCGGGACTGTCATAGGTGCCGGTGAAGCCGTTTTCGCAGTACTGCTCCAGGCCCTCGGCGCAGGACGCGCAGTGCTGGCAGCTGTCGACCATGCAGCCCACGCCGACGATATCGCCGACCTTGAATTTCGAGACGCCATTGCCGATGGCGCGCACCCGGCCGACGATCTCGTGGCCGGGCACGCACGGGTACTTGGCCGGGCCCCACTCGCTGCGCGCGGTGTGCAGGTCGGAGTGGCAGACGCCGCAGTGCAGGATGTCGATGGCGACATCGCGCTGCAGCGGTGCGCGCCGCTCGAAGCTGAAGGGCGCGAGCGGCGTGGTCGCGGACTGGGCGGCGTAGGCGTGCGTGAGGGTCATGGTCGTTAGCCTTCTGGTGGAGGGGGCCCGCCGCACTGCGCAGCCGGCTGCGCCATGGTACGCCGGCCGCGGATGGCCGCCGGCAAAGACCTCCTGGCCGCGCGGCCCACCCTTGGGCCCCGGCCCCGCTGCCGGCTATGGCCCGCCATCCGGCGCTGGCACGCCGGCCTGGCGCGCGCTGGCTTCAATCCGGTTGCGCCCCGCGTCCTTGCCGCGGTACAGCGCCGCGTCGGCCTGGCGCATGGCGTCGTCCAGGCTCGCGGTGCCGGTGAAAGGCGCGGAAATCCCGATGGTGGCAGTGCAGCGCAGCGGCGCGCGCGCGCCGGGAATTTCCATGCTGCGGCTTTCCATGCCGGCGCGCAGGCGCTCGGCAACCTGCATGGCGCCGGCGCGGTCGGTGTCCAGGCAGACCGCCGCGAACTCCTCGCCGCCCACGCGGCCCGTGAGGTCGCCGCGGCGCACCGCACGGCGCAGGACCTCGGCCACCTGGCACAGCACAGCGTCGCCCGCCTGGTGGCCATGGCTGTCGTTGATGCGCTTGAAATGATCGACATCCAGCAGCAGCAGATAGGCCGGCGCGGCATCGCGGGTGTTGAAATGCGCCTCGAGCGCCTGCGCCAGGCCGCGCCGGTTGAGCAATCCCGTCAGCGGATCACGGGCCGCCATGCCGCGCAGTTCGTCCGTGAGGCGCCGCAGCACCAGCCAGATGATGGCCGGCGGCAACAGCGTCGCCAGCGACGACATGTAGATATAGAACACCATCTGGAAGGTATGGTCCATGCGCAGCATGTCCAGCCCGCCGGTGGCCAGCCGCACGAACTTGATGGCGTTGAGCACGCCGATGCCGGTGATCAGCAGCGCGAAGAAGAACATCTCCCAGCGCAGGTCCCGCGCAAAGGTGCGCACGCCATAGACCACGGTCCAGGCCATGACGAAGAACATCGTGGAGGACATGGCCGCCAGCATGGCGTAGCGGGCCACGGCGCCCATGCTCCACTGCACCAGCACCTGTGCGCCGGCATAGGCCAGCGAGAACACGACCACCGGACGCCATAGCGGCACCTCCTGGCCAAAGAAGCGCATCGCGCCGAGCCAGTAGGCGATCGGCGACGCCAGCGCCAGCGTGTGGTTGACCACGCTCATCGCGCTCCAGGCCGGCCCGCCTTCGGCCAGCTGCAGCACATAGGCCAGGCCCAGCAGCAGATTGCCGGTGGCGAAGTAATGCATGCCCATCTTGTTGCCCTGCAGGCGCTGGCTGATGAGCAGGAACATGGCCGAGAAGCACAGCAGGTGTGCGCACAGCATGCCGACGAGAATGGTTGCAACCATGGGAGCTTTGAAAGGGGAACAGGACGTCCGCGCCGGCCGGGGGCTTCAGGGCCTTGCGGCCCGGGCGCTCGCCCAGGCGCGCGTGGTATGCGCTCACATGGGGCAGCTGCAAGCGCGCCCGCGCCGGAGCGGCGCGCGGGTACGGCAGCTGCGCGCCACACGGGTGGGCGCGCCAGCTCCACAGCAGCATGCGCCCAGAGATCGACGCCGCCTTGCCCGGGATGCGAAGCACCCCGTCCCGCTGTCGCGCAGTCTGCGAATCCATGGCCGGCGTCAGGAAGGCAGGCTCAGACCGTGATCGTGCCGCGCAGATAGCGCACGCAGTGTCCGGCCACTTCGACGCCCGCGTCGGTCACGGTGCAAAACAGCGTGCCGCTGCGCTGCGATGCCTGCAGCGCCACGAGCTGGTCTTTGCCCAGGCGCTGGGCCCAGTACGGCGCGAGCGCCGCATGGATCGAGCCCGTGACCGGGTCCTCGTCGCCGCCATTGGCCGGCCAGAAATAGCGGCTCACGAAGTCGTGGGCAGCGCCCGCATCGCCGGGTGCGGTGACGGCCACGTCCAGCGGACCGAGCGCCTTGAGCTGCTCCAGGTCCGGCTGCACGGCGCGCACTTCGGCCTCCGAGGCATATACCGCCAGATAGGCCTGCTGGTTCACCAGCCAGGCCGTTGGCGCGAGGCCCAGTCCCGCGCGCAATGCGGCCGGGGGCTCGGCCAGGGGCGTGGCGTCGCGGCGCGGGAATTGCATGCGGATGCGGCCGCCCGGCTCGCGCGTGGCGCTGACATGGCCCACGGCTGCGGCCCAGAAGGTGACGCTTTGCAGTCCGGGATCGGCGTCGAGAAGCACATAGGCGCTGGCCAGCGTCGCGTGGCCGCAGAACGCGATTTCGGTGAGCGGCGAGAACCAGCGGATCTCGAACGCCGCGCGCTCGGCACTCCAGATGACGAACGCGGTTTCGGACAGGTTGTTCTCGGCGGAGATTGACTGCAGCAGCGGCGCGGGCAGCCAGGCATCGAGCAGCACCACGGCGGCCGGGTTGCCGTGGAAGCGCTGCGCGGTGAAGGCGTCAATGATGTGCAGGGGAAGTTGCATGGCAGCCAGCGAGATCGGAACAGGTTTGTATACAGCGGCAGAATACCAGAAACATTCTGTAACCAACCCTGCGGTTCACCGCTTGGCAGCAGGTCAATCCACGGGCCCGCGCACCCCATAGCTGCGATAGGCGCCCTCGATCTGCGACTGCAGCGTGGTCTCTTGCGGGTAGAGCCAATAGCTGGGCGCAAGAATCGGCGCCGCGGACCGGGCCCGCACCACGAACACGCTGCGCAGTGCAAAACGCGGCCCGGCTTTTTCCAGCACGGGCGCGGCCCAGTGCGCGAACTCGGGCGCATCGGCGGCGATATCGCGTGCGCTGCCGGTGAGCTTGAAGCCCTTTTGCGCAAACACATCGACAAAGCTCACACAGACCTGCGGGTTGGCCGCGATGTTCGCGGCGCTGCACGGCGAGGCGATATTGGCAATGACCAGGTGCCGGTCATCGAACACCGCGAAGATTTCCTTGGGCGAGACATTGGGGCAGCCGTGCGCATCGGCCGTCGCCAGCCAGCACAGCACGCTGCGGCGGCTGGATTCAAGAATGTCGGGCGTGAGCATGGGCCTGAAGAGATGGGGGATGCCTTGCAGCATGCCACATCCCGCGCGCAAGCCTGTCGTTACGTCTGGATTCAAAGGGGACCGCGCTCGACGCCCCAACGCGCGCTCGTCCTACGGACAAATGACGCGGCGAACTTAGGCTTGGGAATCCCCTACCCTCCCACGAAAGATCCCATGACGAAAGACAGCAAAAGCACTGGTGCGCGCAATGCTGCGGCCGACAAGGCCGCGGCCCGCAATACCGACAGCGGCCCGTCCGCAATGGGCTCCGGCGACGGCGACGCACTGGCCGTGCAGGCCGTCGAGACCAATGCACTGGCCGCGGGCTGCCCCTACAACCCCAACAAGGCGGGCGAGCATGGCTTCGACAATGGCCTGGCACCCGCTCCTGGCGCCACCACCGAGCCGGCTTCGCGCCTGCCCACGGCCAGCACGCTGTCCGAAGGCAACGCCAGCGACAAGACCGGCGGCGTGGCACCCGAGGGTGTCAATGCGACGATTGCGCCGCTCGACCGCGTGCGCGTCGACTCCTCGGGCCAGGTGCTGACCACCAACCAGGGCGTGCCGATTGCCGACAACCAGAATTCGCTCAAATACGGCGTGCGCGGCCCGGCGCTGCTCGAAGACTTCATCCTGCGCGAGAAGATCACGCATTTCGACCATGAGCGCATTCCCGAACGCATCGTGCATGCGCGCGGCTCGGGCGCGCATGGCTTCTTCGAGGCCTATGAGTCGCTGAGCGATCTCACGCGCGCCGCGCCCTTCCAGGAAGCCGGCAAGATCACGCCGGTGTTCGTGCGCTTTTCCACCGTGGCCGGCGAGCGCGGCTCCAAGGACACGGCGCGCGACGTGCGCGGCTTTGCCGTCAAGTTCTATTCCGACGAAGGCAACTGGGACCTGGTCGGCAACAACATGCCGGTGTTCTTCATCCAGGATGCAATGAAGTTCCCGGACCTGGTGCATGCCGTCAAGCCCGAGCCGCACCACCAGATGCCCCAGGCCGCGAGCGCGCACGACACCTTCTGGGACTTCGTCTCGCTGATGCCCGAGTCCACGCACATGCTGATGTGGCAGATGTCGGACCGCGCCATTCCGCGCAGCTACGCGACCATGCAGGGCTTTGGCGTGCATACCTTCCGCTTCGTCAACGCCGCGGGCGAGTCGGTGTTCGTCAAGTTCCACTGGAATCCCAAGGCCGGCACGCATTCGCTGGTCTGGGACGAGGCCGTGAAGATCTCGGGCGCCGATCCGGACTACCACCGCCGCGACCTGTGGGAGCGCATCGAAGCCGGCGCCTACCCCGAGTACGAACTGGGCGTGCAGGTGTTCACCGAGGAGCAGGCCGAGCAGTTCAGCTTCGACATCCTCGACGCCACCAAGATCGTTCCCGAGGAACTGATCCCGGTGCGTCCCATCGGCCGCATGGTGCTCAACCGCAACCCGGACAATTTCTTTGCCGAGACCGAGCAGGTCGCGTTCTGCGCCGCGCATGTGATCCCCGGCATCGACTTCTCCAACGACCCGCTGCTTGCCGGCCGCATCCACTCCTATGTGGACACGCAGATCTCGCGCCTGGGCGGGCCCAACTTCCACGAGATCCCGATCAACGCGCCCGTGGCGCCGGTGCACAACAACCAGCGCGACGGCATGCACCGCCAGGCCATCCACCGCGGCCGCGTGTCGTACGAGCCCAATTCGCTGGCCGGCGGCTGCCCGTTCCAGGCCGGCGCGGCGCAGGGCTTCGTCTCGGTGCCGGCGCGCATCGAGGCCAAGGAAGCGCAGGGCAAGGTGCGGGCCAAGCCGGAGAAGTTTGCCGACCACTACACCCAGGCCACGCTGTTCTTCGAGAGCCAGACGGCCGTCGAGCAGGCGCACATTGCCGCGGGCTTCCGCTTCGAGCTGAGCAAGGTCACGGTGCCGGCGATCCGCGAACGCATGGTGGCTTCGCTGCGCAATGCCTCCGAGGAACTGGCGGCGCAGGTGGCCGCGGGCCTGGGCATGGAGCTGCCCGATCCGATGCCGCGCGCGCTGCCCAAGCCGCCGGCCCCCGAGGTCGACAAGTCGCCCGCGCTGTCGCTGTTCGCGCGCCCCGGTGATGGCTCGATCATGGGCCGCAAGATCGCCATCCTGGTGGCCGATGGTATCGAAGGCGCGAGCGCCGTGGCGCTGCAGGAGGCGCTGGTGGCGCAAGGCGCGGTGGCGCGCTTTGTCGCGCCGCGCATCGGTGCCGTGAAGACCGCCGACAAGGTGGCGATCGATGCCGACGCCTCGCTGGAAAACGAGCCCGGCTTCCTGTTCGATGCGCTGGCCCTGCCCGATGGCGAAGCCGGCGTGCAGACACTGGGCGCCGACGGCCACAGCCTGGAGTTCATCAAGGACCACTACCGCCACTGCAAGGCGATCCTGGTGATGCCGGCGTCGACGGCGCTGATGCAAAAGGCCCAGGTGCCGCCGACGCTGCCGTCGGGCGAGGACGATCCCGGGCTGTTCGTCGGCGGCGCCGAGCAGTTCGATGCCTTCATCGCCGGCATTGCCAAGCACCGCCACCCCGAGCGCGAAACCGATCCGCCAGCGGTGTAAGTGCCGAGGGCGCACGGGCAGCAGCCGGTGCGCCCTCCACGGCGAAAACGGCGCCGCCACGTCTTCTGCGGCGCGATCCGGCGCTCAGGCGCCGTGGTTTCGCGCTTATTCGGCGCGGATATTACCGTCGCGCATCACCTTGCCCATGCGCTGGGCCTGCAGGTCGATGAACTTCTTCACCTCGGCGGTGCCACCGGTGAACGGCTCGCCGCCGACACTGGTGATGCGCTCCTTGACGTCGGGCGCCTCGAGCGCGGTCTTGAGCGCGGCCGTGAGCTTGGCGGCCACCGCGGGCGGCACGCCGGCGGGCATGAACATGCCATTCCACTCATAGGCTTCGGCGTGGGCCACGCCGGCTTCGGCCAGCGTCGGCACGTCGGGCAGCAGCGGCGAGCGCCTGGCCGCCATCACCGCCAGCGGGCGCAGCTTGCCGGCCTTCATGTTGGGCAGCGACGAGCCGATGTTGGCGACATAGACCGGCACATGGCCGCCCATCACGTCGGCCATGGCCGGGCTGCCGCCCTTGTAGGGAATGTGCACCATCTTCACCTTGGCCTGCTGCAGGAACTGCTCGGTGGCCAGGTGCTGGGTCGAGCCCGTGCCCGGCGAGGCATACGACACCGCATCGGGCGCGGCGCGCGCGGCCTGCACCAGCTCGGCCGTGGTTTTCGCGCTGTAGGTCGGCGATGTCGTCAGCACCAGCGGGAACACGCCCAGGATGCCGACCGGCGCGAAGGCCTTGGCCGGGTCGTAGGGCAGCTTGGGGAACAGCGTCGGGTTGATCGCATAGCCGCCGCCGTCGACCAGCAGGGTGTAGCCATCGGCCCGGGCCTGGGCCACATAGCCCGCGCCGATCTGGCCCGCGGCGCCGCCGCGGTTTTCAATCACGACGGGCTGGCCGAGGACCGCCGACATCTTCGGCGCGACCAGGCGCGCGAGCATGTCGGCCGCGCCGCCCGCGGGATAGGCGACCACGATGGTGACCGGCTTGGCCGGCCATTGGGGCTGGGCCAGTGCCGCGAGCGGCACGGCGCCCAGGGCCGCAAGGGCCAGTGCGGAAATCTTGATGCTGAAAGCCATGGTGCTATCTCCCATTTTCTAGAAAAGTAATCAGTGCGGCTCTGCGGCCGCATCGGGCTGGGCGGTGGCGACTTCCAGCGCCAGTCCGGCTTCGCGCATGCGCTGCACGGCGGCTTCGGACAGCGTGTCGTCGGTGACCACCAGATCGAATTCATCGAGGCCGGCAACGCGGTAGGTGCCGTAGGTGCCGTATTTGGCGCTGGTCGCCAGCAGCACGCGCTGCGAGGCAATGGCCATCGCCGCGCGCTTGACCTCGACCTTGGGCGCCGAGGGCGTCGTGACGCCGCGCTCCAGGTCCCAGGCGCTGGTCGAGAGAAAGGCCACATCGGCCACCAGCTCGCGCAGCGTGGCCGCGGCCAGCGGCCCGACGCTCGAGCCGTTGCGGTGGTCGAGCATGCCGCCGGTGTGCAGCACCGTGACCTGCGGCGCGTCGGACAGCGCCAGCGCGACGTGGAAGTCATTGGTGATCACCGTCATGTCGGCCAGCGCCACGATCTGCGGAATCAGGCAGGCGGTGGTGGTGCCGGCATCGAGGTAGACCGTCATGCCCGGCTTGAGCAGCGGCGCGACCTGCGCCGCGATGCCGCGCTTTTGCGGCAGCTCGGTCACCGACTTGGCCTGGTGGCTGGGCTCGACCAGCTGGTGGCTGGCGATGCGCACCCCGCCAGGCACGGCATAGACCCGGCCCTTCTCCTCGAGCGCCGCGACATCGCGGCGCACCGTCATGTGCGAGCAGCCCAGCAGTTCCGTGAGCTGGTGCAGGCTCAGCACCTGGTGCTTGTGCAGCTGCCGCACGATCATCTCGCGCCGCTGCTCCGGGATCAGTCCCGCGGCCCGGCCGCTGCTGTTGTCGCTGGTGTCGTTCATGGCGTCCCGCTCCCTGGTTTGCGCTCAGTCCTGCAGGCCCGCGCGCCAGGCGGCGCGCAGCGCGGGATCGTCACCCCGGATGTCGTCCAGCGTGATCAGTTCGCCGGCGCGGATGTCGCGCGCCGTCGTGGCGTGCGCGGCCAGGTACAGCGGCGCGACCTCGGCGGGGGCTTCGGCGCGCGCCAGCAGCACCGGCTTGACGCCGGTCACGTCGTGGTGGTGCCCGCCCATGCGCAGCACGGTGCCGGCGGGGATGTCCTCGATGGCGCGGCCCGCAAGAATCGCGTGCTGGGCTGGCTGGTCGCTGCCCGAGGCGCGGCCATGCAGCACCGCATTGAGCAGGCTGATTGGCGTTTCGACGCCCATGAAGTGGTAGGGCAGGTACATGCAGGCATAGCGGCCGTTGCGGCTCACGACATGGCCCTTTTGCGCCAGCAGCTGCCAGGTCGGGCCGTCGCCGGTGCGCACGATCACGAACACGCCGCCGCCAAAGCTGGCTTCGTCCGGCAGGCGCAGCACGTTGAACACATCGATCACGCCGGGACGCTGGAGAATGCCGCCGTCTTCGCGCAGCGCGTAGATGTCGGCCAGCTCGGCCACGCGCGCCACGGGGTAATGCATGGCTTCGACATCGGCGACGAAGCCGGTGTTCGAGGCCACCACGGCCATCTCGCAGTAGTCGGCGGTGGCGCTGGTCTTCCAGCCCTGGAGCGCGGCGCGGCGCGCGGCCAGCGTCGCGGGAATGTCGTCGCCCAGCGCCAGCAGGTGCGCCAGCTCGGGGATGGAGCGCGTCTCATCGAGCTGCTGCAGCTGGCCGCTGCGCGGGTCGAACACCAGGTCGTATTCGCTGGACTTGCCCGCGGCGACGATCTCCAGGCCCAGCGTGCGCGCCCAGCTCACGAGGCCGATCAGGTTGGCCGGCTGGTCGCCGTCGGCCGTGGTGTAGACCACGCCCTTGGCCTTGGCCAGGCGCGACATGGCGATGCCGGCGACGGTGTCGACCTCCTTGCTGACCATGGCTACATGGCGGCCGGCCTCGATGGCCTCGCAGGCCACGCGGTAGCCGACCTTGGGATTGCCCGTGGCCTCGACCAGGATGTCATGCGGCACGTCGCGCAGCAGGCCGGCGTCCTGCACCAGGGCGATGGCATCGCCCGGCAGCGCGGCCACTTCGGCGGCGCTGTGGCATTCGCGCAGCTGCTGCGCGGAAAATCCCAGTTCTTCACACATCGCGCGCAGTCCTGGCACATCCAGGTCGCACAGCGCGGCGGGCACCAGGCGCGGCATCAGCCGCGTCTGCGCCAGCAGCGTGCGGGCGAAGCCGCCCTTCGCGCCGGTGAGGGTGTAGCGCACTTTGCGCTCGGGTTGGTCGGCGAACAGGAGTTCAAAATTCATAAGGGATCCATTGGCAGTGAAGGCAGCGCGTCTGTGTATTATTCACAAAACCTCACACGAAATCACAGGGATTCCCCTTGATTGTTCAAATTTGTGAAGTCGCGTACCATTTATTCACACTTTCACGACTGCTATGAACAAGCTTCCTCCCCTGCTGGGTTGCATCGCCGACGATTTCACCGGCGCCACCGACCTGGCCAACATCCTCGTGCGCGGCGGCATGCGCACGGTGCAGACGATTGGCGTGCCCCCGGCCGGATTGGCGGCGTCGCTCGATGCCGACGCCATCGTCATTGCGCTGAAATCGCGCACCGCGCCCGTGGAAGATGCCGTGGCGCAGAGCCTGCAGGCGCTGCGCTGGCTGCAGGCCCAGGGCTGCACCCAGTTCTTCTTCAAGTACTGCTCGACATTCGACTCCACGGCCGCGGGCAATATCGGCCCCGTGGCCGAAGCGCTGCTGGCCGCGCTGGCCTGCGACTTCGCCATTGCCTGCCCGGCCTTCCCCGGCGCGGGCCGCACCGTGTACCAGGGCCATCTGTTCGTGAACCAGCGCCTGCTGAATGAATCGGGCATGGAAAACCACCCGCTGACGCCGATGCGCGACCCCGATCTGGTGCGCGTGCTGCAATCGCAAAGCCAGGCCAAGGTCGGCTTGATTGCCCAGCCGGCTGTGGCCCAGGGCGCGGCCGGCGTGCGCGAACGCATCGCCGCGCTGCGCGCCGGGGGCGTGCGCCTGGCGATTGCCGATGCCATCAGCGATGCCGACCTGGTGACGCTGGGCGAGGCCTGCGCCGACGCGCTGCTGGTCACCGGCGGCTCGGGCGTGGCCCAGGGCCTGCCGGCCAACTTCCGCCGCCGGGGCCAGCTGCGCGGCAGCGACGCCGCGCAATTGCCGCGCATCGACGGCCCGGCCGTCGTGCTGTCGGGCAGCGCGTCGAAGGCCACCAACGGCCAGGTCGCGGCCTGGCTGGCCAGCGGCCGCCCGGCCTTTCGCATCGACCCGCTGGCGCTGGCGCGCGGCGAGGACGTGGTGGGCGCCGCGCTGGCCATGGCCGCTGCCGGCGAGACTGCGCTGGTCTACGCCACCAGCAGCCCCGAGGAAGTGCGCCGCGTGCAGGCCGAGCTCGGCGTCGCGCGCGCGGGCGAATTGATCGAACAGGCGCTGGGCGAGATCGCGGCGCGCTTGCGCGAGCGCGGCACGCGCCGCTTCGTCGTCGCCGGCGGCGAGACCTCGGGCGCGGTGATCCAGGCGCTGCAATTGCAGGCGCTGCGCATCGGCCGGCAGATCGACCCGGGCGTGCCCGCCACCCAGTCGCTGGGCGACGGCCCGGCGCTGGCCGTGGTGCTCAAGTCGGGCAACTTCGGCAGCGAGGACTTCTTCGACAAGGCCTTGCAGCACCTGGATGGAGCCGGCGCATGACGGCAGCGCATGGCGACGAAGCGCGGCTGCGCGACGAGATCTGCGCCGTGGGCGCGAGCCTGCACGCGCGCGGCTACACCACCGGCACCGCGGGCAACATCAGCGCGCGCCTGGCCGACGGCTGGCTGATCACGCCCACCGACGCCTGTCTGGGCAGCCTCGATCCGGCACGCCTGGCCAAGGTGAATGCGCAGCAGGAGTGGATCTCGGGCGACAAGCCGTCCAAGACGCTGGCATTGCACCGCGGCATCTACGCGCGCAACGAGCAGGCGCGCTGCGTGCTGCATACGCATTCGACGCACCTGGTGGCGCTGACGCTGGCCGGCGTGGCGTCGGCCGAGGCGGTGCTGCCGCCGATCACGCCCTACCAGGTGATGAAGATCGGCCGCGTGCCCTTGATTCCCTATGCGCGCCCGGGTGCGCCCCGCGTCGCCGAGCAGGTGGCCGCGCTGGCCGCCGAGGTGCGCGGGGTGCTGCTCGAACGCCTGGGCCCGGTGGTCTGGGCCCCGGGCGTGACCCAGGCCTGCCATGCGCTCGAGGAACTCGAGGAAACCGCGCGGCTGTGGCTGCTGCTCAATCCGCGCCCTGCCCCGCTTTCCGAGGAGCAGGTGGCGGAACTGGAAAGCGCGTTCGGCGTGCGCTGGTGACGCTTTGCTGACCATGGCGCCATGAAAAACGCCGGCCGCGAGAGCATCGCGGCCGGCGTTTTTGCTTTCAGCCCTGGCGGGCCGGATCAGGGCTGGAAGCTATCGCCCAGCACCACGCCTTCACGGCGCGGGTCGGCGCCGCCTTGCAGCACGCTCTGGCCATTGCGCTGCACGCGCATGATGGTGCTGATGCCGCTGGACTGCGCGCTGGTGGACACCGTGTGGCCCAAGGCACGCAGGCCGGTGATCAGCGGGTCGTCGGCACCGCCGTTGGCGGTGTTGATGCTCGGATGCTCGCCGCCCAGCGAGGTGGTGGCGCTGTTGCTGGCGCCAAAGTCCACCAGCGACGTGGCCTGCTGCGCGTCCAGGCCCCAGTCCAGTGCGCCGACCACGGTCTTGACGACGTACTGGATGATGGTGCCGCCGCCGGGCGAGCCCGTGCCCATCAGGAACTCGCCCAGGCTGCCGTCGGCGGCCTTGTGGAACACCAGGGTCGGCGCCATCGAGCTGCGCGGACGCTTGCCGGCTTCGACGCGGTTGGCCACCGGTGCGCCGGTGCCGTCCGTGGGCGTGGCCGAGAAGTCGGTCAGCTGGTTGTTCAGCAGAAAGCCCTGGGTCATGTGGAAGGAGCCCATGCCGGCCTCCACCGTGGTAGTCATCACCACCGCGTTGCCCTGCTTGTCGACGATGGTGAAGTGCGTGGTGCCGCGTTCGTTGAGCGCCGTGACGCCCAGGGCCGGCGTGCCGAAGTTGCCGGCGCTGGCCGTGCCCATGCTGCGCGTGCTGCTGATCAGCGCGGCGCGGTTGCGCAGATAGGTCTTGTCCAGCATCATCGCCGGCGAGCCGCCGGGCAGCGGCACGAAGTCGGTGTCGGCCACGTACTTGTCGCGGTCGGCATAGGCCAGGCGCTCGGCTTCGCTCACCAGGTGCACGCCCATCACCGTGGGCTTGCCGCCCTCGATGTCGATGGCCGTGGGCTTGTGGCTGGCCAGGTCGAAGTTCTCCAGGATGCCCAGCGCCGAGGCCACGGCAATGCCGCCGGACGACGGCGGCGACATGCCGCAGACCCAGTAGGCGCGGTAGGTGGTGCAGACCGGCTCGCGGCGCTTCGCCTGGTAGTTGGCCAGATCGCTCATCTCGGTCAGGCCGGGCGTGATCGCCACGGCGGGCGTGCCGCCGCTGCTGGCCTTGATCTTGTCGACGATGCCCTGCGCCACCGCGCCGGTGTAGAACGCGTTCGCGCCGCCGTCGGCGATGGTCTTGAGCGTGGCCGCATAGGCCGGGTTCTTGATGGTCGTGCCCAGCGCCTTGGGGCTGCCGTCGGCATTGAAGAAATAGGCCACGGCTTCGGGGTCGCGCGACAGCCCGGTGGTGGCGCCGGCAATGGCGCTGGCCATGCGGCCACTGATCGGGAAGCCGTCGGACGCGAGCTTTTCGGCAGAGCCGAACAGGCCCTTCCAGGCCAGCTTGCCGTGGTCCTGGTGGGCGAGCTCCAGCATGCGCACCGCGCCCGGCGTGCCGATGGATCGGCCGCTGGCGCGCGCGCCGCCGGGCTGGGGCGGCGTGCGGTCGGTATCGCTGACCCAGCGCAGGTAGTTCTCGGTGGCCGCGGCCGGCGCGGTCTCGCGGCCGTCATAGGCCTGCACTTTCTTTTGCGTGGCGTCGTAGTGCAGCATGAAGGCGCCGCCGCCCAGGCCCGACGATTGCGGCTCGACCAGGCCCAGCACCATCTGCACCGCCACCGCGGCATCGACGGCCGAGCCGCCCTCCTTCAGCACTTCGCAGCCGGCGCGCGAGGCCAGCGGATTGGCTGTGGACACCATGTACTGCTTGGCATGCACCGCGGTCTTGCCCAGGCGGTAGCCCGATGCGGGTTCGGGCGCCGCCGGGTCGCCCGGCAGGCCCGAGCCCACGACCACCGAGCCGGTGTTGCTCACCACCTCGCAGGCGGTATCGGGCGCGGTCACCACGGGCGGCGTCACGACCGGCGGCGTCACCACGGGCGGCGTCCCGCTGCCGTTGTCGGCCGTATCGGTGCCGTTGCCGCCGCAGGCGGACAGCAGCAGCAAGGTGGCCGCCAGCGTCGCGGTGGGGCGCCAGGCGGGGCGCAAGAAGGGAATGGCATGGTTCATGGCGAGACCTTTGTGGACTTTTGGAGGGAAGGCACGTGCCGTTGTCATCCGCGGCGGCTCCAGCATAGGCAGCCAACGGCTGCGCGGGTGGTGTGCTTGAGACACCTTGGCGACACATGCATGGAACCGATCGCGGATTTGCGCCACTTCGCGCGCGCGACGGCAACGGCGTGTGGCGGCATGCAAGAACCAAGCCATGCGGCCGCTGCCGCCCCGCGCCCCGCTCAGTGCGCGGCGGGCGCCGGGCCGCGCAGCACGAAAATGCCCAGCGCCAGCGTGAGGCTGGTGCACAGGATCAGGCCCAGGGCCGCCTGCGCCGACCCATCCAGGGCGGCCCCCAGGAAGACCGCTGCGGCGGCGCAGCCCATCTGCAAGAAGCCCAGCAGGGCCGAAGCGGCGCCGGCCTGCGCACCAAAAGGCTGCAAGGCACAGGCCGTGGCCAAGGGGTTCACCAGCCCCATGCCCAGCAAGAAACCCGTCAGCGCGGCGCAGAAGAACCCGGCCTGGGCGGGCCCGGCCAGCAGCGCGATGCCGGATGCCAAGGCCAGCGCGAGGCCGGCCCGCGCCGCGCGCGCCAGGCCCCAGCGCTGCGCCAGCCGCGGCGCCATCAGGCCCGCGCCAAAGACCACGAACACCGTGGCCGCAAACAAGCACCCCAGCTCCAGCGGCGAGAAGCCGAATCCCGCCATCAGAATGGCCGGGGCCATGGCGAAAAATGCGTACAGCGCGCCGATGACCAGGCTGGCCGACAGCGCGGGCGCGATGAAGCGCCGGTCGCGCAGCAACTGCCGGTAGGTGCGCGCCGTGGCCGCAAAGGACAGCGCGCCACGCCGGTCGGCGGCGTGCGTCTCGCCCAGCCGCAGCAGATAGTGGACGGCCAGCAGCAGCGCCAGCAGCGCCACCAGCGCAAACGTCGCGCGCCAGCCCAGCCAGCGCGTGATCGCGGTGCCCAGCAGGGGCGAGAAGCCGGGCGCGGCCGCCATTGCCACCATGATCAGCGAGAGCGCGCGCGCCAGCGCCGCGCCGTCGAACAGGTCACGCGCAATCGCCCGCGACAAGACCGCCGTCGCACAGACGCCAAGCGCCTGTATCACCCGCCCGCACACCAGTTGCGGCAGCGTCGCGGCCGCGGCGCACAGCGCGCTGCCGGCCACGAACACCAGCACGCCCGCGAGCACCAGCGGCCGGCGGCCAAAGCGGTCCGACAGCGGTCCGACCACCAGTTGCCCGAGCGCAAACGCCAGGAAGAAGCTGCCCAGCGTGGCCCCCAGTTGCGCGACCGATGCGCCCACGTCGGCGCCGATCGCGGGAAAGGCCGGCAAGATGATGTTGGTGGCGAGCGCGCCCAGCGCCGCCAGCCCTGCCAGCAGCAGCAGCAACTCGCGCGACAAAGGGTCTTGCGCACGGGCGGCGCTGGCGGGCTGCAGTCCGGCATGGCGGCTGCGCCCGGGCAATCGGTGGCTGGTTTTCATGTGCTACATTGTAGCTACAACTATTGCATATACAACAATTTAAAAGGAAGCGGCCCATGCTTGCCCACCATGCGGAAAAACCTTGCGGCACCGCCGCGCTGCCCGCACCGGAGGGCTTGCGGTGCCCCTGAACCCATCCACTCCGGGTGCGCCTGCTCCCACCCTGCCAGCGCCCGGCAGCCGCGTGCGCGCCATGCTGCACGATCCGGTTTTGCCCACCCTCTTGCGCATGGCCTGGCCGAATCTGCTGATGATGCTGGCCCAGGCGTCGACCGGGCTGATCGAGATGTGGTTCCTGGCCAAGCTCGGCACCGAGGTGCTGGCCGGTGTCGCGGTCGTGGTGCCGGTGCTGATGCTGATGCAGAACATGTCGCAGGGCGCGCTGGGCGGCGGCATCTCGGCGGCGGTGGCGCGCGCGCTGGGCGCGGGCGACGCGGCGCTGGCCGATGCGCTCGCGCGCCACGCGCTCGTGCTGAGCGCGGCGGTGGGCCTGGCCTTCACGCTGGCGCTGCTCGGCTTCGGCAGCGCGCTGTTTCATCTGCTGGGCGCGCGCGGCGGCGCGCTGGCCGTGGCCCGCGACTATGGGCAGGTGGTGTTTGCCGCGCTGGTGCTGATGTGGGTCATGAACGCGCTGGCCAGCGTGGTCCGCGGCACGGGCAACATGCTGCTGCCCGGCGCCGTCATCTGTGGCGGCGCGCTGTTGTTGATTCCGCTGTGCCCGCTGCTGATCTTTGGTTTCGGGCCGGTTCCGGCGCTGGGCGTGGCGGGTGGCGCGTGGGCCCTGGTGGCCTATTACGCCGTCGGCAGCCTGGTGCTGGCCGCCTATTGCGCCAGCGGCCGCAACGCGGCGCGGCTGCGTGCCGGGCCCGTGCATTGGGCGCCGATGCGCAGCATTCTGACCGTGGGCGGCCTGGCCTGCATCAATCCCTTGCTGACCAATGGCTTGATTGCTGCCACGGCCGCCCTCGTCGGCGCGCAGGCCGGGTCGGCGGCGCTGGCCGGCTATGCCACGGCAGCGCGGCTCGAGTACCTGCTGATCCCGATTGCCTTTGGCCTGGGCGCGCCCATGGTGGCGCTGGTCGGCGCCAACCTGGGCGCGGGCCAGCCGCAGCGCGCGCGCCACATCGCGCTGGTCGGCGGCGCCATCGCGTTTGCCATTGGCGAGAGCGTGGGGCTCGCGGCGGCGCTCTGGCCCGAGGCCTGGCTGCGGCTGTTTGGCAGCGATGAGCGCCTGCTGGCCACGGGCGCGCATTACCTGCGCATTGCCGGCCCGTTCTACGGCTTCTTCGCCATGGGCATCGCGCTGTACTTTGCCTCGCAGGGCGCCGGCCGGCTGAAGTGGCCGCTGCTCGCCGGCGCCGGGCGCTTGCTGCTGTACGCGGGACTGGGCTGGGCGGTGCTGGCCGCGACCGGATCACTGAGCGCCTTCTTTGCGCTCGGGGCGGTGGCGATGGTGCTCTACGGCCTGCTGATTCTGTGGTCGGTGGCCTCGGGCAGCTGGTTTGCGCCGCCGCGCTGAAATAAATCGCCGCCAAAGGGTTCTTTCCCGCCGCTGGCTGGTTTATCTTCCGGGGGCACCGCAGACCACAGGGCTGCGCGCATCTGCGCAGCATGCGACCCATAACCAGGAGACTTCGATGAGCTTTACCCGCCGTACCTGCATGACCCTTGCCGCCGCAGCCGCCGGCCTGGCCCTTGGCGGCCCCGCCAGCGCGCAGCAGCCGCGCGAAATCAAGATCGGCTACGCGCTGGCGCAGAACTCGCATTTCGGCGCGGGCGCGCTGGCCTGGGCCGAATCGGTCGAGAAGTCCACCAGCAATGCCTTCAAGTTCAAGCATTTCGCCTCCAGCGCGCTGGGCGGCGAGCGCGAGCTGATCGAAGGCCTGACGCTGGGCACCGTCGAGGCGGTGGTGGTGTCGAATGGCGCGGTGAGCAACTTCGTGCCCGATGCCGGCGTGATGGACGTGCCCTTCCTGTTCCGCGACACCACGCATGCGCGCGCCGTGCTCGACGGCAAGATCGGCGAGGACCTGCTGGCCAAGTTCCGCGCGCGCGGCCTGATCGCGCTGGCCTGGGGCGAGCAGGGCTTTCGCCACCTGAGCAACAACAAGCGCCCGGTGGTCAAGCCCGCGGACGCGCAGGGCCTGAAGATCCGCGTGACCGAGAACCAGACGCACATCACCGCCTTCCGCCAGCTGGGCATGTCGCCCACGCCCATGTCCTGGCCCGAAGTCATCGGCGCGCTGCAGCAGGGCACCATCGACGGCCAGGAAAACCCGATCTCGGTGTTCACCTCGGCCAAGCTGTGGCAGGTGCAGAAGTACCTGTCGCTGACCAGCCATGTCTACGCGCCCATGGTGCTGATCGTCTCGCCCTCGGTGTGGTCGGGCCTGAGCGATGCGCAGAAAAAGGCCTTTGCCGAGGGCGCGCGCGCCGGCGGCCTGGCCTCGCGCAAGTTCGTCGACGAGGTGGAAAAAAGCGGCGTCGAGGAAATCAAGCGCCATGGCGTGCAGATCGTGACCGAAGTCGACCAGGCGGCGTTCCGCGCCGCGCTCGCGCCGAGCTACAAGCAGTTCGCCACCAAGTTCGGCCAGAAGACGCTCGACGCGATCGCGGCCGTCAAGTAAGCCGGCGCCATCCATCGCGGCAAGGGCGCTTTTTAGCGGCTAAAAAGCGCCCGCCTCTTCTGTCGGACAGTGACACTGTCACGGTATCGAAACATTCCCCTCGTAATCTTCGCTCCGGCCGCAGGAGTGTAGGACAAGTCTGACTTTCACTCCGCGCAGCGCTGGCGACCTGCCACCGCGCCGCGGTCGTGAAAATCAAACATAACGATTCAGTTCGAGGGATTTCGGTAATGCAAGCAAAAGCAGCAGCCATCTTGGCAGGCGCAGTCGCGTCCGTGGCATTCGCAGGTCAGGCACGGGCCCAGTCCAACGTCTCCATCTACGGTATTGCCGACAACGGCGTTGAAGTCATCAACAATGCGTCGTCCGCGCTTGGCGCCGACCGCACGCTGGCACGCCTGAGTTCGGGCAACCTGTCGGGTTCGCGCCTGGGCTTTCGCGGCAACGAGGACCTGGGCGGCGGCCTGAAGGCGGTCTTCATCCTGGAAGCCGGCATCGGCCTGGACACCGGCAACTCGCTGCAGGGCGGGCGCATGTTCGGCCGCCAGGCGCTGGTCGGCCTGCAAGGCGGCTTTGGCGAGCTGTACCTGGGCCGCCAGAACAGCATGATGCTGGAGTGGATGAGCAAGTACAACACCATGGACAACGCCACGTGGTCCGCCAAGGTGCATGACGGCGCGTTCTCCGACCGCATGGACAACGCCATCAAGTACAAGAAGAAGTTCGGCGCGGTCGAGATGGCCACCTACTACAGCAGCCATTACAACGGCCAGGAGATTTCCGGCGCCGCCAAGGCTGGCCGCCAGTATGGCCTGGGCGTGCAGTACCGTGCCAACGGCTTGAGCATGGCGGTGCTGTACGACCAGAAGCAGGGCACCACGGCCGCCACCATGAACAACGCCGACAAGCACCTGACCCTGGGCGCGCGCTACCAGTTCGGCAAGACCGAAGTGCTGGGTGGCTACCTGACGCGGCGCCAGGAAGTGGCCGGCGCCGCCGACGTGCGCACCGATCTGGCCTGGATCGGCGCCGCCTACCAGGTCAGCGCGCCGCTGCAGCTGAGCGCGTCGATCTACCACACCGACCGCAAGAACTCGGACCAGGATCCGACCTCGATCATCGCCATGGCCAAGTACGCGCTGTCCAAGCGCACCGACCTGTACCTGATCGGCTCCTATGCCTGGAACAAGGACAGCGCCACGCCGGCCCAGACCCTGGGCGTGAACGGCTTCAACGCCGACGTCGCCGCCGGCCGGAACCAGCTGGGCGTGATGGCTGGCGTGCGCCACACGTTCTGATGCGCATCGGCGAAACCCATGCGCCCCAGGGCACTTCGATTGCGGTCGAAGGCCTGACGCAGCGCTTCGGCGGCAACACCGTGCTCGACCGCATCGACCTGCGGCTCGCGCCCGGCCAGGTGCTGGCCTTGCTCGGCCCCTCGGGCTGCGGCAAGACCACGCTGCTGAAACTGCTCGCCGGGCTCACGCCCGTGGCCCCGGGCCACGGCCGCATCCGCTTCGGCGAGACGCTGGTGGCCGGCGACGGACAGTTCGTTCCGCCCGAGCAGCGCGGCCTGGGCATGGTATTCCAGGACTATGCGCTGTGGCCGCACATGACGGTGGGCCGCAACGTGGCGTTCGCGCTCGAGATGCGCGGCGTGCCGCGCAGCGAGCGCGCCGAACGCGTGGCCGGCGCGCTGGAGATCGTCGGCCTCAAGGGCTATGCCGAACGCCAGCCGTCGAGCCTGTCAGGCGGGCAGCAGCAGCGCGTGGCCCTGGCCCGCGCCATCGTCGCCAAGCCGCAGGTGCTGCTGTTCGACGAGCCCCTGTCCAACCTCGACCGGGAACTGCGCGAAAGCCTGTGCCACGAGATGGGACTGCTGCTGCGCGCCATGGGCACGACCGCGGTGTATGTCACGCATGACCAGGAAGAAGCCTTCGCGCTGGCCGACAGCGTGGCGGTGATGCACGGCGGGCGCATCCAGCAGCTGTCGAGCCCCGAGCAGCTGATGCAGGCACCGGCCAGCGCGCTGGTGGCGGACTTCCTGAAGCTGGGCAACGTGCTGCATGCCGATGACATCCCGCCGGCCTGGCGCGTGGCCGCCCAGGCGCTGGCGCGCGACGACCGGCACCAGCACCTGTTCATTCCGCAAGGCGCGCTGCAGCTGGGCACCGACATGCGCGCGGCAATGCGGGCCCAGGTGGTCGCGCAGCGCTGGCGCCATGGCCGCTTCATCACGCAGGTCAAGACCGGCGCCGGATGCAAGGGCCTGAGCTTCACGACCGCGCAGCGCCTGGGCGCAGATGCCATCGTCGACCTGGCGCTGGACTGGCCGGCGCTGCGCTGGCTGCCGCAGGCCGCCTGAGGCGGCACCCTCCACAAAACCCATACCAACATCCAATGACAACTGCTCGCACCCTGAGCGCCCTGGCCCTGGCCGCGGCCTCGCTTTTCGCGCTGCCCGCGCAGGCCCTGACCGTATACAGCGCTGGCCCCGGCAAGCTGATTGAAACCCTGGCCGCCGACTTCAAGGCCAAGACCGGCGTGCCGGTCGACGTATTCCAGGCGGACACCGGCAAGGTGATGGCGCGGCTGCAGGCCGAAGCCACCAATCCGCGCGCCGACGTCGTGATCTCGGCCTCGTGGGACAGCGCCCAGGACCTGGACCGCCGCGGCATGCTGGTGGCGCACGGCAGCGCCAACGCGCAGAAGGTCGCGCCCCAATACCGCCAGCCCAATTACGTTGCCCAGGGTCTGTCGGTGCTGTCCATTGTCTGGAACACCAGGAGCGGCACGCCCCGTCCCGCGGACTGGAACGATCTCACCGCGCCCGCCTTCAAGGACAAGGTGACCATGCCCGACCCCGCGCAGTCGGGGGCCTCGCTTGACTTGCTGTCGGCGCTGCAGCAGCGCCAGAGCGACAAGGCCTGGGAGCTGTTCGGCCGCCTCAAGGCCAACGGCATGGTGATCTCCGGCCCGAACGCGCAGGCCATGAACCCGGTGCTGCAGGGCGCCAAGGCCGCGGTATTCGGCGCCGTCGATTACGTCGCGCTGGGCAGCCAGGCCAAGGGCGAGAGCATCGAGGTGATCTTCCCGAAAAGCGGCACCGTGGTCGCGCCGCGGCCGATGATGGTGCTCAAGTCGTCCAAGGCCCAGGACGATGCGCGCCGGTTCATCGACTTCGTGCTGTCGCCCGAAGGCCAGGCGCGCGTCGCCGATGCCTACCTGATTCCGGCGCGCGCCGACGCCGCCGCCAGGCGCACCGCGATCAAGGACATCCAGCTGCTGCCCGAGCCGCAGGGCAATGAGAACTACGCATCGCGCGCGGCGCTGCTGCACCGCTTCTCGACCCTGTTCGGCCGCCGCTGATGGCTGCCCACCGTCTTCGCGTGGGTCCGTCGGCGATTGCCGCCGGCACCACCGCGGCGCTGCTCGGGCTGGTGGCGCTGCCGCTGGCCTTCGTGCTGCTGCAGGCCCTCTTTCCCGGGCTGGCCGAGGGCTCGCTGGCCGCGCCGCTGTCGCATCTGCGCGCGCTGCTGGGCGACGACGCGCTGCTGGAGCTCACGCTCAACACGCTGCGCCTGGGCGCCTGCGTGGTGCTGCTGAGCGCGCTGATCGGCATTCCGCTGGGCGCCGTGCGCGGCCTGTTCCGCCTGCCCGGCGCCGCGCTGTGGGACCTCATGTTCCTGATCCCGTTCATGATTCCGCCCTATATCGCGGCGCTGGGCTGGATCATGACGCTGCAGCCCAAGGGCTACGCCGAGCAGCTGCTGGGCCTGCATGCGGCGCCCTTCCTGTTCTCATTCCCGGGCGTGGTGTTCGTGATGACGCTGAACGTGTTCCCGGTGGTCTATTTCGCCGTGTCGCGCACGCTGGCCGGCACCGGTTCGCGCCTGGCCGACGTCGGCCGGGTCTGCGGCGGCGGGCCCTGGCAGTGCTTTTTCCGCATCACCCTGCCGCTGGCGCTGCCCGCCATTGCCGCCAGCTTGCTGCTGGTGTTTGCCATGGCCATCGAGGAATACGGCACGCCCGCGGCGCTGGCCGCGCATGCCGGCTTCTTCGTGCTGGTGACGGGCATCGAACGGCGCTTCTCCGACTGGCCCATCGACCTGCCCGGCGCCTCGACGCTGTCCGTGGTGCTGGTGCTGCTGGCGATGCTGGCGTTCTGGCTGCAGCGCCGGCTGCTGGGCGCGCAGGTGTTCGAGACCACGACCGGCAAGCCGAACGACACCGCGCGGCGCGCACTGGGCCGCTGGCAGTGGCCGGTAACGGCGCTGTTTGCGGGCGTGGCGCTGATTGCCACCGCCACGCCGCTGGCCGCCATCATCGTCACCGCCTGCCTCAAGACGCTGTCGGGCGGCCTGGCGCCGGGCAACCTGGGGCTGGGCCACTTCGCCGCGATCTTCACCGAAGGCGAAGCCGCCTTGCGCGCGCTGACGACCAGCGCCGCGCTGGGCCTGGGCACCGCGGTGGTGACCGGCATCCTGGGCCTGCTGGTCGCGTATTGCGTGGTGAAGACGCGCATGCGCGGGCGCGTGCTGCTCGATGCGCTGTCGGTCATGCCCAACACGCTGCCCGGGATCGTCGTCGCGGTCGGCCTGATCCTGGCCTGGAACCAGCCGTTCTGGCCGGCCACGCCCTACAACAGCTGGCTGATCCTGCTGCTGGCCTACTGCTGCCTGCTGATCCCCTACCCGGTGCGCTATGCGACGGCCGCGCTGGCGCAGATCGGCGACAACATGGAAGCCGCGGCGCGCGTGCATGGCGCCAGCCTGCTGCAGATGCTGCTGCGCATCCTGCTGCCCTTGCTGGCGCCCAGCCTGCTGGCGTCGATGCTGCTGGTGTTTGCCGTGGCCTCGCGCGAGTTGGTGGCTTCGCTGCTGCTGGCGCCCACCGGCATCCAGACCACCTCGCTGTTCATCTGGCGCCAGTTCGAACAGGGCTCGGTCGGCCAGGGCATGGCGATGAGCGTGGTGACCATCCTGATGACGACCACGCTGATGGTCGGCGTCACGGCGTGGCAGGCGCGGCGCTAGCGCCGCCACCGGGAATGCCTTCTCGACGACAATGGCGCGCATTGAGCCCCGGCGCACACCGATAGCCCTTCCCGCCGCCTTCGCGCCCGGGACGCCCGAAAGGAAAGACTTGCCCTCCGCCCCGACTCCCGACTCCCGCGAACTGCCCCCCGGTTTCCTGCCCTCCCCCGCCCTCAGCCCGTTCATGGCGCTGTGGGGCCAGGTCTATCTGCGCATCGACAGCCCGCAGTCGCGCGTGCTGGGCCTGTGGGTGCAGGAGCAGCACTTGAACCACCAGGAGGCGATGCATGGCGGCATGGTCGCAAGCCTCGCCGACAACGCGATGGGCTCGCTGTCGGCGCATGCCAGCGGCGGCCCGATCGCCACCGTGCACCTGTCCGTCGACTACCTGGCGCGCGTGCCGCAGGGGCGCTGGCTCGAAGTGCACAGCAGACTCGACAAGCTGGGCGGCAAGATGCTGTTCACCTCCTGCGAGGGGCGCATCGACGCGGAACTGGTGTTCAAGGCCAGCGCCGTCTTTGCGCCGATCCGGCGCGCGGCGCCCGCGCCCGCGCCCTGAGGCCGGCGCGCGGCGCGCGTCAGTGGGCGATGCGCCCGTCCGTCAACGCCGCCGCCGCGAACTCGAACACGATGTCGGGGTCCGGCTGGACCAGGCGCTGGTCCTTGCCGGCGTAATCGAGCCGCCAAAGGATGTCGCGTATCAGGTTCAGCCGCGCCAGGCGCTTGTTGTCAGCGCGCACGATGTGCCAGGGCGCGGCAATCGAGTGCGTCTGCAGCAGCATCTCGTCGCGCGCCGCCGAGTAAGCCTTCCAGTTCTTGATCGCCACCGCGTCGATGGCGCCGATCTTCCACTGCTTGAGCGGGTCGCGGCGCCGGTCTTCGAGGCGCTGCTTTTGCTCGGGCTTGCTGATGTCGAGGTAGTACTTGAGCAGCTTGATGCCCGAATTGACCAGCATCTCCTCGAACGGCACCACCGACTGCAAAAACTCGGCGTGCTGGGCCTTGGTGCAAAAGCCCATCACCTTCTCGACCCCGGCGCGGTTGTACCAGCTGCGGTTGAAGAGCACGAACTCCTGCGCCGTCGGCAGGTGCGCGACATAGCGCTGGAAATACCAGGCGCTGCGCTCGCGGTCCGAGGGCGCGCTCAGCGCCACCACGCGCGTCTCGCGCGGGCTCAGGTGCTCGGTGATGCGCTTGATGCTGCCATCCTTGCCGGCCGCGTCGCGCCCCTCCAGCAGTACCAGGATCTTGTCGCCGCAGTCGATGAAGTGCCGCTGCAGCTTGACCAGCTCGATCTGCAACTGCTGCAGCTGCTCCTCGTAGTCCTGCTCCGAGAGGGGGGCGTCCTGCCGCGCCGGCGCGCTGGCTTGCACCTCGGGGGCTTTGGGTCTGGCGGATTTCTTCGGGTCTTTTTTTCCCATGGGATTCCCTGTGTGCGTGGTGGGCAGAAAGGCCAGGACACGGCATGGCCGTGCGCGCCACTATGACACGCTTCAGGGCCGCGGCCGGCAACCGGCACGGGCCGGCGCTGGCCGGCTCAGCGCGAGCGGTCGTTGGCGGCGCGCGCCGCCATCTGCGCCAGATAGGGTCCGTCCTGCTGCGGCTTTTCCGCCGGCTGTTCGATCAGAAACTGTTCGCGGTCCTTACCCGCGATCCAGGCGGGCGGCTTGCCGCGGCCGCTCCAGGTCGCGCCGGAATTGGGATCGAGGTACTTGCTTGGCACATGCGCCTTGGCCGGCTTCCAGGGAAACACCTGCTGGGCCGTGAAGCCGAACTCGGCAATCAGCGCATGCACCTGGCGCAGCGCCTGGGCGGCGGCGGTTTTCTTTTCTTCGGCGATCGCGGCTTCAAGCGCTGCCTTCTCGGCAAGCAATTCGTTCAAACTCTTCATAGGGGATCGGGAGGTTCCAACGGTGGAGGGGAAATCGGATCACGGATCGCGCGTACTGCTGCGATTGTCCACCCTAACGGCGGCCCGGGCGGTTTGCCGCAGTGCAATATGCACGCATCGCTGCGCCGCGTGGGCGCCGCGCAAAGGCGCAAAGCGCAGACCCAGCGCCAATTGCGCATTCGCACCATAGGGAATTTCCCGGGCGGAGGTGCGCAAACCGGAAATAATAGCGCCCTTCCGTCAGATCCCGCCCCTATGAGTTTCGTGCAACCACCCGGTCCCGCGTCCCTGGCTTCGGCCGACGCTGGGGCTCTTTCCCCCACCGCCCAGACGGTGCTCGACTGGCTGGCTGCGCAGCAGCCGGCCATGACCGCGCTGCTGGCGCAGATCGTCAACATCGACAGCGGCAGCGGCCATGAGGACGGCACGCGCGCGGTCGCGGCGCTGCTGCGCGCGCGCCTGGAGTCGGCCGGCATTGCGGTGCAGACGCTGCCCGAGCCCGGCTGGGGCGACTGCCTGCTGGCGCGCGTGCCGGGCAGCGACGCCGCCGCCCGCGGGCATCTGCAGCTGATGGGCCATATGGATACCGTGTTCCCGCTGGGCACGGCCGCGCAGCGGCCCTGGCGCGTCGAGGACGGCAAGGCCTATGGCCCGGGCGTGGCCGACATGAAGTCCGGCCTGGTCATGAACGTGTTCGTGGCCGAGGCCCTGGCGCGCTTCGGCGGCAACGCCAGCCCGGTGCACCTGCTGTTCACCTGCGACGAGGAAGTCGGCTCGCCCGCCTGCCGCCATGTGATCCGTCAGCATGTGCAGGGCGCGCGCGCCGTGCTCAATGCCGAGCCGGGCCGCATCAGCGGCAACGTGGTCAACGAGCGCAAGGGTTCGTACCGCATTGATTTCGAAGTGCACGGCGTGGCCGCGCACGCGGGCATCAATCCCGCGCAGGGCGCGAGCGCCATCGACGCGCTGGCGCGCAAGATCCTGGCGCTGCATGCGCTGACCGGCTGCGAGCTCGGCATCACCGTGAACGTCGGCTTCGTGCAGGGCGGCATGGCGTCGAACGTCGTCGCGCCGCTGGCCAGCGCGCATGCCGACCTGCGCTACACCGCCGAGAACGACCTGCAGGCGGTGCTGGCACGCATCCAGGCCATCATCGAGGAAGAATCGCTGCCGCGCACCCGCGGCCGGATCATCGAGTCGCGCGGCGCGCTGCCGATGGCGCGCACGCCCGATGACATCCTGGAGTGCTACCAGCGCAGCGCCGCGCTGGCCGGCTTTGCCGTCGAAGCCGAAAGCACCGGCGGCGCCGCCGACAGCGGCATCACCTCCGACATGGGCATTCCCAGCCTGTGCGCGCTGGGCCCCGTCGGCGGCTACCCGCACAGCGAACGCGAGTTCTGCGACCTCTCCACCTTCGTGCCGCGCGCCCAGGCGCTGGCGCTGACCCTCATGGCGCTGCGTTGAAGCGCCGCGCCCCCGTTGTCTTCTTTTCCCATGCCTGCCATGTCCCACTTTGATCTGACCTCTCCCACCCCCTCGCGCCGCACGCTGCTGGCCAGCGCGCTGGGCCTGGCCGGCGCCGCCGCGCTGCCGGCGCTGGCCGCCGACAAGTACCCCAGCCGCCCGATCACGCTGGTCGTGCCCTTCCCGCCTGGCGGCTCCGTCGACATCATGGCGCGCCAGTACACCGAATCGCTGGGCCGCCTCCTGGGCGTGCCGCTGGTCGTCGAGAACCGCCCCGGCGCGGGCGGCTCGGTCGGCGCCCAGTTCGTCGCGCGCGCCAAACCCGATGGCTACACGCTGGTCGCCTCGTCGCAGAGCAGCCACCTGGCCAATCCGCTGGTGCAGCCCAACCTGGGCTACGACCCGGTCAAGGACTTCGAGAACATCGCCATCCTGGGCCGCCAGCCCAACGTGCTGGTGGTGCACCCCAGCGTGCCGGTGAAGACCTTTGCCGAGTTCGTCAGCTACCTCAAGGAGCGCCCCGGCCAGGTCAACTTCGGCTCGGCCGGCGCGGGCAGCATGGGCCAGCTCAATGCCGAGGCCCTGCTGCTGGCCACCCAGACCAAGGCGGTGCATGTGCCCTACCGCGGCGGCTCGCAGTACGTGACGGCGGTGCTGGCCAACGAAGTGCAGTTCGCGCTCGACAACCTGGTGGTGTTCTTCCAGCACATCCAGGCCGGCAAGATGCGCCCGCTGGCCGTGGCCTCGGCGACCCGCGTGGCCCAGCTGCCCGACGTGCCGACGTTTGCCGAACTCGGCTTCCCGGCGCTGAACCAGACCTCCTGGACCGGCATTGCCGCGCCCGCGGGCACGCCCGCAGCCATCGTCACGGCGCTGCACCAGGCGATCCGCAAGGCCGCGACCGAGCCGGCCATGGTGGAGAGCCTCAAGGCGCGCGGCGTGATCCCCCCCGAGGAAATGGCGCCCGCGGCCTTCGAGAAGATGATGGCCGAGCGCCTGGTCTCCTACGGCGAAGTGGTGCGCAAGGCCGGCATCAAGCCGGAATAAGCCGCTGCAGGCGCGGCGGGCGTCATTCGATCTTGATGCCCGCGTCCTTGACCACCTGCGCGTATTTCTTCAGGTCGGCCTGGATCTGCTGGGTGAACTCCGCGGGCGTGCTGCCCACGGCGCTGATGCCCAGCTTGGCCAGGCGCTCCCTGACCGCAGGCTCGTTGACGACCGCATGCAGCTCGCGCTGGATGCGCTCGACAATCGGCTTGGGCGTCTTCGCGGGCGCGAGCAGCCCGATCCACGAACTCACCTCGAAGCCAGGCACGGTTTCGGCGACCGTTGGCACCTCCGGCAGCGAGGCCAGGCGCTGCGCGCTGGAGATCGCGATGGCGCGCACCTGGCCGCGCTCGATGAAGGGCAGCGCGCCGGCCACGGCGGTGTAGAGCATCGGCAGCTGGCCGCCGACGACATCGGCCAGCGCCTGGCCGCCGCCCTTGTAGGGCACATGCACGAACTTCGCGCCGGTCTTGACCTTGAGCATCTCGGCGGCGATGTGCGGCGTGCCGCCCGTGCCGGAGCTGCCGTACGACAGCCCGCCGCCCAGGCTCTTCGAATAGGCAATCAGCTCGGGCAGGGTCTTGGCCGGCACCGAGGGATGGGTGACGATGACCAGCGCCGTGTCGCCGATCTTGCTGATGGGCACGAAGTCCCGCAGCGTGTCGAACGGTACCTTGGCAAACACATGCGGATTGATGACCAGCGTGCCGTCGAAGCCCAGCACCAGCGTGTGGCCGTCGGGCGCGGCGCCGGCGACCGCCTGCGTGCCGATGTTGCCCGAGGCGCCGGGGCGGTTGTCGACCACGACCTGCTGGCCCAGCCGCGCGCCCAGGCGCTCGGCAACGACGCGCGCGCCGGTGTCGGTCACGCCGCCCGGTGTGAAGGGCACGACCAGGCGGATGGGTTTGGAAGGAAAGTCCTGCGCCTGCGCCGGCGTGGCGCCAAGGCCGGCCAGCAAGGCGCTGGCGCCGGCCAGCGCCAGCAGGCGGCGGCGCGGGGCGTGGTAGCGATTCGTCATGGGCTTGTCTCCGTCTTTTAGGTTTTGAATGCTCAGCGTGCCCAGCGCTGGTCGAAATCCCAGACTTCCTGGAAGCCGATCAGGCCACAGAACTCCTGGAAATCAAACAGCGGCACGTCGGGCCCCGGGCCCACGCCGGTGGCCTTGAGCTGGGTCAGCGCGCGTTCCATGGCCGCGGCCGCGGCCAGGCTGGTCAGCGAGGGATAGATCGCCAATGCAAAGCCGATTTCCTCGAGCACTTTTGCCGGCAGGATGGGCGTCTTGCCGCCATCGGCCATGTTGGCCAGCATCGGCGTGTCGAACGCGGCGCAGGCCCGGCGCATCTCCTCCTCGGACTGGGGCGCCTCGAAGAACAGGATGTCGGCGCCGGCCTCGGCATAGGCCTCGAGCCGTCGCATGGCCTCGTCGACGCCCAGCGACGCGCGCGCATCGGTGCGCGCGATGATCAGGAAGTTCTCCTGGTCTTCGCGCGCGGCGGCGGCCACCTTGATCTTGTCGACCATGTCCTGCATGGGCACGCAGCGCTTGTTCGGCGTGTGGCCGCATTTCTTCGGAAACTCCTGGTCCTCGAGCTGGATGGCGGTGACGCCCGCGGCCTCGTAGCCGCGCACCGTGTGGTGTACGTTGAGCAGGCCGCCGTAGCCGGTGTCGGCGTCGGCAATGACCGCGCCCTGGCTGGTGCGCACCAGCGTCGCCATGCGGTCGAGCATCTGCGTGTAGGTCGCAATGCCCGCGTCGGGCAGGCCCAGGCTCGAGGCGGTGAGCCAGTAGCCGGTGCCGTAGACGATGTCGAAGCCAACCTTGTTGGCGACGCTGGCGGCAATCATGTCATGCAGGCCGGGCGCGACGATGAATTCGCCGCGCTCGAGCTTTTGCCGCAGGATGGGGTTGGCCATGGCGGCCTACTCCGCCTTGATGCCGCCGCGCTGCGCGACCTGCGCCCACTTCTTCGTCTCGCTGGCGAGGAAGCTGCGGAATTCGGCCGGCGGCGTGAGCATGATGTCGGCGCCCTGGTCGTGCATCTGCTTTTGCAGCGCCGGGTCGGCGGTGATCTTCTTCAGGTCCTGGTTGAGCTGCGCGACGATGGGCGCGGGCACGCCGGCCGGGCCGAACAGGCCATACCAGCTCAGCGACTCGACCCCTTCGAGGCCCGCTTCCTTGAAGGTCATGGCCTCGGGGAACAGCGCCATGCGGCGCTCGCCCGCGACGCCCACCACGCGCAGCGCACCCGAGCGCACATGCGGCAGCGCCGTGAGCACGCTGGTCACGCCCATCGGCAGGTGACCGCCAATGATATCGACCATGATCGGCGCGCCGCCCTTGTAGGGCACGCCCGTGAGCTTCAAATTGCCGGCCTGGCGGATCAGCTCGCCGGTCAGGCGCGTGAGGCCCTCGGAATAGCCGCAGCCCAGTTCCTCCTTGCGCGCCGCGGCCAGCAGCTCGGGCAGCGTCTTGTAGGGGCCATTGGCCTGCACCACCAGCACCGAGGGCGAACTCGCGATGTTGGTGATCGGCGTGAAGGCCTTGTCGGTGTCGTAAGGCAGCGACTTCATCAGCACCGGGTTGATCGCGTGCGACCCCACCACCAGCATCAGCGTGTGGCCGTCGGGCGCGGCGCGCGCCACGCTGCTCGAGCCGATCACGCCGTTGGCGCCGCTGCGGTTTTCCACCACCATCGACTGGCCCCAGAGCTCGGTGAGGCGCTGCGCGACCAGGCGCCCGACGATGTCGGTGCCGCCGCCGGCCGAGTACGGCACGACCAGCGTCACGGGCTTGGCCGGGTATCTGGCCGGCCCCTGGGCCCAGGCGCTTGCGCTGGCGCCGGCGGCGGCCATCGACGCGAGTCCGGCCAGCAGCTCGCGCCGGTTGGGATGGGAAAGGTTGAAGTGCGTTGCCATGCTTGTCTCCGGTTTATGTGTTCTATGGCGGGGGAATATCAGCTGCGCGGGCGGCGCAGCCAGGTGATGGCGCGTCCGCCCAGCGGCCGCTGCAATCGGTCCTGCGCGAAATCGACGGCCGCAACCAGGCCCGGCAGCGAGATGCCGGTGGCGAAGCCGCTGAGCTCGGCCATCAGCACCAGGTCCTCGGTGGCCACATTGCCGGCGGCGCCGGGCGCGAACGGGCAGCCGCCGATGCCGCCGACGCTGGCATCGAAGCGGCGCACGCCGGCTTCGAGCGCGGCCCAGGCATTGGCCACGCCCATGCCGCGCGTGTCGTGGAAATGCACCGCCAAGCGCTCGACCGGCACCACGCCGCGCAGCGCGCCCAGGCGCTGCTTGACCTGGCCCGGCGCGGCCGAGCCGATGGTGTCGGCAATGACGATCTCGTCGGCCGCCGCGGCATGCATGCGCGCCGCCAGGCGCAGCACGGCATCGAGCGGCGTCGCGCCCTCGAACGGGCAGTCGAAGGCCACGGCGACATAGGCGCGCGTGCGCAAGCCCAGCGCGCGCGCCGCGGCCAGGGTCTGTTCGCTGACCTCGCAGGCCTGGTCCAGCCCCATATTGATGTTCTTGCGGTTCATGGTCTCGGACGCCGAGAGCACGACGGCAATCTCCCGCGCGCCGGCCGCGTGCGCGCGCTCCAGCCCCTTGAGATTGGGCACCAGCACCGAGGTGCGCAGCGCGGGAAAGCGCGATTGCACCTGCGGCAGCAGCTCGGCGGCATCGGCCATCTGCGGCACCGCCTTGGGCGAGACGAAGCTGGCCGCCTCGATGCTGGCGACACCGGCATCGACCAGCAATTCAATCAGCCGCAGCTTGTCGGCGGTGGCCAGATGGATGGCCTGGTTCTGCAGGCCGTCGCGCGGCGCGACATCGGTGATGTGGATCTGCTCCTGTAACTGCGCGCTCATGCAATGGCCCCTTCGGCCTGCAGCGCTTCGAGCTGCGCTGGCGTATAGCCGACGAACTCGCCCAGCACCTGGCGCGTGTTCTCGCCCAGCGCCGGCGGGCGGGTGAAGGCGCGGCCCTTGTCCGCGCCCGAGAGCTTGATCGGGTTGCCCGGCATGCGCACGCTGGCGCCGCTCTTGAGCGGGACCTCGACCACCATGTCGCGTGCCAGCACCTGCGCGTCGTTGAGGGCCTGCTCGAAGTTGTTGACCGGGCCGCAGGGAATGCGCGCCTCGCGCAGGCGCTCGAGCCAGTGCGCGGTCGGCTGCTGGCGCAGCGCCGCGCTGACCAGCGCATCGATCTCGGCCTTGGCCGCCAGGCGCACCGGCTGCTGGCGGTACTCGGGCTTGCGCAGCGCCGGCAGGTCGATGAAGTCGACGAAGCGCTCGAAGAACGGGTCGCCGATGCAGGCGATGATCACGTGGCCGTCGGCCGTGGGATAGCTGTTGTAGGGCACGTGCACGAAGTGGCCGTTGCCTATGCCCTCGGGCACATGGCCCGACAGCAGGTGCATGGTGGCCATGTAGTTGAGCAGGGAGATCTGCGCGTCGAGCATCGAGATGTCGACATGCTGGCCGCGGCCGGTGTGGTCGCGCTCGACGATCGCGGCCAGCACGCCCATCGCGCCGAACACGCCGCCGCCCAGGTCGCCAATCGGAATGCCGCTGCGCGTCGGGCCGGTTTCGGGCGTGCCGGTGATCGACATGCCGCCGCCCATGGCCTGCACCACCTGGTCGAAGGCCGGGCGCTGGGTCTGCGGCCCGGTCTGGCCGAAACCGGTGACCGAGCAGGTGATGATGCGCGGGTTGACGGCCGACAGCGCGGCGTAGTCGATGCCCAGCCGCTCGGTCACGCCAACGCTGAAGTTGTCGAACACCACGTCGGCCTTGCGCACCAGGTCGAGAAACACCGCCTTGCCGGCGGCGCTCTTCAGGTCGACGCAGACGCTTTGCTTGTTGCGGTTGAGCGTGAGGTAGTACGCGCCCATGCCGTCGCGCGAGTAATGCGGGTCGTTTTCCAGCAGCCGGCGCGTGCCTTCGCCGCTGCCCGGCGGCTCGACCTTGATGGTGCGCGCGCCCAGGTCGGCGAGCAGCATGGTGCCATAGGGGCCCGACAGCATGTGCGTCAAATCCAGCACGGTGATGTGTTCGAGTGCCACGTTCAATCTCTTTCGAAGTTTCGCCAATGCTGGTTCTTTGCAAGAGCCGGGCCAGGCCGTCGAATGCGTGCAAGTGCTTGATTTTCCATGGATCGGCAGTCCAGCGGTGAACGCAGGGCGTCGCACTGCGACAGCGCTGAAACAAGAATATGTTTCAATGCAACATGTCCAGCCAACGCCCTGCCCCGTTTTTCCCGGCCTCCGCGCGCAGCGGCGGCCTGCCGCGCCTGTGCTTCGTGAGCTACCGGCAGATCCGCGGCTTTGCCATGCCAGTCGTTGCCGAATACACCGGCCGCGCCGAGATCGAGGTGCTGGATGGCACTTTTGGCGATGCGCTGGCGATTGCGCGCGACCGGCTCGAGCGCGGCCTGGTCGATGCCTTCGTCAGCGCCGGCTCGAACGCGAGCATCCTGCGCGCCGGCCTGCAGGCGCCCGTGGCCACCATTCAGCTCACGGGCTTCGATCTGCTGCAGGCGCTGATCCAGGCGCGGCGCATCTCCAGCCGCGTCGGCGTGGTGATGTACGGCCAGACGATTCCCGAGCTCGATGAGGTCAAGGACCTGCTCAACATCGAGGTCATGCAGCATGCCTACCGCACGCCCGACGATGCGCGCCAGCGCTTCGAACAGCTGCGGCGCGCGGGCTTCGAGGTGATCGTCGGATCGAGCCTGGTGGTCGAACTCGCCGAGCAGGCCGGCCTGCATGGGCTGCTGGCCTATTCGCTGGCCAGCGTGCGCAAGGGTTTCGAGGACGCGCTCGAACTCGCGCGCGTCGCGCGCCTGGAAGCCGGGCGCTACGAACAGCTCAACAGCGTGCTGCACAACCTGCAGGAGGCGGTGCTGGCCGTCGACCGCGACAACCGCGTGATCGCCGTCAACCCGCCGATGCAGCAGCTGCTCGGGCCCGCGCATGCGCGGCCGATCGGCGAGTGGCTCGAGCGCATCGAGCCCGAGCTGTCGCTGCAGGCCACGCTCGACAGCGGCCAGGTCGAGCGCGCCGTCGTGCAGCGCTTCGCGCAGCGCGACTGGGTGGTCAACCGCACGCCGATCCGCGAACACGGCGAGATCGTCGGCGCCGCGCTCACGCTGTACGACGCGCGCGCGATCCAGGAAGCCGACACGCGGCTGCGCATCCAGCAGGGCCGGCGCCAGAACGCCGCGCGCCACCGCTTTGGCGACCTGATCGGCCAGAGCCCGGCCTTCCTGCGTGCCGTGCAAACCGGCCGGCGCTTTGCGCGCACCGATCTCACGGTGCTGATCGTCGGCGAGAGCGGCGTCGGCAAGGAGCTGTTTGCGCAGTCGATCCACAACGACAGCCTGCGCGCGGGACGGCCGTTCGTGGCTGTCAACTGCGCGGCGTTTCCCGAAGCGCTGCTCGAGAGCGAACTGTTCGGCTACGAGGAAGGCGCGTTCACCGGCTCGCGGCGCGGCGGCAAGCGCGGGCTGTTCGAGGCCGCGCATACCGGCACGCTGTTTCTCGACGAGATCGGCGACATGCCGCTGCAGCTGCAGACGCGGCTATTGCGCGTGCTGCAGGAGCGCGAGATCACGCGCCTGGGCGCGACCGGCGCGATTCCAGTCGACGTGCGCGTGATTGCCGCCACGCACCAGCCGCTGCCGGGCATGATTGCCGAGCGGCGCTTTCGCCAGGACCTGTTCTACCGCCTCAACACGCTGCGCCTGCCGCTGCCGCCGCTGCGCGAGCGCCGCGAGGACATCGCGCCGCTGGCCCTGGCGCAGGTCGCGCGCTGCCTGCAGCGCCTGGGCACGCCGCTCGACGCGGCGCGCGCGCTCGCGCCCTTGCTGGCGCGGCTGCGCGCCTACGACTGGCCGGGCAATATCCGCGAGTTGGAGAATCTGGGCGAGCGCATCGCGGTGTTCCTGATGCAGTTCGAGCGCCTTGACGACATCCGCTACGACGAATTGGCGCATGACCTGCCGGAGCTGTTTGCCGACGCCAATGCCGAACCGGCCGGTGGCGGCGCATTGAACGCGGCGCGCGTGGCCGCGGCGCTCGCGGCCCAGGGCGGCAACCGCCAGGCCGCGGCGCGGCAGCTGGGCGTGAGCCGCTCGACGCTGTGGCGCTGGCAGCGCGAACACGGCGCGTGAGCTACCAAATAGGTAGGGACAAACGTGGATGGACCACGCCAGGCCGCTTGCCGACACTGTGCTGCAGTTGAGCAACCGAAGGAGACGATATGCGACCCATTGCGCGCGTTCCCGGACCCCTGGCCTGGTGGCTGTCCTTGTCGGCCACGGCCGTGCTTGTGGGCTGCGGCGGCAGTGGCGGCAGCGACCCGGCCCCGCCCCCCGCGCCCCAGCCCAAGGCCTGCGCCGACCTCAACGGCATGGCGATTGCGGCCGCCGATATCGGTTTGCCCACCACGGGGGCGCTGGTCACGGCCGCCACCACGGTGGCCGCGGCCGGCAGCGGTGCCACGGCCACGCCCGAGTTCTGCCGCGTGAGCGCGGCGATCTCGCCGGTCGACCCGGCGGCGCCGAAGATCCTGCTGCAGGTGGCGCTGCCCACCACCTGGAACAACAAGGCGCTGATGTTCGGCGGCGGCGGCTACAACGGATTGATTCCGGCCGTCACCGGCAACGTGCCTGCCGGCCCCACCGCCCAGGCCACGCCGCTGGGCCGCGGCTATGCGACCTTCGCCAGCGACTCCGGCCACCAGGCCGGCGCGCTGGGCAGCCAGGACGGATCGTTTGGCGTCAACGACGAGGCCGTGAGGAATTTCTCCGGCGAGGCGCTGAAGAAGACGCGCGACACGGCCGTGGCGATCATCAAGGCGCGCTACGCCGCGGGCGCGCCATCAAAAGCCTATTTTGCCGGCGGCTCGACGGGCGGGCGCGAGGCGCTGGCCGTGGCGCAGAAGTGGCCGCAGGACTGGGACGGCGTGATTTCGCTGTACCCCGCGGGCGCGGCCGCGAGCCTCGACCTGCAGTTCGGCCGCATCACGCGCGCGCTGGCGCAGCCCGGCGCCTATGCCAACCCGGCCAAGCGCAAGCAGCTCTATGACGCGGCAATGCAGGCCTGCGATGCGCTCGACGGCGTGGCCGACGGGCTGATCAGCGACATCCGCTCCTGCAACGCGGTCTTCAACCCGGCGACCGCGAGCGTCAACGGCGCGCCGCTGCGCTGCGCCGGCGGCGCGGACACCGGCGACAGCTGCCTGTCCGACGCGCAGATCGCGGCGTTCAACGTCATCAACACGCCGATCACGTTCGGCTACCCGCTGGCCAGCGGCGAAACCCAGTACCCGGGCTTCAACACCTGGGGCACGGACTTCGGCATTCCCAACGCCAGCCCGCTGCAGACCACCGTCACTTTCCTGTCCATGGGCACGCTCCAGCCGGCGAGCCCGATGCCGGTCGGCGCGCCCTACGGCAGCATCTTCTGGGACCAGTGGGTGCGCTTTTTCGTGACGCGCGACGCGAGCTTCAATGCGCTGACGCTGGACCCGCAAAACCCTGGCCCGTGGCAGGCGCGCATCAGCGAACTCAGCGGCCTGCAGGACGTCAACAAGACCGACCTGTCGGCCTTCCAGGCCAAGGGCGGCAAGATGCTGATCGCGCATGGCACGGGCGATGCGCTGGTCAGCACGCGCGCCACCGCGCAATACGTCGACCGCGTGCGCGCAGCCATGGGCCAGGCGCGCGCCGACAGCTTCCTGCGCTACTACGAGATCCCGGGCTATGGGCATGCGGTCAGCACCGTCTTCAATGCCTCCTGGGACTCGCTGTCGACGCTGGAGAACTGGGTCGAGAAAAGCACGCTGCCACCGAACCAGACCGTGACTGATACGGTGGGCGTGCCCGGCCGTACCCGGCCGCTGTGCGACTACCCGGGCTACCCGCGCTACAACGGCAGCGGCGACGTCAACCTGGCGGCCAGCTTCAGCTGCTCGACGCAGTAGCGGCCATCCGCCACCACGCAGCCCGCGGGCAGGGAATCCCAGACACCGCCGCACAGGACCATTTCACCGTTCTTGCGCTTTCGCGCCAGTCAGAATGGGGTAGTGGTTCCGCCCGGCGGCGCGCCGCGAGCCTGCCGGATGCCGCGAACGCTGCCTAAGCCGGTTCGTCGAATGACAGCGCCCAGTCTTGGCCCTCAAACCAGGCGGAGCCGCTCGCATTTTTCCGCCAGATCAGGCTGCGAATGCGACGGTCCTGCCCGGTTGCGAGACTCTTGCGCAGTGCGTCAATGTCCGCATCAGGTCGCGGCAATCCATGTGCAAACAGGAACGACGCCTCGCCCAGGGACATTGCCGCGAAACCGGTATTCTTTCGCGTGACCATCAAGCCGATACCATGCCTGACGACGCGTACCCGCAAAGTGGCATGCATCTGCGGTACACCGAGCGGCAAAACCAGCCGCCCCGCCGGCCTGAGATTTTCAAGCCAGCGGCCAGCAGGGCGAGCCACGCCGTAATTGACGTAAACAGCATCGACGGGACATTCCGGCTGCGAAGCGCCATCGGCGCGAATGACCTCGATATTGGCAGCAGCAGCGAGATTGATTTCCAGCCGGGCAGCCAGCTTTTCATCGCATTCCACCGCCAGCACCTTGCCCGTGGGGCCGACGAGCTGCGCCAGAATGGACGTGTAGTAGCCCGCCCCCGCTCCAATGTGAGCCACAATTTCGCCCGCCTTCGGCTGCATGGCATTCATCCATCGCGCATGGAGCACGGGACTGCCATTGTTGACCCCACGCTCTGGGTCAAGACCAATGACGACATCCTGATAGATCAATGCGGGATCATTCTCCTGCAGCGCCGTATAGCCATTCCATGGCGTAAGAATTTGCCATTGATCTGCGCCCAGGAATCGCTCGCGCGCAATGCTTGCAAAGGCCTGCTCCAGGCGTTTGTTTTCCGACGCATTGGCCAGCGCCAGGATTTGCCTGGCGAAGACTGCGCGGACAGCGTCGAGTTGCGAAAATGGAAGCATCGAAGCCTGTGCCTCTATCCGGAAAGCAAGTGTCGAGTATTTCTTCCCATTTCTTGCGCCGCAAGGTTCCGCTCAGGCATGGGTTGATTGGAATCAAGTCGGTTGATTTCGCGCAGTATCCATTGGACCTTACGCAACGACATAATCAATATTGACTCAAGACCAGGCCATCCTGAAGCTTCCCTTAAGCAGCCACCATGAGCTTGTGTTTTTCTCTTTCCAGACTTCTGGCTTCACTCCCAGCCATCCAGTCTTCGAGACACTTTCGATGTTCAGGATACTTTGAAGTCAGATACTGCCTGGCAGACGCCCAGTCGTTGCATTGCAACCAGTTTTGTAACTTCTACAGATCGCCAAAGGGAATGCTCAACGCCATATGCAACTCGACAACTGTATCCTTTTCTGGGGTTGCATAATCGGTATTTATGCTGAAATTCAGTACATGTTGTCCCATTTTAGTGCCTCCACAAAAATTATCAAATAGCGCCAATAACGCTACAAACAATGGCACACACTCGGCAAATTGTCCTTCTCTTGATTACAGAAAAATATAAGACGAAGTCTTCAATCACATCGGCATAGAGATATTGCGCCATTCAAACCTTTCCGGGGCCAACTTGCTTGAGCGCCCCTGCTGTCTTCGCGTGAAAATCCAGCAACAAGGCGTTGCCACGCAGCTGTAAATGGCAAATACATTACTCTGCTCTGCATTGGTGCTTGATGACCATGCCAGCTGGGCGGAAAGATGCAGTTCAGCGCCTGCGAGGGCGGCATCGACGGCGCGCCGACATTGAAGGCCAGCGCCGTCTTCTCACCCATCGGGCGCCCGCCTGCCGCCGCCTGGTCCCGCGCGGCTGCGGGCGATGGCCGCCCCAGGCTCGTCAGCGGTTCCGGGCTGCGGCCTGCTTGCGCTGCAAAAAGGCCTGCATGTGGTGCTGCGGCTCGCCGGTGTCGAACGCCGCGCCGAACTCGGCAATGCTGTCATCGACGGCCGCATCGAGCGCCATGCGTTCCCAGCGGCGCAGCAGGCGTTTTTGCTGGCGCAGCACGACCGGCCCGATCTGCGCCAGCCCGGCCGCCACTTCCAGGATGCGGGCATCGAGCTGATCCGCGGGCACGCATTCGTTGATCAGGCCCCATTGCTGCGCCTGGGTGGCGGCAATGTTCTCGCCCGTGAGCAGCAGCCAGGCCGCGCGCGTGGTGCCGATCTGCGCCGGCATCATCGCCGCATGGATCACCGAGGGAATGCCGACCTTGACCTCCGGCATGCCGACCACCGCGGTGTCGGCCGCGATGCGCAGGTCGCCGGCCATGGCCAGCTCCAGGCCGCCGCCCAGCGTATGCCCTTCGAGGCGCACGATGACCGGCACCGGGAAGTGGCGCACGGCGTTGCACAGGTCGCGCAGCGCGCCGATGAAGCGGCGCCCGCTGGCCGCGGTCAAGCTCGCCAGTTCCTTGATGTCGGCGCCGGCAATGAAGGCGCGCGCGCCCGAGCCGCGCAGCACCAGGCAATGCAGCTGCGGGTTTTGCGCGAGCTCGCCCAGCGTCTGGATCAGGCTCTGGATCACCGGCGTGCCCAGCACATTGAGCACGCCGGCATCGGTGATGGTCAGCACCGCCGTGGTGGGAGTGGGATAGCTGATCTGCGAATGCATGGCGCTTCCTTCAGAGTTTTTCAAAGCCGATGTCCTTGATGAGACGCGCCCAGGCCTGGTTGGACTTTTCCACCGTGGCGCGGAACTGCTGCGGCGTCTGGTAGTCCACCAGCGCGCCCTGCTGCTCTATGGTCTTGACCAGCGCCGGGTTTTCCAGCGCCGTCTTGGCGGCCGCGGCCAGTTTCTTCAGCACCACGGGGTCGAGCCCCGCGGGCGCGCCCAGGCCGTACCACGACATGTCGTTCATGGGTTTGAGCCCCACTTCCGCATAGGTCGGCACCTGCGGCAACTGGGCCAGGCGCTGGGGGCTGGACACGGCCAGCGCGCGCAACTGCCTGCCCGCGATCAGCGCGCCCGACGAGGGCATGTTGTCGAACACCACATCGATCTGGCCGGCCATCAGGTCGTTGAGCGCCGGGCCCAGGCCCTTGTAGGGCACATGCGTGAGCTGCGTCTTGGTGGTGCTGCCGAACAGCGCGCCGCTCAGGTGGCTCAGCCCGCCATTGCCCGACGATCCATAGTTCAGCCTGGCTGGATTTGCGCGTGCCGCCTCGATCACCTCCTGGGCGGTCTTGAACGGCGCGGCGGCGTTCACCACCATCACGCCGGGCACATTGGCGATGTTGGTGATCGGCGTGAAATCCTTGACCGGATCGTAGGGCGGCTTGGCATACACATTCGGGTTCACCGCGTGCGAGCTCTCGACCATCATCACCAGCGTGTAGCCATCGGCGGGCTGCTTGGACGCATATTGCGAGCCGGTGCTGCCGCCCGCGCCAGGGCGGTTCTCGACCACGATGGACTGGCCCACGGCCTCGCCCAGATAGCGCGCCATCACGCGGCCGATCACATCGGTGGCGCCGCCCACCGCATAGGGCACGATCAGCCGGATCGGCCGCTCGGGATAGGACGCGCTGCCCTGGGCGTGCGCCGTGGGCAGCGCCGCGGCGCACAGCGCCAGCGACAACAGGGATTTCAAACGCTTCATTCCAGTCTCCTTTTAAAGTTCTTTTTGCCGCGCCGCGCGATGGCCGCGGCGCAGCCGGGCGCTTCGCGGTTTCAGGCGGGCCGCAGCTCGGCCAGCGCGGCCGGCCCGAGCGTGGGCGGCGGCGCCACCGGCTTGTGCGTGCCCGGCGCCAGCATCGGGTTGCGCACCAGGCGCAGGCTGCCCAGATCCGGGTGCGCGACGGTCTGCAGCATCTGCCGGTGCTGGACCTGCGGATGCTGGAACACCTGCTCCAGCGTGTGGATGTTTCCCCAGGAGATGCCGTTCGCATCGAGCGCCGCGCCCAGTTCGGCCACGGCCCGCGGCGCGAGCGCGGCGCGCAGCAGCGGCCGCAGCTCGCGCAGGTGCGTCAGGCGGGCGGCATTGGTGGCGAACTCGGGCCGCAGATGCCAGTCCGACTGCACCAGCGTGCAGAAGGCGGCGAACTGCCGGTCATTGCCGATCGCCAGGATGATGTGGCCGTCCGCGCACTCAAACACCTCGTAGGGCGCGAGATTGGGGTGGGTGTTGCCGATGCGGCCCGGGTTCTCCCCCGACACCAGATAGTTCGCGGCCTGGTTGGCATTCATCGCCACGGCCACATCGAGCAAGGCGATGTCGAGATGCTGGCCGCGGCCGGTGCGCGCGCGCTGCACCAGCGCCGCCAGCACGGCGCTGGTCGCATACATGCCGGTCATCAGGTCCACCACCGCCACGCCGGTGCGCATCGGCCCGGCGCCGGCCTCGCCCGGCGCGATGCCGGTATAGCCCATCAGCCCGCCCATGCCCTGGAAGATGTAGTCGTACCCGGGCTTGTGCGCGAACGGGCCGCTCTGGCCAAAGCCGGTGATCGACAGATAGATCAGCCGGGGATTGAGCTGCGCCAGGCTCGCGTAGTCCAGGCCATGGCGCGCCAGCGTGCCGACCTTGTAGTTCTCGACCAGCACGTCCGCATCCTGGATCTGGCGCAGCAGCCATGCGCGCTGCGCCGCCTGGGCGAAGTCCAGCGTCACGGACTGCTTGCCGCGGTTGCAGGCGAGGAAATAGGCCGCGACCTTCTCGCCCTGCGCGCCCTCGACGAAGGGCGGGCCCCAGCTGCGCGTGTCGTCGCCGGTCTGCGGGCGTTCCACCTTGAGTACATCGGCGCCCAGATCGGCGAGATTCTGGGTACACCACGGCCCCGCCAGGATTCGCGACAAATCCACGACCCGGACCCCTTCCAGCGCATCAGCAAGCATTGCATCTCCAAAACATGGCTGCATTCTTGGAGCGCGCGCACAGGGGGTCAATTGGCGATATTTGCAGGCCGCGTTCGTGGAAATTGGACGCACGCGGCGAGCGGCCGTGCGGCTAGCGGCCACGCGGCCCGGCGCCGCGGCGCTACGGCGGCGGCGCGCGGGTCGCGGCGACCACCGGGTCGTCCAGCAGGAATTTCAGGCAGGCGTCGATGAAGTTCGGAAACCGCGCATCCGCGCGCACCGCCAGGTGGAGCTTGCGCAGCGCCCAGGGCTCGTCCAGCTCGACGACCTGCACCTGCTGCGCCTGCTGGCGGTGCGCGAGCACGCTGCTGGGCACCAGCGCCACCCCCACGCCCGCGGCCACCAGCGCCAGTACGGCTTCGAAGCCATGCACATGCAGCCGGGTGCGCAGCGCGCGCCCGTGCCGCGCGGCGGTATCGCGCAGGAACAGGAAGTTGCTGCTGCTGCGGCTCATGCAGACGAAGTCGAAATCCAGCGCCGCGCCCAGGCGGATGCTGCGCTGCGCCGCCAGCGCATGTTCGCGCGGCGTCACGAGCACCAGGCGCTCGGTGGCATACGGCTGCACGCGCAGGCCCTGCACCTGGGTGTCGCCCGCGAAGATGCCGATATCCGCCTCGCGCGCCAGCACGGCGGCCGGAATGTCCTCGCTCTGGCGCTCCTCGACCTCGGCATCGATGCCGGGATAGGCCACCAGAAAGCGCCCCAGGGTCTGGGTGACGAAGCCGTTGAGCGAGCTGCTGTTGGCGACCAGGCGCACATGGCCCTTGAGGCCCGAGATGAAGCGGCTGACTTCGCCCTGCATGCGCTCTATGCCCTCGAACATCTCGCGCACGTGCAGCAGCACGGCATCGCCTGCCGGGGTCAGTTCCATGCCGCGCGGCGTGCGCACGAACAGCGGCGTGCCCAGCGCCTGCTCCAGGTTCTTGAGGCGGTAGCTCGCGGCCGACGGCGTCGTGAACAGCGCCGCCGCGCCGGCGGTGAGGCTGCGGGCCTGGGCGATTTCCAGGAAGAGCCGAAGGTCTGTCAGTTCATAGCGCATGCTGCGGATTGTCGCCACAGTTCGCGGCCCGCGCTGCGGCTTCCGGGTTAGCATGGGCATTTAATGCCGTCACGCGCAGGCCGCTGCGCCCCTTGCCCCATGAACACCCCTCTTGCATCGCTTGGCATCGTGCTGGCCACCGTCGCCGGCATGGAGGTGTTTGCCTGGGCCGCGCACCGCTGGATCATGCATGGCTGGGGCTGGGGCTGGCACCGTTCGCACCACGAACCCGCGGGCGGCTGGTTCGAGAAGAACGACCTGTATGCAGCGGTGTTCGCGGGCGTGGCCATCGTGCTGATTGCGCTGGGCACTTCGGGGCGCTGGCCGCTGCAGTGGGTCGGCGCGGGCATGACGCTCTACGGCCTGCTCTACTTCATCGTGCACGACGGGCTGGTGCACAAGCGCTGGCCCTGGCGCTGGGTGCCGCGCTCGGGGTATCTCAAGCGCCTGTACCAGGCGCACCGCCTGCACCACGCGGTGCATGGACGCGAGGGCTGTGTGTCGTTTGGCTTTCTCTGGGCGCCCGCGCCCGAGCGGCTGAAGCAGCGGCTGCAGCAGGTGCAGCGCCAGCGCCAGCAGCGGCGCACGCCCGGCGGCTGAGGCCTCAGGCCGGGCGCTGGAACAGCTGCGCGCCGCGCGGCTGCGGCCGGCGCAGGCGCGACGCCAGCGCCTGGCCCGCGGCGCCCGCGACCGAGACCAGTTTTTCCGCGCGGCTGGTGCGCGCGCGCCGGTCCCACGCCGCCGCGCCGCGCGCCTGTACCTTGCGGCCAATGGCGCGGTAGACGCTGCGCGCGGTGGCAATCGACCAGGCCGAGCGCAGCGGCAGCGCCGGCAATCCGCCCAGTGCCGCGTCGTAATACGGCTCGGCCGTCTGCACCAGCCGCCGCGCCACGCGCGCCAGTGCGTCGCGGTGGCGCGGCTCGGCCAACGCCGCATCGGCGGGCAGGCCCTCGGCGGCCAGCCAGTCGGCGGGCAGATAGATGCGGCCGATGGCGGCATCCTCGACCACGTCGCGCGCGATATTCGTGAGCTGGAACGCCATGCCCAGGTCGCAGGCCCGGTCCAGCGTGGCCGCGTCGCTGCGGCCCATGACCTGCGCCATCATCACACCGACCACGCCGGCCACGCGCCAGCAGTAGGCCAGCGTGTCGTCCAGCGTCGCATAGCGCTGGTCCGCGACATCCATCGCAAAGCCGTCGAGGTGGTGCTCGAAATACACCGCGTCGATGCGGTGGCGCCGCACCACCTCGGCCAGGCCCGCAAAGACCGGATCGTCGCCGGGCTGGCCGGCACAGGCGCGCCGCGTCGCCGCGCGCAATTGCGCGAGCCGCGCCGCGCCATCGCCGCGCTGCCCGCTGCGCTGGCCATGGCCCAGCACCTGGCCATCGACCACATCGTCGCAGTGCCGGCACCAGGCATACAGCATGACTGCGCTCTCGCGCACCTCGGGTGCAAACAGCCGCGCGGCGGCGGCGAAACTCTGCGAACCGGTGCGGATCGCAGCCGTGCCATGCGCCACGAGCCGCGCATCGCCGGTGGCCTGTGCGGCCGTCATGGCGCTGCCTCGGCAAGCATCAGCCCGGCCGTGGCCTTGGCCGAGCCCACGACGCCGGGCACGCCCGCGCCCGGGTGCGTGCCCGCGCCGACGATATACAGGTTCGGGATTTCGGCATCGCGGTTGTGCGGGCGAAACCAGGCGCTTTGCGTCAGCACCGGCTCGAGCGAGAAGGCCGAGCCGTGGTGGGCGTTGAGTTCGCTCTCGAAGTCCGCGGGCGTGAACATGCGGCTGGTCACCAGGGTCTCGCGCAGCCCGGGAATATAGTGTTTTTCCAGATAGTCGAAGATGCGCTCGCGCAGGCGCGGGCCCTGCACCGCCCAGTCGACCGGAGCGTTGCCCAGGTGCGGCACCGGCGCCAGCACGTAATGGCTGGAGCAGCCCGGCGGCGCGAGCGACGCGTCGGTGGCGCAGGGCGCGTGCAGGTAGAGCGAGAAATCCTCGGGAATCGCGCTGCCGTGGAAGATTTCCTGGATCAGTTCGCGGTAGCGCTTGCCGAAGCACACCGTGTGGTGCTGCAGTTGCGGCTGGGGCCGCGACAGCCCGAAATGCACGACAAACAGCGACATGCTGAAGCGCTTGCCCTTGAGGCGCCGCGCCTCGGCCTGCCCGCGCGCGGTATGGCCCAGCAGGCGCTCGTAGGTGTGCACCACGTCGGCATTCGACGCCACCTGGTCGAACGCCTGGCGCGCGCCGCCCGCGACCACGGCCACGGCGCGCCCGTCCTCGACCTCGATGCGCTGCACCGGCGTCGAAAGGTGCAGCGTGCCGCCCATGTCCTCGAAGCAGCGCCGCATGCCCTGCACCAGCGCGCCCGTGCCGCCGCGCGGAAACCACACGCCCCACTCGCGTTCGAGCGCATGGATCAGCGCATAGATGGCGCTGGTCTCGAACGGGTTGCCGCCCACCAGCAGCGAATGGAAGGAAAACACCTGGCGCAGCTTCTCGTCCTGGATGAACGACGCCACGCGGCTGTAGACGCTGCGCCAGGCCTGCAGCTGCACCAGCGCCGGCCCGGCCGCGACCATGTCGCGAAAGCGCAGGAACGGCACGGTGCCAAGCTTGCGGTAGCCTTCGTCGAACACCGCGCGCGAATAGGCGAGAAAGCGCTGGTAGCCCTCGACGTCGAGCGGCGACAGCGCGCGCAGCTGGGCATCGAGCGCGGCCTGGTCGTTGGCATAGTCGAGCGTCGTGCCATCCTCCCAGCACAGCCGGTAGAACGGCGCCACCGGCAGCAGCTCGACATAGTCGGCGAGGCGCCGGCCCGACAGCGCGAACAGCTCCTCGAGCGCCGAAGGATCGGTGATCACCGTCGGGCCGGCGTCGAAGGTGAAGCCCTGGTCGTGGTAGACATAGGCGCGGCCGCCGGGCTTGTCGCGCGATTCGAAGACCGTGGTGCGCACGCCCGCGGCCTGCAGCCGCATGGCAAGGGCCAGGCCGCCGAAGCCGGAGCCGATGACGGCGGCCGTGGGACCCGAAGAATGAGAGACGTTCATGGCGTGGGAGAGCGGGAAGAAGCAGAAGCCGCGCCGGCAGCGCCGGGTACGGAAAGAAGGGCGGCGCGCAGCGCCGCGGTGACGGGCACCGGCGGGCGGCCCGAGAGAATGCGCGCCTTGTCGGCCCAGGACGGCTGGCCCGCGTAAAAGCGCCCGATCAGCGGCGCGGGCAGGCCGTAGAAACGCTCCATCACGGCGCGGCGCGCGGGCGGCGCCGCAGCCAGGAACAGCATGCGGTTGAGCAGGCGGAAGAAGCCGGTGCTGCGCCAATGCGCGAGCGCATGCGCGCGCAGCGCGGCAAAGACGCGGGCCGGATCATCCCAGCTGCTGCGCGGCAGCGCCGCGAGATGGTCGGCCAGGCGCATGGCCTGGGGCAGGGAGTAGCCGGTGGTCGGATGGAACAGCGCCGCGGCCAGGCCGGCCTGGGGCACGCCCTGCGCGCCGGCCCAAAGCGCCTGCGCGTCGCCCGCCAGCGCGATGGGCAGCACGCCCTCCTCCTCGCGCAGCAGCGCCGCCACGCGCCAGCCGCGCGCCGCGACATAGTCGGCTATGTGGCCGCGCAGGCGCTGGCGCGACAGCTCGGCGCCATCGGCATAGACCGTGTCTTCGACCAGCACGGTGTCGGCCGTGAACGGCAGCACATAGACAAAGCGGTAGCCATCGACCTGGTCGACCGTGGCATCCATCAGCAGCGGCGCGGTGAGGCCGTGCGGCGCCGCCAGGCGCAGCTCCTGGCCGAGGAATTTCTGAAAGCGCAGCGCCAGCTGCGCGGGCGGCGCGCCGCGCGCATCGATCACGGCGCGCGCGCGCAAGCTGCGGCCGTCGGCCAGCCGCACGCTGGTCGGCGCCACGCGCGCCACCGCGCAATGCAGCCGCGCCGCCAGGCCTTCCTGGCCGCGCAACACCGCATCGAAGCGCTGCGCCGTCACGCTGCAGTATTCGCCCTCGATGCGCCGGCGGTAGCTGGGAAACTGCACCTCGTGCGCGGGCCAGCGGTGCACGACCAGCGGATCGATCCAGGCGCGCTGCGCGGCCGTGAGATCGGCGCCGTGAAAGCTCCAGGTATGGTTGCCGCCCAGCGCCGCGCCGGCTTCGAGCAGCAGCACGCGCAGGCCGGGATGGGCCTGCCGCAGGCGCCGCGCGATCAGCCCATTGGCCAGCCCGCCGCCGACCAGCAGCAGATCGGCGTCGAGATCGCCCGGGCCCGGCATCTCAGACAGGGGCCGCGACGGCATGGTTTTTCGCCGCCGGGGCGGGCCGCAGATAGGGCCGGTGCGGCAGCAGCGCGGCTTCGGTCAGATCGGCCGCATGCTCCACGCCGCCGGCCAGCGCGATTTCGCGGCCCAGGGCGCGGCTGCGCTCGGCAAAGTGCGGCTCGTCCAGCAGCCGGCGCAGCGCGCCCCGCAGCGCCTTGACACCGGCGAGCGGCGGCAGCAGCTTGAGTCCGGTGCCGGCGTGCGCGATGCGCGCCGCCACGCCGGGTTGGTCGAAGGCAATCGGCAAGGCGAGCTGCGGCGTGCCGGCTTCGAGTGCGTCCATGACGGTGTTCAGGCCCGCGTGCGTCACCACCACATCGGCGCGCGCGAGCGCGGCGCGCTGCGGCGCAAACCCGGTCACGGCGGTGGCGCCGGCACGCAGCAGCGCCGCGGCCTGCGCTTCATTGAGCCGGTCGCAATGCGCAATCAGCAATTGCAGGCCCTCGGCGCGGCAGGCGCGCGCGATGCGCTCGAACAGCGCATGGCGGCCGCCCTGCAGCGTGCCCAGCGAGGCAAAGACAAACGGCCGGTCCGCATCGAGCGGCAGCGCCAGCGGCGCCTCCTGCGCCGCGGGCCCGCGCAAGGGGCCGACATGGTGCAGGCGCGGCGCGGGCGCGGTGCGCGCAAAGTCAAAGCCGGGCGTGGTCTGGCTGATCTGCGCCAGCGGCGAGACGCAGTCGGCCAGCGTGCGCCGGCCCGTGAGGCCAAAGCGCGCGGCATGCCGCTGGATCACGGCCTCGTGCCGTCCCATCATCCAGTCATAGACGCGGGTGCTGCCGGCGTTGAGCTGTACGCCGCGCGCGTCGACGGCGTAGCCCCAGGGCATCACCGGCAGCGGCACGCGCGGATCGCGGTTGACCGGCAGGGCGCAGGCCACCGAGACAAACGGCAGCCCCATGCCGGCAGCCAGGATGCCGCCCGCGGCTTCCATCTGGTCGGCGACGATGGCCTCGACGCCCAGTTGCTCGAGCCAGGCCGGCGCCTCGCGGCACAGCATGTCGGTGCTGTCCGCGACATCGCCGATCACGCGGCGCAGGCCCAGCGGGCCGCCGGGATTCGCGGCGCGCGCGACGAGGCCCTCGAGGCTGCCCGCGGGATGGCTGGCCGCGCCCAGGGCCTGGAAGCCGATGCGATGGTCTTGCAGCAGCGCCGCGACATCGGCCTGCTGCAGCCAGCTCACGCGGTGGCCCCGGTTCAGCAGCGCGCACGCCAGCGCCTCCAGCGCGCGCACATGGCTGGTGAACGGGGGAACGATGAAGGCAAGGTGCATGGAGTCGAGACGCGGCGGCAGCGGACCAGAAGCAGTCCCTGGCTATTGTGTCTGGCAAGGCTGTAGGACGGAGGCGCTACTTGCGGGCGCCGGCCGCCACGGCCCCGGCTTTCTGACTAAGGTGCGAAGACCGCTTTGCTTGGGCGGTGCCCTGCCCTGACCGCCATGCCCGTGTTGCTTGCCCTGCCGCCCTGTTCCTCCACCGCTGCCCTGCCGCCAGGCGAGGCGCAGGCACGGCTGATCGCCGCGCTGCGCGCGCGCATCGACGAACGCCTGGGCCAGCTGCTGCCCGCCGCCGATGCGCAGGAAAATCCGGTCGCCGCGGCCATGCGCTATGGCGTGCTCGCTCCGGGCAAGCGCGTGCGGCCGCTGCTGCTGCTGCTCGCCGCGCGCGGCTTCGGCATCGCGCCGGACGATGTGCTGGACGCCGCCTGCGCGCTGGAGATGGTGCATGCGGCCTCGCTGTTTCTCGATGACCTGCCCTGCATGGACGACGCCCGGTTGCGCCGCGCCCAGCCCACCGTGCATGTGGCGTTTGGCGAAGACGTGGCCATGCTCGCGGCGGTGGCGCTGCTCGCGGGCGCATGGCGCATCACCGCCGCGGCCAGCGCGCTGCCGCCGCTGGTGCGCACCGACATGGTCGGCGTGCTGTCGGAGGCCGTGGGCATCAATGGCCTGGTGAGCGGCCAGTACCGCGACCTGCACGCCAGCGGCCCGGCGCGCACCACGCCGCAGATCGCGCAGACCAACCAGCAAAAGACCGGCGCGCTGTTCACCGCGGCCTTCGAGCTCGCGGGTCTGGCCGCCGGCGCCAATAGCGCCACGCGGGAGATGATGGGCGAAGCCGCCGAGGCGCTGGGCCAGGCCTTCCAGCTCGCCGACGACCTGGCCGATGGCGAGATGGACATCTCGGCATTGGGCAAGGACTGCCAACAGGACATCGGCAAGCCGACGCTGGTGGCGCTGGTCGGCCCGGCGCGCACGCGGCGCATCCTGGCCGGCCATGTGCGCCGCGCCGAGGCGCTGTTGGCCCAGGCCATGCCCGGAGACCAGGCGCTGGCGCAGTTCACGCGCAGCCTGTTCACGGCGCAGCGCCGCGCGGCCGCCTGAGGCGCCAGCGCCGCAGCTCAGGGCTGCTCGCAGTACCAGCGGTCGTCGGCCAGCATCACCTCGTGGTGGCCGCGGCCCGCGGGCATCATCGGGTAGCAGTTCTGCTGCGCGGCGACCTGCACGTCGAGAAAGAACGGGCCGTCATGGGCCAGGCATTCGTCCAGCGCCGCATCGAGTTCGCGCGCATCGTCCACGCGACGCGCGCCCCAGCCGAAGGCGCGCGCCAGCGCGACGAAATCGGGCAGCGCCGCGTTCCAGCTGTGGCTCAGGCGGTTGCCGTGGTTGAGCTGCTGCCATTGCCGCACCATGCCCATGTAGCCGTTGTTGCACAGCACCAGCCTCACCGGCGTCTGATGTTGCACGGCGGTGGACAGCTCCTGGATGTTCATCAGCACCGAGGCATCGCCGCTGATGCAGACCACGGGCTTGTCGGGATGCGCGATCTGCGCGCCAATCGCCGCGGGCAGGCCGTAGCCCATGGTGCCCGCGCCGCCCGAGGTCAGCCAGCGCCGCGGCCGCTCGATGGCCAGGTGCTGCGCGGCCCACATCTGGTGCTGGCCGACATCGGTCGCGACAATCGCGTCGCGTCCGGCCAGCTGCGCGCGCACGGCGCGCATCAACTGCTGCGGCAGGATGGTGGTTGCGCCGGGCGTGAAGGCCAGGCAGTCGGCGCGGCGCCAGTGGTCGATGCGCTGCCACCAGGGCGCGAGCCGCCCGGCCGGCGCGGGCGGCGGCAGCAGCGCCGTGAGCGCTTCGAGCACCGCGCCGCAGTCGCCGGCCAGCGCCACATCCACCGGGATCACCTTGCCGATATTGCCGGCATGGATGTCGACATGGATCTTGCGCGCGCCCGGCGCGAAGTCGCTCAGGCGCCCGGTGATGCGGTCGTCGAAGCGCGCGCCCACGCAGATGATCAGGTCGGCGTGGTGCATGGCGAGATTCGCCTCCAGCGTGCCGTGCATGCCCAGCATGCCCAGGTGCAGCGGATCGGAGGCGGGCAGCGCGCCCAGGCCCATCAGCGTCAGCGTCGTCGGCAGTTGCCAGTCGCGCGCCAATGCCGCAAAGCGGGCGCACGCGGCCTCGCCGGCGTTGATCAGCCCGCCGCCGCCATACAGCACCGGGCGCTGGGCCTGCGCGATCAGCGCCGCCGCGGCCTGCAGCGCGGCGCGGCCCGGCAGCGCCGGCCGTGCGGGCATGGCCGGCGCCGGCGCGGGCGCGGGCGCATCGACATGCTGCAGCTGCACGTCCTTGGGCAGGTCCAGCAGCACCGGCCCGGGCCGCCCGCCCAGCGCGATGCGCACCGCCTCGCGCACGGCCTCGGCAATGTCGTTGGCCGCGCGCGGCTGGTGGTTCCACTTGGTCACGGGCCGCGAAATGCCCAGCGCATCGCATTCCTGGAAGGCCTGCGTGCCGATCACGCCGCTCGCGACCTGGCCGCTGATGCACAGCAGCGGCACCGAATCGCTCATCGCATCGAGCAGGCCGGAGATGGTGTTGGCCACGCCCGGCCCCGAAGTCACCAGCACCACGCCCAGGCGGCCGGTGCTGCGCGCATAGCCTTCGGCGGCATGCACCGCCGCCTGCTCGTGGCGCACCAGCACATGGCGGATCGCGGGCTGGCCGTGCAGCGCGTCATACAGCGGCAGCGCCGCGCCGCCGGGGTAGCCGAAGATGGTGTCGATACCGCAGGCCACCAGGGTATCGAGCAGGGTCTCGGCGCCATTGCGCGCGGGGTGGGCCGCAGCGGTGGCGAGAGCGGTCGGTGGTTTTTCGCGGGTATCGGTTTTCATATGCAGATTTTTCCGCTTTTGAAGCAAAATTGGCTTCTTTTTTCGGGGCGAAAACCATGCCGACGTCGAAAACCATTCGGAAAAACGCGCTTGAAGAAGAAAAACCACCGCTTCAGTTCGACAAGCACGATCTCGCCATCCTGCGCGAGCTGCTCGAAGACTCGCGCCGCACGCTGCAGGAGATCGGCGCGGCGGTGAAGCTCTCGCCCACCACCTGCTGGAGCCGCATCAAGCGGCTCGAGGCCGAGGGCGTGATCAAGCAGTACCGCATCGAGCTCGACCGCGCGCGCCTGGGCTTCCGCGACACGGTGATCGTGCAGCTCACGCTGGAGAGCCATACCGACGAGACGCTGTTCGAGTTCGGCCGCGTGCTGGCGCGGATTCCCGAGGTGATGGAGGCCTATCTGGTCTCGGGCGACTATGACTACTTCATCCGCATCGCGGTGAAGGACACGCGCGACTACGAACGCCTGCTGCGCGAGCAGCTCTACAAGATTCCGGGCATACGCCACAGCAAATCGAGCTTCGTGCTGCGCGTGCTCAAGGACGAGCATGCGCCACTGCTGCCCTAGCAGCGGCGCAGCGCGGCGCCGCGCCATTCAGGCGCGGCCGTGGCCTCAGCCCGCCGCGCCCAGCAGCTTCAGGAACTGCTCGTTGAACGCGGGAATGTCGTCAGGCTTGCGGCTGCTGACCAGCTGCTGGTCGACCTGCACCTCGGCATCGACCCATTGCGCACCGGCATTCTTCAGATCCACCTTGAGGCTGGGCCAGCTGGTCAGGGTGCGGCCCTTGACCAGCTCGGCATCGATCAGCAGCCAGGGGCCGTGGCAGATCACCGCGATCGGCTTGGCCTGCGCCGCGATCTGCTTGACGAAGGCGCGCGCGTCTTCGTCGACGCGCAAGGCATCGGCGTTCTGCACGCCGCCGGGCAGCAGCACGGCATCGAAGTCCTCGGGATTCGCCGCGCCGATCGTGGCGTCGACGGGGAAGCTGTCGCCCTTGTCGGTGTGGTGAAAGCCCTGGACGCTGCCGGGCTTGGGCGCGAGGATGGTGACTTGCGCGCCCGCGGCTTCAAGCGCCTTTTTCGGGCCGGTCAGCTCGACCTGCTCGAAGCCATCGGTGACGAGAACGGCGATTTTCTTTCCGGAAACATTGGCAGCCATGGAATTTCCTTTGCTTTGTCAAAAGGACGACTTTCCATGCTGCTGCAGCCTCCTCCTGTAGTCGCAGTCCCATAACGCCGCCAGATGCGCATATTGCCGCCCCTGTCTTACAGCGCGGCGCCGCTACATCGGCTCGAGCGCGGTCAGCTTCATCATCGCCGCCGTGACCTCCATCTCCCGGCTGAACGCCTCGCGGTAGCGCGCGCCATCCATGGGCGTCACATTGCCGCCCTGCTCCTCCAGCGCGGCAATCACCGCCGGTTGCCTGAGCGCCTTGTCGAAGGCCGCGCGCATGCGCGCCACGATGGGTTCGGGCGTGCCGGCAGGCACCGACACCCCGCCCCAGGAAGTGAGTTCGACGCCGCGCACCCCCAGTTCGGCCAGCGTCGGCACATCGGGCAGCTTGGGATTGCGCCGGGCGCCCGCAATCGCCAGCGCACGCAGCTTGCCCGCCTGGATATTGGAATACGCGACCGAGAAGATCGGCGCGCCAAACGCCACCTGCCGGCCCATGACGGCGTTGACGATCTCGGACGCCCCCTTGTAGGGCACATGCGTGACGCGCACCTGCACCGCGCTCAGCAGCAACTCGACGCCCAGGTGCGAAGGCGTGCCGACGCCGCCCGAGGCATAGTCCAACTTGCCCGGCGCCTGGCGCGCCTGCGCCAGCAGATCGTCGAGCGTGCGGATGTTCGACTCGGCGTTGACGATCAGCACGATGTCCGAACTGGTCAGGCCCATCACATGCTGGAAGTCCTTGAGCGCGTCATAGCCCGGCGCCTTGTACATGTGCATGCTGGCGGCCATGGGCGCGCTCGAATAGATCCAGGTATAGCCGTCGGGCGCGGCCTTGGCGACGATGCGCGCGCCCAGGTTGCCGCCCACGCCGCCGCGGTTCTCGATGATCACCGGTTGGCCCAGTTCGCGCGCCACCGCCTCGTGCAGGATGCGCGCCGTGGTGTCGGGCGCGGTGCCGGCGAGAAACGGCACCACCCACTTGATCGGGCGCGCCGGCCAGGGCTGGGCCGCGCCGGCCTGCCCCGGCAACAGGCCCAGCAGCGCCGGCGCGGGCAGCAAACTGGCGGCCAGGCCGCGGCCCAGGAAGTGCCGCCGCGGCAGCGAGGTGTGGTTCGTCATCTGGCTTGTCTCCTGTCGTTGTATTTGAAATCTCGCCGCGTGGCGGCTCAGGCGCGCAGCAGTTCCTGCGCGATGGTGTTGCGCTGGATCTCGCTGGTGCCGGTCAGCACGCGGTACATGCGCAGCATGCGGAACAGGAATTCCACGCGCCGGCCCTGCACGATGCCCTCGCCGCCGTGGATCTGCACCGCGCGGTCGGCCACGCGGAACGCGGCCTCCGAACAGAACAGCTTGGCCATCGCGGCCTGGGCGCGCGCATCGCTGCCGGCATCGATCTGGCGCGCGGTGCCGAGCATCAGCGCGCGCGCCGCGCTGAGCTCGGTGGCCATGTCGGCCAGCTGGTGCTGGATGGCCTGGAACTCGCCGATCGCGCGGCCGAACTGGCGGCGCTGGCGCGCATAGTCGCGCGCATCGCGCAGCGCCAGCTGCGCCAGCCCCAGCATCGCCGGGCAATGCAGCAGCCGGTTGACGGTGATGCGCCCCAGCGCCAGCGCCAGGCCGCGGCCTTGTTCGCCGATCTGATTGGCTGCCGGCACGCGGCAGGCCTCGAGCACGATGTCGCCGGTATGCGACTGCCCGGCCATGGTCTTGTAGCCGCTCTCCACGCGCACGCCGGGCGACTTCAGGTCGACAAAGAAGGCCGTGATCTCGCGCTGCGCCGGGTCGCTGGCGGTGGACGCCATCAGCACCGCATAGTCGGCAAACGGCGCGCCCGAGATGAAGCGCTTGCGCCCGTCAAGCACGAAGTCGTCGCCGTCGCGCAGCGCGCGCGTCTGCAACGCGCCCGCGTCGGAGCCGGCCTCGGCCTCGGTCAGCGCAAAGCAGATGGCCTTGTCCGCCTGCGCCACCGGGACAATGAACTGCGCCAGCTGATACGGCGTCGCATGGCGCACCAGCGCGCCGACGCGCGGCGGGCCGCTGAGCTCGCCCAGCACATGCGGCGCAAACGGCGAGCCGCTGGCGTAGATCGCCTCCTTGATCAGCACCTGGTCGAGCACCGGCAGCTCCAGCCCGCCCATGGCCGCGGGCAAGGTCATGCCATAGAAGCCCAGCGCCTGCGAGCGCTTCCAGACCTGCTGCAACAGCTGCCGGTCGGCGCCATGCTCGTGGTCGATGCCCTGCGTGCGCGCCAGCGCTGCCAGCTCGCCAAACAGGAATTCCTGGATGCGTGCGATCAGGTCGGCGGCGCGCGCCGAGCCCTCGAAAGGCACATCGAACAGCGGCTCGGGAAGGGCGGAGATTGCATCGTTTTTCATCTGTGCTCCTCAGTTCACCATGCGGCTGTGGCCGCTCCAGTAGCTGGCCTGTATGGCCTTGCGCATCACCTTGCCGTTCGGGTTCTTGGGCAGCGCCGGCACGAACTCGATATGGCGCGGCCGCTTGAAGCCGCCCAGCAGCTGCGCGCAGAAGCGGTCGATGCCCGCGGCGTCCGGCGTGCGGCCGGGCTTGAGCACGACATGCGCGGCCACGGCCTCGCCCCATTTCTCGTCGGGAATCGCAAACACGCAGGCGTCGGCAATCGCCTCGTGCTGGTAGAGCACGGCCTCGACCTCCGACGGATAGACATTGAAGCCGCCGCTGATCACCATGTCCTTCTTGCGGTCGACGATATAGACATAGCCTTCGTCGTCGGCGCGCGCCAGGTCGCCGGTGTGGTAGCGGCCGTTCTTGAGCACCTCGGCCGTGAGCTCGGGCGCGCGCCAGTAGCCCGCAAACACATCCGGGCCGCTGACCACGATCTCGCCGATCTCGCCGGGCGCCACGGGCAAGCCCGCATCGTCGACGATCTCCACCAGCGATTCGAGAAACGGCCGGCCGCACGAGGCCAGGCGCTCGGGCATCGCGGCGCGCGCCAACAAATGGTCCTCGACCGACAGCCCGCAGACGCCGGAGGTGGTCTCGCCCGCGCCGTAGCCCTGCGACAGCACCGGTCCGAACACATCCATTGCGCGCAGGATGCGCGCCGGCGCCATCGGCGCCGCGCCATAGCCCATGCGCAGCAGGTCGGGCAGTGGCCGGTACTGGCCTTCAAGCTCGGCCAGCAGCATGTTGATCATGGTCGGCACCAGGAAGGTGTGCGTGACGCGCTCGGCGCGCATCTCGGCCAGGAAGCGTCCGGGCTCGAAACCCGAGAACAGCCGGATGGTCGCGCCGCTGCACAGCGCCGGCACCAGCTGCATGCCGGAGGCATGCGTGACCGGCCCGACCAGGCCCAGCAGATGGCCGCTGCGCATGCCATCGGCGCGCATCAGGAACTTGCGCAGCTGCGCGAGCCGGTTGCCAAAGGTCTGCATCGCGGCCTTGAGCACGCCCGACGAGCCCGAGGTGTAGTGCAGCACCGCCACCTCGTCGGCCGTGACGCGCTCGGGCGTGAACGCGTCGCTGGCCTGCGCCAGCGCGGCTTCATAGGACGACTGCGCCGGGCCGTCGAGCAGCAGCAGGCGCGGCATGGGCCCCTGGATATGCGCGCGGAACGCCTCGGCGCGCTCGGCCGTCGTGACGATCAGCGTGGCCTCGCTGTTGGCCGCGATCGCGCCGACCTCGGCGGGCGACAGGCGTGCGTTGAACGGCGCCTTGATGAACGCGGCCTTGTAGCAGGCCAGCTCGATCTCGACGATCTCGGTGCAATTGGGCAGATAGATGCCCACGCGGTCGCCGCGCGCCAGGCCCATGCCGCGCAAGGCATTGGCCAGGCGGTTGGAGCGCTGCTCCAGTTCGGCATAGGTCAGGCGGCGCGTGCTGCTGGTGACAGCCAGCTGCCGGGCATGGGCGCGCGCACTGCGTGCGACGAGTTCGCCGACATTGGCGATGAAGGGGGCGGACTGCGGCATAGGTCTCCTGGTGGTCGCCCGGTCCATGGCGGCCGGGCGTGAGGCCACTGTCACCGAAGTCGGCGCCGAGCAGGAAATACCGTTTGCTGATGCCAGCCCATCAAAAAATCTGATGCCCTGCCGTTTGCCAGCGGTGCTTGCCTCAGTCCGGCAATTCAGCCTGCCAGATGCCGGCCTCGATCAGCCGCCGGCTTTCCTGCAGCAGCGCATCGGCCACCACCTGCGTCGCGGCGTCGGCCACGCGGTCCGCCGCCGTGGCCAGCGTATAGGCACGTTGCAGCTGCGGCCGCGCCACGCGCGCCACGATCCAGTCCTTGCGGCCCTGGTGCGGGCCTTCGGCCAGCGTGCAGGCCGGCGTGAAGGTAAAGCCCGCGCCGCACTGGTACAGCGAGCGGATCACGCGCGCCGAGTCATGCTCGTGCACCACGTTCAAGCCAATGCCCAGCCGGCTCGCGGCCTCCTCCACGGTCTGCCGGCTGGAAAAGCGCCGCGACTGCAGCACCAGCGGCAGCCGCGCCGCGTCGGCGAAGTCGATCTCCCACGGCCCGTGCGGCGCCGGGCCGCGCAGCAGCGGCGCCACCGTGCCATCGACATCATGGCCGCAGACATAGATCGACTCGCGCGCCAGCGGCTGGCAGCGCAGCAGCTCGAGCTGCGGCGTGTCCACCAGGATGCCGATATCGGCGCGGCGATCGAGCATCGCCTTGCGCACCATCAGGCTCAGATCGTCAAGCACGAACACGCGGATGCGCGGATGGCTGCGCCTGAGCCCGGCCAGCAGCGGCCCGAGCAGCAGCGAGGCCAGCAGAAACGGCAGCGCCACCGTCACCGAGCCCTCGGGCCCCTGCGGCAGCCGCTGGATGCGCTCGCGCAGCGCATCGGCATCCGACAACAAGCGGCGTGCATCCTCATACAGCTGCAGGCCCGCAGGCGTGGGCGTGACGCCTGCATGCGAGCGCTCGAACAGCTGCGCGCCGAGCTCGGCTTCGAGCTTCTTGATCTGCGCCGTGAGCGCCGGCTGCGCGACATACAGCGAGCCCGCGGCGCGCGAGAGGCTGCCGGCTTCAAGCACGGCAATGAAGTAGCGGAGATTGCGCAGGTCCATGGGCAGCACTCTACCGCGCTGACAGCGCCGGCCGTCGCAGCCGCGACCGGCAATTTTTAGCCGCTAAAAAAATCCGGCATGGGCCCGTGGGACCATTTCCCAGCGCCAGGCCTGTGTTACAAACCGCAGCATCGAATTGCGGAAATCCCCATGGCCACCGAAGGCAACGCCAGCCAACTCATCAGCATTGTCACCCTGCTTGGCGCGGCGGTGATTGCCGTGCCCCTGTTCAAGCGCCTGGGGCTGGGCGCGGTGCTGGGCTATCTGGCCGGCGGCCTGGCCATCGGCCCGTTCGGCCTGGGCCTGGTCAACGATCCGCAGACCATCATCCATGTGGCCGAGCTGGGCGTGGTGATGTTCCTGTTCATCATCGGCCTGGAGATGAAGCCTTCGCACCTGTGGAGCCTGCGCGGCCAGATCTTCGGGCTGGGCAGCCTGCAGGTGGGCCTGAGCGCGCTGCTGCTGACCGGCGTCGGCGTGGCCTTTGCGTTCCCCTGGCAGATTGCCTTCATCGCCGGCGCGGGCTTCGTGCTCACCTCCACCGCCATCGTCATGCAGGTGCTGGCCGAGCGCGGCGACATCCATGCGCCGCGCGGCCAGCGCGTGGTCTCGATCCTGCTGTTCGAGGATTTGCTGATCGTGCCCCTGCTGGCCATCGTGGCCTTCATCGCGCCCGTCGATGCGTCGCTCGCGCCGGCCACGCCGCTGTGGCAGCGCATAGGCCTGGCCGGGCTGTCGCTGGCGGCGCTGGTGGCCGCGGGCCTGTGGCTGCTCAACCCGCTGTTTCGCGTGCTGGCCAAGTCCAAGGCGCGCGAAGTCATGACCGCCGCCGCGCTGCTGGTGGTGCTGGGCGCGGCGCTGCTCATGGACCTGGGCGGCCTGTCCATGGCCATGGGCGCGTTCGTCGCCGGCGTGCTGCTGTCGGAGTCGACCTTCCGCCACCAGCTTGAAGCCGACATCGAGCCTTTCCGCGGCCTGCTGCTGGGCCTGTTCTTCCTCGGCGTGGGCATGGCGCTGAACCTCGAGGTGGTGGCCGCGAACTGGCAGCTGATTGCCGCCGCCGTGCTGCTGCTGATGCTGGCCAAGGCGCTGTGCATCTACCTCGTGGCGCGCGTCACGCGCAGCACGCATGCCGATGCCATCGACCGCGCCGTGCTGATGGCCCAGGGCGGCGAGTTTGCCTTCGTGCTGTTTGCCGAAGCGCTCAAGCTGCAGGTGATCAGCGCCGAGGTCAGCGCCAACCTGACGGCCGTCGTTGTGCTGTCCATGGCGCTCACGCCGCTGGTGCTGGTGCTGCGCAAGCGCTTTGCGCGCCCGCAGCCGGCCTCGCTCGACGGCGTCGATGCCGCCGAGAACCTGCAGGGCAATGTGCTGATCATCGGCTTCGGCCGCGTCGGCCAGATCGCGAGCCAGGGGCCGCTGGCACGCGGCGCGCAACTGTCGATCATCGACATCGACCCCGACGTGATCCGCGCCGCCGAGCCCTATGGCTTCAAGGTCTACTACGGCGACGGCGCGCGCACCGACGTGCTGCATGCCGCGGGCGCGCACGGCGCCCAGGTGGTGCTGGTCTGCGTGGACAACAAGCAGGCCGTGACGCGCATCGTCGAGAGCCTGCGCCGCGAGTTTCCGCAGGTGACGGTGGTCACGCGCGCCAGCGACCGCGAGCACGCGGTCGAACTCGTCAAGCTGGACGCAAGCCACGTGGTGCGCGAGACCTTTGAATCGGCGCTGGTCATGGGCGAGAAAGCCGTGCTCGCGCTGGGCGCGTCGGAGGCCGAGGCCAGCGACCTGACGCGCGTGGTGCGCTGCCGCGACAACGAGCGCTTTGCGATCGAGACCGCGGGCGGCAACTTCGCCGGACGCGCCCTGCTGCTGGGCAACATCGAATACATCGCGCCGCCGCAGCACGCGGAGCACGCGCACGAGCCGCCGCCGGCAACGCCGGGCATGCCATGATCGGCCTGCCTGCTCCTCTTTCCTCCACCGCTGCCCATGCCCATGTCTGAACACTACCGTTTCCACGAACTGTTTGCCCAGCTGGGCCTGCCCAACTCGGCCGCCGACATCGCCGCCTTCCTGCAGCGGCACCGCCCCCTGCCCAACGACGTGCTGCTGGCCGATGCGCCGTTCTGGGACGCGTCGCAGGCGCAGTTCATCCGCGAGAAAAAGCAGCAGGATGCGCCCGAGTGGATCCAGCTGATCGACCAGCTCAGCGAGGCCTTGCGCGAGCCCGCGCCCAGTCACAGCGCGCTGGGCGCAACCCGCGTGCTGGCCCTGTCGGGCAGCCTGCGCCAGGCCTCCTTCAACACCGCGCTGGCGCATGCCGCCAAGGCGCTGGCGCCGCAAGGCCTGCAGCTGGAAGTCGCGACGCTGCACGGCATTCCGCTGTATGACGGCGATCTCGAAGCCAGCCAGGGCATTCCGCCGGCGGTGCAGGCGCTCAAAGCGCAGATCCTGCAGGCCGACGCGCTGCTGCTGGTCACGCCCGAATACAACAACGGCGTGCCCGGCGTGTTCAAGAACGCCATCGACTGGCTGTCGCGCGCCGACGGCAAGGCGATCTTCGCGCAGCGCCCCACGGGCCTGATCGGCGCCTCCATGGGCGGCTTCGGTACCTTGTCATCGCAGACCGCCTGGCTGCCCACGCTCAAGCTGCTGGGCGTGCGCCTCTACAGCGGCGGGTCGGTGCTGGTCTCGCGCGCGCAAAACGCCTTCGATGCCCAAGGCGCGCTGATCGATGCCGCGGGCCAGAAGAATCTGGCCGCCTATCTCGCGGGCTTCGAGGAATTCGTGCTGCAGGCGCAGGCGCGTTAAGCGCCCTCGCGTCGCTTCGGCCGCGGCGGCGCATACCGTCCAGGCCAGTTCTTCGAACGACAGCGCTCAGTCTTTGCCCGCAAACCACGCCGGGGCGCGGGCAGCCTGCCGCGAGACCAGGCTGCGAATGCGCTGGTCATGACCGGTTTCAAGACTTCTGCGCAGTGTGTCCATATCGGCATCCGGTAGCTCCGCGGCTCCCTGGGCAAATACAAACGGCTTCGCGCCCAGCGACCTTGCCGCGAAGCCGGCATGCTCGCGCGTGATCATCAAGCCCATGCCCTGCTCGATGACGCGTACCGGCAAGGTGGCATGCATCTGCGGCACACCCAGCGGCAGCACGAGACGCCCACCGGGCTTGAGATGGTGCAGCCAGCGCTCCGCGGGGCGCGCCACGCCGAAATTGACGTAAATGGCATCGACCGGAAATTCCGGCTGTGCCGCCCCATCGGCGCAAATGACCTCGATATTGGCAGCACCAGCGAGATTGCCATGCAGCCGGGCCGCCGGGCCGCCGGGCCGCCAGCTTGTCATTGCATTCCACCGCCAGCACCTTGCCCCTGGGGCCGACGAGCTGCGACAGAATGGAGGTGTAATACCCCGTCCCCGCGTCGATGTGCGCCACCACCTCGCCCGCCTTCGGCTGCAGGGCATGCAGCCAGCGCGCATGCAGCACCGGGCTGCCATTGTTGACACCGCGCGCAGCGTCGAGGCCCACGACCACATCCTGATAGATCAAGACGGGATCATTCTGCGGCAACGTGATGTAGCCATCCCAAGGCGTAAGAATCTGCCAGTTATCCCTGCCAAGGAACCGCTCTCGGGGCACGCTGGCGAAAGCCTGCTCCAGGCGTTTGTTTCCCGACGCATTTGCCAAAGCCAAGACTTGCCTGGCGAAAACTGCGCGGATCAGCACAAGCGGGCAGACTGGAAACGGAGTCATTGAGGCCTCCGGATGAACATGGTCACTTGCGCTGGCCGACCGGATGATGACGCAACTCCCTACCGAGGGCCTGAAGCCCGCGGCGTGGCGCCATCACCGGGCAACAGTTGGATCCGGCCGCATTCACGTTAGCGTGCATCGAGCCAAGATGGCAGATGTCGGCACTAATCGCCGTAATGGTACCGGCATGCCAGGACGATCACATCCTCGTCCGTAGCGCGGTAAACCAGCCGGTTTGTCTGATCGATGCGCCTGGACCAATAGCCCGACAGATTGCCCACCAGCGGCTCGGGCTTGCCGGTGCCCACAAAAGGCTCGCGAGCGGCCTCGGTAAGCAAGGCATTGATTCGCTTGAGGGCCTTTTTGTCGTGACCATGCCAGTACAGATAGTCGTCCCAAGCATGGGGCAAGAACTTGATGGCCCGGCTCACGGTTCCAACAGCTCATGGGGCTTGGCTGCGCCCTTGCGGTCCTGCTCCACGGCCGACATCAGACGGCGCGCATTGGCCGGGCTTTGCATCAAGTGCAAGGTCTCCAGCATGCTGTTGTAGGTGGACTCGGAAAGAAGCACCGCGTTCTCCCCATCACGCCTGTGAATGAGCGTCACATCGCAGTCCGCCACAACGCGATCAATGACGCCTTTGAACTGGCTCCTGGCTTGGCTGAAACTGATGACACGCATGGCGGCTCCTAAGTTGTACTTAATATTGTACTAGTTTCATCAACGCCCTTCGACTGCCGCCCTCATGGTCTGGGAAGTACACCCCCACCGCAGCCCACAGGCCCTAAGCGCGCGCCAAATGGCCCAAGGCACACGAGCCTGGTCGCCAGCCCCCCCAGAAGCAGCCATCTGCCCAACGCCAACAGGCAAGCGTCCTCACATCCTTTCTCAGGCTCTCACCTCGATCAAATGGGAGCAACTGCCGTACAGGACCTGCCTTTTTGCCTGCCGCCACCCTCTGCCGCACCCTCACTTCGAGAGCGATCTTTCAAAACATAACAATTAATCAGAACGCACCACAATGAGAGATATGATGCGTCAATAAAATAAAATTAAATAAAACAACCCACAAAGAGCAGAGAAAGCGACCGCCCTGCCGAAGCGCAAAACGCCCTGCAGCAGTCTTTGAAGGAAGGAAAATGGCGTTGTCTTCACCGGTCATGACGAATCGGCATGGGAGACTTCAGGGAACTATGATGGCTTGAAGACAGTGAGCGAAACATCCAACGGTGTACGAGTGGCATCGCCCCTCGCGTTCAGATGCTGGACTGCGCAGAAAATGCGGGGTATAGGGCGTTCTATGGGCAGCGAAACCTGCTATGCATGGAATAAGACGCTGCTTATCGCGAGTTATTCCATAATGAACTGCCTGTTTGCCGGAAAGAAGCAAGCAAGTTTCGCCTCAAATTCAAAGCGAGTGCGAGTTTGAGCGCCCCGTGCCGGTCACCAGCAGGCGCCCTCTACGGTCCTCACTAATAGCAACTGCACCATCGTGACCGACGCCAGCCATTTACACCACTTCGATGTGCCAGCCCTTACTCAAGAGCATGGTTCGCAATCCTGGCGGAACCCGCTCTTCGTTTGCAGCTAGACACAACAACGCTGCTGGGCGAGACATCGCAACGTAGAGATTCCGCATTTGGGCCTGCTGTGTCTTTGGGAGCATGTCGAGCTTTTTCGAGGCAATCCCGGCGATGTATTCAAGCCCTAACGCGACGTCAAATTTCCTACTGGTGCCACCGTAGGCTTCCAAGACCAAGGATGCGGAGTGCGTCTCGCCCTTCATCCCAGCTGTGGTACCCAGTCCAAATTCAAGACTCCGCCCTAAGTGGGAGACTTGGCACCTCGCCGAGGCAGCCGAGTTCGTCGTCCCTTGCAGTCCTGGCCCATCAAATACGCTCAAAGCTGAGAACTTATCAAACTCGAGTCCATTCGGAAGGTACGGTTGGAGTCCTACATATACAAGCTCGATGGTCGAATCACGCTGGCCGACGCCACAGAGTTGCTCGCCAGAAATCGCCAGATGACGGGTGATACCTTCAATCGGCCCTGATGCCCCAAACTCTCTTGCGGCCCGAGGCAGCGCACGCGCATCTCGAACGCCGCTCACCAGAGGCGACGCCGCCGCGCGAAGCACCAGCAGCAGCGCCCTCCGGACGTCAGCAACACGCGAGTTGAGCGATGCCTCCCGCAGGGTCCTCTTTGCATCGCCGACGAGCCCCCAGAAGCTTTCAGAACGCATGCTGGCGATTTGCTGGCCTTCACCATAGGCTTGCCAATAATCAACAAGGTGGCGTCCAACCGCAACCTTCCCTTCTCCCGACTTGCGAGTGCACATCGCCTTCACCTCGCGGGCCGCAGCTTCCTCCTCGGTCAGGCGATCAATGACTAGGCGGCCATAGTGCGGCACCACCTTGGCTATATCTGCCGTGGAGTACAAGAGTAGGATCGGCGCATGGGTGCCAGATCCCTCTCCAACAACTGCATTGCCGCTCAGACGCACGCTGCTCACCGCGCTTGCGATGGCCGGACCAAATCGCTTACTGGTACTGATGCAACCGTAACCGCTCCGCGGGAACGTGAGGAGGTCAGCGTTCTCCTCGTCCGAGAGAATCTTTTGGTCTACATCCCCGAATCTTTGCATCACCGACTTCCGATCGAAGATACGATTCAGGAAAGACTCCTGGTCCCAGGACGTATCCTGCATCTCGTCGATGAACACCATAGGGAACCGTCGGTGAACGACATCCACGAGATGGGGACACGTATTGAGCGCGCGGTCGGCATACGCGAACATGTCCCGATGCCGGAAGATGCCGTCCTTGGTAAGCATCTTCTTAAGCGTCATCAGTGACTTGTACGACGCCGTGTGCGTACCGGGCAGTTTTCCGCTCTCAACTTGCAACTGGAGGTCCGCTGTCCGATAGAACAAGGAAGTGGCGATGCCGTCGCCATTGTTCTGATTCTCCAGATACACGCGCAGGCCCGAGAACATGCCCAGCTGAAGAAGCGACTTAGCCCTATCCGCGAAGACAACATCGTCGATGACATCTACCTTTTGGCCCAAGCTCCGCAGCATAGGCATCGAGAAAAACTGGTTAACGAAGGCATGGATGGTGCCGACGAAATGGGGGTAGCTCAGTAGCTGCGCGCCCTCAGAGCTCCCCGCTAAGCGCCGCGCAATTTCGTCCCGCGCTACGTTGGTGTGGCTGAGAACACAGATTCCGCGTCGCGCATGTGGCCACTTCTTCGCTAGCAAGAGCAGCTTGGCTGCGAGCAATGAAGTCTTCCCACTACCCGGAACCGCATTGAAGTCACGCGAACCATTTTCCAGCAGCGCGCTCCGACGCTCCACATCATCGAAGTTTAGGTCCTTGACTAAGGTCGTGAGGTCGGCCAGGTCCACCAGTTCGAGATTGACCGCGCTCACGCTCCATCCCCCTGCGTGATACCCGTCGACGCACTTGGCAGAACGACTGGGGCTATCAGCGCGGTTCCAGCCTGACCATGTGTCTGAGCATTAGCGACGAGGGTGCCTTGCGGAACAGGCACGGCCGGAATGAACGACGGCCCTGAGGGGAATGCCGCAGGCACTGGAGGCAGCGGAGGCAGCGTGGAGCTTGGGGCTGACGCTGCAGCTCCAGGCACGGTGAGCGCGGTTAACACTGCCGCTCCCGCCCCGGCCGTCATTGCAGGCTTCGCGGCTGGAGCGATAGTCAAGTGGGAGAGTGCTGCCTGCAAGTAAGGAGGCAAAGCCTTGAACAGGTCTTCGCCCGTTCCATACTTGCCCGTGCAGACTAGATGGGCCGCGTACTGGGCCGCAATGGCCTTGGATGCTTCCTTTAGTTGAAGTGGCTTGTAGATGATTGCCGCAAGCTCCTCCTTGGTGTGCCCTGCACTGTCCAACGAGGTCCAGCTCAACTCAGCTGCGGCCAGCGCCTTAATCTCATCGGCTTCTTCAAGACGTTCATCGCGAGACTTTGCCTTGGCTGCCAGAGAAATCGCCAAGTGCATTAGCTTTGCGCAGCCATGTAGCGCCAGGTCGAACTCAAGCGTCCAACGATCAGAAACACACACTATGGTCTTGCCGCCTTCAGCTCGTTCCTTCTTCCTCTGCACCGCTTCAGCCAACTCTAGCGCGGAGTAATCAGAATCGAAGCGCTTACCTTTGGCGGGCTTGGCGACGTAAGGCTTCGCGACGTCGGGCACAATGTCCCGGTCCGTCAGGCAGACCACCGGAATAGGAATCTCCGGGCCGGCTCCCTCGCGCTGAAGGATGCGGGCGTAGTGATACAGGCCAGTGTGTCCGACGTTGACCATTGACACGCCATGCCGTGAGAACGACCGACCGCACATCTCAGCGATAGCAGGAACCAAGATAGCTTCGGCAGGTCCCTCTACCATCATGACACCGCGGGCGAAGAACAAGTTCGCCTTGGTTGCGTCGACGAAGCGGTGCAGGAACGAGTAATCGGTGCGCTTGAGCTTCGTCTTGCCCACCGCTAACGGAAAGGTCTGAGCCTTGTGCACCAGCGTCATGTCTTCGATACGAGCGGTCGACACCAGCGAAGGGCTATGAGTCGTCATGATGACCTGCACGCGCTTCCGCGCTTGCTCCTCGTTAGAGTGTTCCTTCAGTAGGTCCATCACGCGCTCTTGCAGCTGCGGATGGAGGTGAGCCTCAGGCTCTTCTACAAGCAGCAGAGCGAGTTCCTCGCCGTCCCGTAGCAGGACCAGCTCTGTGGCCATGAACAGCGCGTTGTTGTAGCCAAGGCCCCGCGCACAACGTTCATCCGGATGAATATGCGTGCCGGGAAGTAAGGAAAGCTCGAACTTCTCAAGGATTGGCGTTAGCGAAAGGTCGGGGGCGATACGAATGCGCGACTGAAGCTCCTCGCCGGAGAACGCGAACTGACCGAGGTAGTTATCGTTGATGTCCTTCTCTACGCCCTTGACGACCTCATGCTCACCCAGGTGATGCTGCGCAAACGCCATCAGGCCGACCAAGCGCTCAGGAACATCTTTGGGCGAGGCCTTGTCGAAGTCGTTCACTTCCTGACCTGCGATGTCGTTGTGAGCGCCAAGAATCTGCGAAAGACGCGATTGGCGGCCTGGTCGCAACTCCGCTTCGGCGTCACGCAGTGGCCTCAAGTAGGTCGCGCGCACAAGCTCTCTGACCGCGTAGCCAACCTCCGGTCCGGTTCCAGCAGCGCCGGTTCGGACGACTGTGTCGACGCGCGCTCGCTTTGTCGCTTGCGGCGGGTGGTAGCGCGCCTCGAGATGGAGGATGAGCGAGCAGGTTCCGTCCGCGGCGAGGGTGAGCCATTCGAGAACCGATGCCTCTTGGTCTGGGCTCAATCCACACAGAGTGGCTTCGATGCTGAGCGTTTGGGCGCGGCCTTTGCCTTCAACGTGGAAGTCCTGCTCAAAGAGCCTGACAGGCTCATAGCTTGTCGTCAGCAGTAACTGCCGGATGGCATCAACGATGCCAGTCTTGCCCGCATCGTTCTCACCGACAAGGATGTTGAGCCCGGGATTGAGCTCCCAGTTCAGTTCAGGTGCAGTCGTGCCGTCTCCAAATGCGCGATAGTTGCGCGCCCGGATGTGCTTCAGGTACATGCTTTCTCCCCCACTTATTTGTTGGCATAGCCTGCGAAATTATGCAGGCTCCATTCGACTTATGTTCTCGCTTGCCGCTTAGGTCATTCACACCATTGCGATGTTGTCTTCACTGTCTCATCCCACGGAAATAGGCTCCGTACCGTACAGGCCCGTGAGTTGACGTGTTTGGACGCGCTCGGCGCCAAACCTCTTGACGCTCACGCAACATTATCACTTCTGCGTACCTATTTTGGGGAATCGAAATTTCGCCTCGAACGTCCGCTGTGCACATCTCGGCCGCAGTCGCGTGCACGTCTTGCCTGATAAGTGTTTTCAGCTGGTGACGTCCATTCGGAATCGGTAAGCTGTATTCCGGACCTTGGAGATGTTTGCAGACCTGCAGTGACGTCGACGAATGACCGGAAGCCAGCAGATTTCGGACGTTCCGATTTAGGCCGCGATAGACAGCACACGCTGCAAAGCAGACACCAGCATAGTCACTCTTGATACCTTTTCTGGCTGACTGACGGAACGTGTGAACTTTTACGGTCATGGACTGATGATCGCCAGCTTTAATGCTTTAAAGGTGCCTTTAAACCGACACAGCCGTATGCAAACTGCGTATTCTGGATCTGCGCAGGCACCAGGCCGCTCTAGGTAAATACCCCAAAAATAAATCAGCGAAGTTTTAGGGGTCATCATTTCGGCTCCTCCCCCTCCCAGCCGAGGGTTAACCAGTAAATAATTACAACTTTAAACCGGCTCCCATCACTCGATCGGAGATACACTCTGCTTTAGATAGTTTGGGAGCGAAAAAACCTCTCACCGTTAACGCCAATAGCACTATCTTAGGCCGAGGTACCATCTTCGTTTTATTGAAATCGGGTTTCATATCCTTTCTTTATGTCTCAATTTGCACTTTCAGCAGACGGCCAAGAGATCGATGCCCATGAGCTATCAGACTGATGATTGGGAGCGCATGAAAGCCACATCTAATCGTGGTTCTTACGTTATGTCTTGCTGTAAGTCTCCTGCGGTGCTGAAAACAAGCATACTTGGAATACATTTTTTCTCCCACGTCTCCGATGAATGTTTCACAGCACCAGAAACCATTTGGCATCGCGATGCCAAATCGAGCGTCGTGGCAGCCCTTGATGCTCTCAAGATTAAATCCCAGGAAGAAGTGTCTGGGGTCACACCAGATGGCCAAAAGTGGCGGGCTGATGTGTTCTTCGAGCACTGCGGACGACGTTTTGCAATCGAGCTCCAACATACACCGCAGACCCTCTCAGAGTTCATGCGTCGGCAGCAGCGCTATGAAGCGTCAAGTGTGAAGTGCTATTGGGTGGTTCGAACAGAAGTGTTTTTGCGCTTACAGAAGGCCACTGTTCAGTATGCCCTAAAGCGTTTTCATGGCGGCAAGTTGCCAGTGGACGGAGTTGGAACTGGCGCCATTCCAGAGCTGCCGGTGGCTATGTTGCAGCCAGGCACTGAGCAGCCCATGCAATTTGGGTTATTAAAGGCCTCCACGATCACAACTTGGATACTAGCTTTGCTAGAAAACCGCTACAAGTACTTTGAAGGATCTTGGTACATCACTGAGCAGCAATCGCTTTTCTAATGCGGACTATATAACTGAGCGCCGGAACTTAAGAATTGCATTTCCTTTAAGATGAACAGTGGACCACTGCCCTAATGTGCAGAGCTTGACCACCACGCGGATCCCGGCTGTTCAAATGGCGAGGCAGAGATGGTTTGCTAAAGTTTCCATCTTGTGCATGATTACCTTTGACATATGGCCGGGGCCAGCAATGTGGCCACAAAAGGCCCCCGTTCAACAACTAGCTTACTATCATTTTTGGAAGATTGAATGCTAAATCTATTAGACACAGGCCGTATGGCCTACAAATTCGGCAAATGGCGTGCTATTCCATATTTTTTAGCAACGCCACTTCCCCTGATCTTCGCCACCTTGATGCTTTCAGTCTTTGGCATCTTGCCAGGTAACCCGAGCCCGCCAACTGCCGTTCAATGGATAGGGATTATTCTATACGGGTCAGGCTCAGCTATAGGGATATGCGGCTGCTATCAGCTGTATCGCGATCACGTACACCATGATTATTACCAGGAGGCAGACCGCTATCAACGCGAAGGCTGGTAGCTACGCGGATACTGCCTCCAAAGATGCCGAGCCAGTTAGGTGGTAGCCCAAGCCAACGAAATTTGGCTACCATCAACGATTGATCGGCTTTTTTCGAACACAAGGGACCTGCTTTCTCGCCCGGCGATAGCCACCGCTTTAGCCTGAATTAACGCCTAATCCCGCCGTCTGGCGCAATGTAGTAGATACATCCTACGGCAGTACGCAGCTCGACACTTCTGACTTAGTTCGTCTGCAGAAAAACGTCGTACTTGATCAAGTTGGATTTGTGTGTCAGCTATGGTTTCTGTGGCCCGGCCTCAAAGCAAGCTTTGCATCGTTTGCACTGGTTGCAGGGCTGTTATGCGCCTCCATGTACCGCTTGCGTGCGACTACAGCAAAGCCTCATAAGTAACGATAACGCACTACTTATCGTGATCTATTTCAACAGAACGATCGCTCGAACTTCGAGACAGAGCAGTGAATCGCCTCAAATACGTGAACCCGATACGTCCAGTCGCAATGACCTGATTCAAGACGAAATGCCTGGGCGCATACGCGGTGGCGGTGAGACGCGCGATTTCCAGAAAGACGATACCGTGACGTTCGAGACCCGCAACGGTTGGAACAACATGGGCGTGGTTGTACGCATCAACCATCGCACCGCGACGATCGGCACGGGTGACGGCGGGAGTTTACGCGTGCCATCCCACATGTTGCGAACAACTGCTCGACATCTGAACCCTGCCCCAACTTCACAACACGTTACTTACCTCACTGAGACCTGGGGGCTAAGCTAACGCAAAAAAGCGACGCCGCTCCCGACGTCCCGCAAAGCCCGGAGAAGTTCAGTGTTTGCGGTGACGTCTATAAACAGCTACTACAAAAAATCATCACCAAAGAACTTTTTTATGGCACTTAAGCCCGGACCCAAACCGATCGCTAAATCTACTGGCAAGCCCGATCAACGTCGTCGCGATAACAAGGAAACTCCCGGTAACACATCTACTCTGAAGCCTAGCAAGCCTAAACCCAAGAATTGATATAGCTGGGTTCGCAGTTGCAGCGGGAGTAGCAGATCTTCCTACGGGAGATCTGCTACTCCCATATATTCGCGTGCGTATGTGCCGAACTCATTGATAGCAAGTTTCGCGTTTATGGGGCACATACGGCGCGCGTCAAGGTATTTCTCCTCATTTACGCAGTCAATGGCAACATATCTTTGGCGGCCCGGCATCCCGATTTCTCAGTAGCGCTTAGTTTTGACCGAACCGTACCAGTTTTCGTGGAGGCGGTTTAGCTCAAGTCAGGCGGCCACTATGACGCCCCGAATTGCTACTTTTTCCTAATTAGAGGTGTGCTGCTCAGATAACTCGCGATAAGGTCCCTTTCTCACAAGCTTAGGCTCGACACGCCCTGCTGGGAGTCACGTCGCGTGTGATGGCGCTGACGAGATTTTTCTTTCCGAGTGGCGCCCTTCTGTGCACTGTCTTACAGGATTTGGAGCTGCGAAGCACCGTCGGAAATTCCTCGAGCAACCCATCACAACGCGTCTCGAATGAGAGTCAATCCCTGAGGCGTTGCGAGCGCCTACGGCTGCGGTGAATCACAGCTAGTTGCTCTTGGCCATCATCTGGGCAGCTATTTCTTTCAGCCCTTTGCGGCCCGACATACTGCATTGGTGTCTCGCAGCCCCTGAAGAGCGCGCTTGCGCAGTGGCACAATCCTCGGCAGCCTGCGCGTTCGCCCAGCACCCTCACCTCATCTCCGACCAGATACGCCGGCCCCGAAACACAGGCAAAAAATAGAGGAGCTCACTTCCATGGGCATCGACACACATCCACAGCTTGCGCCGGAAGACTATGCCGACTGGCTGGCCCAGCTCAAAGGCCAGATTGCGCAGGCCAGGCAACGCGCGGCGCTGGCCATAAACGCTGAGCTGGTGCAACTCTATGCGCGCATTGGGCGAGACATTTTGCAACGCCAGCAGGCCCAGGGCTGGGGCGCCAAGGTAATCGAGCGGCTGGCGCGTGACCTCAAGGAGGCATTTCCAGATATGCGCGGTTGGTCGTCCAGCAACCTCAAGTACATGCGGTTTTTTGCCCAGCATTGCCCGGACGGGCAATTTGGTCAGCAGCCTGCTGACCAATTGCCTTGGTTCCATATCGTCACCTTGCTGACGCAGTTGGACAGCATGCAGGATCGCGCCTGGTACGCCACGCAGACGCTGCAGCACGGGTGGTCGCGCACCACGCTCGCCGTGCACATCAAAAACCGCCTGCATCTGCGCCAGGGCGCAGCGGTCACGAACTTCGAGGCCCGCTTGCCAGCGCCCGCGTCTGCGATGGCTCTCGAAACGCTCAAAGATCCGTATCTGTTCGACTTTCTCGGTTTGGGCGATGATGCGCAAGAGCGCGAGATCGAAAACGGGCTGATCCGCCATATCACACGCTTCCTGCTGGAGTTGGGGGCGGGATTTGCCTTCGTGGGCCGACAGTTTAGGCTGGAGGTTGGTGGCGACGAGTTTTTTATCGACCTGCTGTTCTATCACACGCGCCTGAAATGCTATGTGGTGGTGGAGCTCAAGGCCACGGCCTTCAGGCCAGAACACGCGGGCCAACTCAACTTTTACCTCGCAGCAGTGGATGCACAGGTCAAAGCCGAGGATGACAAGCCCACCATTGGCTTACTTCTATGCAAGCAGCAAAATCGGTTGGTGGCGGAATATGCGCTCTCGGGAATCGATAAACCCATAGGCGTAGCCGAATACCAGTTGCTGCGCGACCTCCCTGATGCGCTGGAACAGAGTCTGCCAAGCATTGCCGATATCGAAGCAGAACTAGCCGGTGATTTAGAGACGTTGCAAGCACCGGAAGAGCCAAACTTTCCACAATGAGTGCTCCAGTGCACGTTTCGGCCAACGTCACCCTTGATCTCGGTCGTAGTGATCGATGCCAATGAGGACGTTGGCCAAGGTAATCTCGGCATCGTGACCGCCCATTTCGGCAGACGCAACGAGCGGCCCCACGGCCATTGCTGCGTAGCGGGTGAACTCTAGAGCCTGCCGCCAGGGTTCAGATCATGACTCAGGCCTCCTGAACACATGCATCCGGTATTTCATCTTTATGCGGAACAGACCTTTGGCCTGGCCGCCGGCGCGGACCCAATTGCAGCCCGAAGCTCTGGTCATTTTCAAGTGGCGTTAATATTACAAATTGAAATAACCGCGCATCACGCGTGTTATGACATGGGCACTACAGGGAATTCCATGGACGATACAACACGGGAAGTTTCGGTGGCCGTAGCCGAACTGAAGATCGACGCCACCCTCATCGCCAAGTTGAACTTGGCCGACTTTCAGAATTCCGTACCGTTGATTCGGGATCTCTGGCTGATCAACGAGACCGGCAAAACGCACGAGCAGGTGGAGCTGCTCCTGACTTCCAGCCCACCGTTTCTCAAGCCGCGCGCCTGGCACATTGACACGCTGGCGGCCGGCTCACGCCTTGCGATCCGCGATCTGGATCTGAACCTGGATGGCGGATTGCTGGCACGTCTCACCGAAGCCGAAACCGCCACAGTCTCTCTCGCCCTGCGGTGCGCGGGCTCGGATCCTGCTGCGCCGGTCCTCACACAACGTGATATCCAACTGGAGCTACTGCCACGCAACCAGTGGGGCGGGCTGTCGCATTTGCCTGATTTGGTGGCAGCCTTCGTACAGCCAAATGATCCGGCCGTGGACAGGCTGCTGAAGCGTACCGCGGAGGTTCTGCGGCAAAACCATCGCAACCCCGCATTGGACGGTTACGCCGGCGGTGCCAAACGCGCCTGGGAACTGGCGTCGGCGATCTGGGGCGCCACCGCCGGCATGCAGCTGGACTATGCGCTTCCACCCGCCAGTTTCGAACAATCGGGTCAGAAGGTTCGCAGCCCCAGCCAAATTGAATCCTCCGGCCTGGGCACATGTTTCGACCTAGCCCAGCTGTTTTGCGCCGCGCTGGAGCAGGCAGGCTTGAATCCGATGCTGATCTTCACCGAGGGCCATGCCTTCGCTGGAGTGTGGCTGCAGCCCGAGGAGTTCTCGACGACGGTCGTCGACGATGTCACCGCCTTGCGCAAGCGCCTCAGGCTCAAGGAGCTGGTGCTGTTCGAAACCACACTGATCACGCAGCGACCGACTGTTCCTTTCAGTTACGCCACGGAGCGCGGTGCCCAGCAGGTGGACGAAACCCTCGACGCCACATTCCGCCTGGCGGTGGACATCCGGCGTGCCCGGCTGCAGCGCATCAAACCCTTGGCCAGCGCAGAGGCGGCAGCGGCTGTATCCGTAGATGCGACGACCACGTCTGGCGCGACCGTGATGGAGGACGCACCAGACCTGCCCGACAGCCCACCTGCCAATGCAGATGACATCAGCCAACTCGATCCCCGGGACCGGCTGCTGCGCTGGCAACGCAAGCTGCTGGACCTGTCTCTGCGCAACAACCTGCTGAATTTCAAGAGCGGCAAGAAGGCGCTCAAGCTGGAAGCGCCGGATGCAGGAGCGCTGGAAGACCTGCTGGCCAGTGGCCAGCCGCTGAAGCTGCTGCCACGCCCGGACCTGATGGACGGCGCCGATCCACGCAATCAGGCCATATACGAGGCGCGCGAGCGGGAGAATGTGCGCCGAGCTCACGCGCTCGGTGCGCTGCAACGGCGCGAGATCTTTGTCGGCGTCGCCGAATCCGAGCTAGATGTGCGCCTCACCGACCTTTTCCGCGGCGCGCGCACGACCTTGCAGGAAGGGGGCGCGAACACCCTCTATCTCGCGTTGGGCTTTCTGTCGTGGACACGTGAGGACCGCGACGGCCAGCGCTACCGTGCCCCCTTGATCCTGGTACCGGTCAGCCTGCAGCGCAAGAGTGTACGCTCCGGTTTCACGCTCACCTTGCACGACGATGAGCCGCGTTTCAATCCCACCTTGATCGAAATGCTGCGCCAGGACTTCGAGCTGAATCTGGGGACGCTCGAGGGCGAATTGCCGCGGGACGAGGCCGGCCTGGATGTCGCAGCCGTGTGGAAAACCGTAGGCCACGCCATCAAGGACATTAAAGGCTGGGAAGTGACCGAGGAGGTGGTGCTGTCCATGTTCTCGTTTGCTAAGTACCTGATGTGGAAGGACCTGGCCCAGCGCAGCGAGCAACTGCGCGAAAACGCCGTGGTGCGCCATCTGCTGGACACGCCACGCGATGCCTATCCACCGGGTGCTCCGTTCCCGCAGGTGCGTGAGCTGGACCAGCATTTTGGCCCCGCACAGGTGTTCTGCCCCCTGCCCGCGGATTCTTCGCAACTGTCGGCCGTGCTGGCTGCCTCGCAAGGCAAGGACTTCGTGCTGATTGGGCCACCCGGAACCGGCAAGAGCCAGACCATCGCCAATCTGATCGCCCAGTCCCTGGCCCAGGGCCGTCGCGTGCTGTTTGTGTCGGAAAAAATCGCGGCGCTCGACGTCGTATACCGGCGCCTAAGGGAAATCGGACTGGGAGAGTTCTGCCTCGAATTGCACTCCAGCAAGGCACGCAAGCTCGACGTGCTGGCACAGCTGCAATCGGCTTGGTCCAGCAGCGGCCAGGCCGACGCCGAACAGTGGCGTGCCGAAGCCGAGAAGCTCCAACGGCTGCGTGATGTGCTGAACATCTATGTCGAACGTCTTCACCTGCTGCGCCGCAACGGCCTGAGCCTGTTTGCGGCCATGGGCACGGTCAGTGCGGGACGCGACATCGCTCGCCTGGATCTGGTGTGGCCTTCGCCCGAGCACCACGATGATGCCGGCATGGAGCAGTTGCGCAACGCCGTTGACAGGCTGGAAGTCAATGCCCAGGCCATCGGGCATGCCGCACTGGTGCAGCATCCCTTGGCGTTGGTCGGCCAGGGCGATTGGTCACCGACCTGGCAGCAGCAACTGGTCGCCGCGGCGCGCGACGTGCTGCCCGCAGCCCAGACAACAGTCGATTCCGCCCAGGCACTTGTCGAGGCCATTGGCTTGCCCTCTTGCGCCTTGACGCCCGAAACCTGCGAGGCGCTGCTGCTTCTGGCCCGGCGCCTGCCATCGGCCGCCGGCCACGACTGGCGTTTTGTGCTGCGTCCCGACGCGCGCACTCTATGCCAGCGCCTTGCGCAAGGCGCAGTGCTCAAGCGCCGGCATGCCGAACTGAACGCGCAGCTTTCCACGCCATGGCCGATGGCGGTCTCGCTAGCCTGCGACAAGGCGCTGGCCGCGCTCACAGAACATCGGCAAACCCGACTGCAACTGGGCGCGCCTTGGCCGGCGGCGGTCATCGAGCAAATCAACCAGGGATTGGAGCTGCTGTCGCAGCTTGCCGAACAGCACGCACAGCTATCGGTCAGCTACGGACCTCATGTCGAACAACTCGATGTCGCCCAGTTGCAGCAGGCATGGGCGCAGGCAGAGCAGGCGTTCTGGCCCAACTCCTGGCTTGGCAAGCGCAAGGTCACGGCCCAACTGGCCAGCGCGATTCCCGCTGGGTCGGAACCCGATATCGACGCCGATCTGCGGCGGTGGAACGCCATCCGTGCTCTGCGCCAACAAATCCAGAACCTTGCTCCCGCCCCCGAGTGCAAGGACGTGTGGGCCGGGTTGGACACGCAAGCGGAAAAGGTGCGCACCGCTCTGCGCTGGCAAAGCGCATTGGTTGCGGTGCATGACGACCGTGCCTGGGAAGACAACGGTTTCGACATCATCGCCAGCGGCGAATGCGGAGCTGCCATGCAGGCCGATCTGCAAAAAGCACGGCGGTTGCTCCAGCTCGATCAGGAGATCGCGGCCTACGCTGGACTGGCGGCGCTTACCGATGGCTTGTGGGCCGGCCATGGCACCCAGGCCGAGGCGCTGCGCGCCGCCTTGGACTTCCTTGCCGACTGGCGCAGCCATGTCCAGCAAGGCAGCTTGGCGCAGCGCCACAGCATGGTCGAGCAAGGCCTTTGTGGCCCCACGCTGGCACGTGATCTCCAGACTTTCCAGCAGCGTACGCAAACCGAGGTTGAGCTGTCCGCCCTGGACGATTTGCGCGAATCCACCGATGGCTTGTGGAAAGGCTTGGCCACCCAACTTCAAGACCTTGAAGGGGCCTGCCAGCTGCGCGAGGATCTGGCTGCGGTGATGGCCCGTCTGGCCTGCACTCCCGAACAGATTTCTGCCTGCAGGGCGCCGTTGCACGCGCTGCTGGGCGACGCCAATGCACTGCTTGAGCCAGGAGGACGGATCGCACTTGCTGGCGACCGCTACCTGGCGAGCTGGGAGCAGTTGCTTCCCCGGCGTGAGGCGCTGGCAACCACCGGGCATTTTGCCGAGGAGGCCCAAGCGCGGTGGCAGTCGCTGTCACTTGACGACCTTATCGCACACAGCCAGTCCGTCGTGCGCGCCGAGCACAGCCTGCGCAGCTGGTGCGCCTGGCGCCAGGCACGCGGCGAAGCACTGGCGCTGGGCCTGTCCCCTGTCGTCCAGGGCATCGAGCAAGGTCAGGTCGGACCTGGCGAGACACGGCAAGCCTTCGAAACCAACTACGCGCGCTGGTGGCTCAACGCGGTCGTCGATCATGAGCCGGTCATTCGCGGCTTTGTCAGCGCCGAACACGAACAGCGCATCCGCGATTTCCGCGCACTCGACGACCGCTTCACCGTGCTCACCCGCGACTGGCTGCGCGCCCGGCTATGCGCCGACCTTCCCGCGCAAGACAACGTGAGCCGCAACTCCGAGTGGGGACTGCTGCGGCACGAGATGGGCAAGAAACGCGCGCACCTTCCACTGCGTGACTTGATGAGCAAGATCCCCGAAGCGCTCACCAAGCTAACACCCTGTCTGCTGATGAGCCCGCTGTCCATCGCCCAGTATCTGCAGGCCGGCGCCAACGCCTTCGACCTGGTGATCTTCGACGAAGCCTCGCAGATCCCGGTCTGGGACGCGATTGGCGCCATCGCTCGTGGCCGCCAGGTGGTCATGGTCGGCGATCCCAAGCAGCTGCCGCCGACCTCGTTCTTCGACCGCGCTGAGTCGGGACTGGACGACGAAGACGTGGAAGCCGATCTGGAAAGCATTCTCGACGAGTGCATAGGCGCCAACCTGCCGACACGCAATCTGAACTGGCACTACCGCTCCCGCCACGAAAGCCTGATCGCTTTCTCCAACCACGCCTACTACGATGGCGAGCTGGTCACCTTCCCGTCTCCCGTCACCGACGATCGCGCCGTGAGCCTGGAGGTGGTGTCGGGCACATACCAGAAGGGAGGCGCGCGCACCAACCCGGCAGAGGCCAAGGCATTGGTCGCCGAGGTGGTGTCTCGCCTAACCGCGCCCGGATTCCGCGAAAGCAAATACACCATTGGCGTCGTGACGTTCAACGCTGAACAGCAAAAACTGATCGAGGATCTGTTCGACGACGCCAGGCGCAAGGACCCTCGGCTGGAGCCCTACTTCGACGATGCCGAGCCGGAGCCACTGTTTGTCAAGAACCTCGAGAGTGTGCAGGGTGACGAGCGCGACCTCATCTTCTTTTCCCTGACCTATGGTCCAGACGCCGCAGGTCAGCTGGCCATGAACTTCGGCCCGCTCAATCGCCAGGGCGGCGAGCGCCGGCTTAACGTGGCGATCACACGGGCGCGCCAGGAACTGCGCGTGTTCTCCAGCTTCCGAGCCGAGCAAATGGATTTGGCTCGTACCCAGGCCATCGGCGTGCGCGATCTCAAGCATTTCATGGAATTCGCCGAACGTGGTGCCCGCGCCCTTGCGGAAGCCAACCGCGGCAGCCTCGGCGGCTTCGATAGCCCCTTCGAGCAGGCCGTGGCCACTGCATTGAGCCACCGCGGCTGGCGCGTTCAATCACAGATTGGCGCTTCTTCGTTCCGTGTCGACCTGGGCATCGTCGATCCCGACGCACCGGGCCGTTACCTGGCCGGCGTGGAGTGCGATGGCGCCACCTATCACCGCAGTGCCACGGCACGTGACCGCGACAAGCTGCGCGAACAGGTGCTGCGCGGGCTGGGCTGGGAAATCGTGCGGATCTGGTCTACGGACTGGTGGGTCGATCCCGTCGGCACGCTGGACAGAGTGGACGCCCGGCTGCAGGCATTGCTCAGCGTGCAACGTGGGCGGCGTGCCGAACAAGCCGAACGCGATGCCGAGGCCGAGCGCCAAGCGCAATCGGCTATCGCGCAGGCCAGCTCATCGGCGATGGCGTCTGAACGGATACCTGCGGTACCGGTTCCAGATGTGGAAGCGGGTGCTGCCGAAGCTCCTTCTGAAACCTCCTTGCCGCATGCTGAAGAAATCTTTGCCAGGCAGGTCTCGGCGACACCCGTCACTTTCGACGTCGTGAACGCTACGCATTTGATCGGGTCTACCTACCAGGCCACCAGCCCTGCCGAAAAGGTTACAGGCGCTGATCCAGATCGCTTCTACGATAGCGATTACAACCATGTTCTGTCGGCCATGATTGCCCATGTCATCGAGCATGAAGGGCCTGTTCTCGACGCATTGCTGGCACGTCGCATTGCCCGCGCACATGGTTGGTTACGTACCGGCGCCCGGATCCGCGAGCGTGTGTTTGAACTCGCCCGGGAGCGCTACCGTTCGACGGAAGAAGAGGTTGGCAAGTTCTATTGGCCTGGCCATCTTGATCCCACCGCGAAGTCTCCTTTCCGCGCACCTGGCGACGAAGACAGCGTACGTGTGGTCGACGAAATCTGCATTTCTGAATTGCTATCGTTGGCGGAAAGTGTGATCTCACAGGGCGCACAAGGCGAAGCCGTGTATCAGTCCATGGCGCGAAGGCTCGGACTGCAACAGTTGCGGGCAGCCAGTCGGGCGCGACTGGAAGTTGCAGTGCGTAGCCTGCCAAGCGCGGATTCTGCATAAGACCGTCGTTGATCACGATGACTTGTTACAGCCGGCAGCGACCCCACAGCACACCAGTACCATGCCAACTCAAAATGCACGTGGACGACCCAAACCGGTTGCGTTCAGTGGCCTGTTTCTGCCCTCATATCAATGGGAGATGAAGATCAAGGGGGTCCCAGTTCATGAAATGGAAGATGCGGCTGGGGAGCGTGGCACTTTGTTCAGGCATCTGCGCCGCAAGGATGCTTCGCCCCGCCGCATCGCCGAGCTGGCTGTTAGCAGCCTACGATCCCTCGCTAAATCCAACTCCCAGGTGGCAATCCATCTAGATGCTTTCGAAGCAATAGCAAAGTCTGACGCGCCGTTGGCAGACGAAGTTGCCGATCGCCTTGCTGCAACATTGCCAGGTTATTGGGGTTGTTTCTTGGCCGGGGTACGACGCAATCCTGCACGAATACTGCTTTTTATCTTGACCTATGTAGAAATCGAGCAAGCATCCGTTGCAGCCGACGCTGCCTTTGCAAAAGGCGACTACTGTGCCACGGCAGAAATCGTAAGAGTCGATCCAACTCTGCGCATGTTTTGGTGCGAGGAGAGTCTGCAGCGGTTGGCCTCAGCCCAAGATGTGAGGCAGACCCTATCAGCCCGTGTATACGCCTGGGTCCAAGTGCAACTCTGTGTCATAGCTCGATCATCCATTTTCGAAGCAGATGCTACGCAAGCAATGACGCTTTGCGGTGCTGCCGAAAAGCTCCTGGATGGTACGCGGGTGTTGCCGGGAGTTCAGTGGTTGAAAATGGCCAAGCAGTTGACTGATGCATCAAGTCTGGCCAACCTGCGCGAGCAGCTTCTGCGCAACGGTACCACCCATGACAAACTGCCCAGCGAGGCCACCATCAAACGTTGGAGCCGAGGAGCCGTCTTTCCCCAACAAACCCCGGCCTTGCAGCTCTTTGTCGAGCGAATTGCTGAACGTGCGCATATCCGAGATCCCAGAGTGTCAGCGGACCATGCCTATGCAGCTCTGGCCCACATGTATCGAATTGCCAATCGGCTTCAGCACACTCATTGGTTCGCTTCGCAGGTACGAAAAAATCCAGATGAAATGCTGAAGCGAGGTTTTGCGGCCTGGCACGCGCATCACCTTGCAGCCGATGACACGCCATTTGGCTCTAACTACGCCTAACGGGAGTCACAAGGCACCCTGGGGGGATTGTTGCTTCTGCCTTTTCCTGAAACGCCCTTTCCAGGACCTGCAGGCCAACCACCGTCATTGCCCGGTCCCAAGCCCTTTCCTCTGCCAGGACGTGGCGGCGATGTATTGGCCGGGGCGTTGGAACTAGTTTTTTTTGCAGTTTGAGCAGAATTCATGAATGTTCTCCGAAACACGGCAACAGCACCGTGGAACCAATTCTCAGATGCCAGAATCGTTTCGACGGGATCACATTTTTGGCAACTCATGCCAGATCTTGGCAATCCAAAGTCAACGAATCACGCCAAGCTTTGCGCCGAATGGTGCACTGGAAGCTACACAGGACTCTCATGTTCCATTCACGCGTGTGCGTCCGGACCACTGACGGGCGCCAAGTTCAGCGACTCAAGCTCGCCCCGAATAGCTAACGATAAGCGCTGCTTGTTGCGCACTGGCTTGTTGCGCACTGGCTTGTTGCGCACTGTCTAGGGCAATACTGTTGATTTCCACCCAGAAGTGACCCACTAACCCCCGGTTTTTCCATCTCAATCTGATCCACGCATTAACCCTAGCCTGCTGCTTTCTTGTGCAGTAGGAGACCAGGAGTGATTGACGTGGCTACTTTGAGTGTCATCAGACGCTGGGCTCTACGTGAGCACCTGTCCATCCGAGAGATCGCCCGCAGAACCGGACTTTCTCGCAATACCATCCGCAAGTATTTGCGCTCCGATGTTGTGCAACCTCGTCTTGCACAGCGAATGATCGTTGCCAAGCTCGACCCATTCGCCAGCAAGCTGTCTGGCTGGCTGCGCACAGAAGCCAACCGCTCTCGTAAGCAGCGGCGCACGATCAAGCAGATGTTTCTGGACTTGCAGGCGCTGGGCTATGCCGGCTCCTACAACCGGGTCGCTGCCTTTGCCAGAGTTTGGAAGGCTCAGTGTCATGCGGCTGAGCAGACATCAGGGCGAGGCGTTTTTGTGCCCCTGGTCTTCGGTGCTGGCGAAGCCTTCCAGTTCGATTGGAGTGAAGACTGGGCTGTGATTGCAGGTGTGCGCACCAAGCTACAAGTGGCTCACTTTAAGCTCAGCCACAGCCGAGCCTTCTATCTGAGGGCATATCCGCTGCAAACCCATGAGATGCTGTTTGATGCCCACAACCATGCCTTTGCGGTTTTTGGAGGCATCCCCAGACGAGGGATATACGACAACATGCGCACAGCCGTCGATCGTGTCGGTCGTGGCAAGCTCAGAGAGGTCAATGCCCGTTTCAGTGCCATGGCCAGCCACTTCCTGTTCGAGGCACAGTTTTGCAACCCGGCCTCGGGATGGGAGAAGGGGCAAGTCGAGAAGAATGTTCGGGACGCTCGCCATCGCATCTGGCAATCTGTACCAGCGTTTCCTACACTGCGGACACTCAACGATTGGCTAGAGCAGCGGTGCCAGCAACTGTGGCAAGAGATTGCGCATGGGCAGTTACCAGGCTCTGTCGCCGATGTGTGGAAACAAGAGCGCTCAGACTTGATGCCGATGCCTCGGCCGTTTGATGGGTTTGTCGAGCATGCTAAACGGGTCTCGCCCACCTGCCTGGTGCACTTTGAGCGCAATCGCTACAGCGTGCCAGCCTCTTATGCCAACCGGCCCGTTAGCTTGCAGGTTTATGCCGACCGCCTGGTCGTCGTGGCCGAAGGCAGGGCAATCTGCGAGCACCAGCGCATCATTGAGCGCAATCATCAGGGCATCGGTCGTACGGTGTATGACTGGCATCACTACCTAGCGGTATTGCAACGCAAACCCGGAGCATTACGCAACGGAGCTCCATTTGCCGAGCTGCCAGACGCTTTCAAACTGCTGCAAACTCTGCTGCTCAAGCAGCCTGGCGGTGACCGCGAGATGGTGGAGATCCTTGCTTTGGTGTTACAGCACGATGAACAGGCTGTCTTGGCATCTGTGGAGTTGGCATTGGAGGATGGTGTGCCTCGCAAGACCCACATCATCAATATCTTGCACCGCCTGATTGATGGAGTGCAGCAACCTGAGCCCATCCATTCACCACAAGCCTTGGCCTTGATCGTTGAGCCACAAGCCAACGTCGTGCGCTATGACCAACTCCGACAGGTGCGCCATGCGTCATGACCCCGCCATTGCAGCAATCATCATCATGCTCAGGCAGCTCAAGATGTTTGGCATGGCTCAGGCCGTAACAGAACTTGCCGAGCAAGGCTCACCAGCCTTTGAAGCTGCACACCCCATACTGTCGCAACTGCTCAAGGCCGAGAGCGCAGAGCGAGAAGTGCGCTCCATTGCCTATCAACTCAAGGCTGCCAAGTTCCCCGTCTATCGAGATTTGGCGGGCTTTGACTTCGCCCACAGCGAGGTCAATGAAGCCTTGGTTCGCAACCTTCATCGCTGTGAATTCATTGAGAAGGCCAACAATGTAGTGCTTGTCGGTGGACCCGGTACTGGCAAGACACACATCGCTACAGCACTAGGTATTCAAGCCATCGAGCACCACCGCCAAAGGGTGCGCTTTTTCTCCACCGTGGAGTTAGTCAATGCATTGGAACAAGAGAAGTCCCAAGGCAAAGCCGGGCAGCTCGCCCACAGGCTGGTGCATACGGATTTGGTGATACTCGATGAACTGGGCTATCTGCCCTTCAGCTCATCTGGTGGTGCGTTACTGTTTCATCTGCTCTCAACGCTTTACGAACGCACCAGCGTGGTGATCACCACAAACCTGAGCTTCAGCGAATGGGCCAGCGTGTTTGGGGATGCCAAGATGACCACCGCATTACTGGACCGTCTGACCCATCACTGCCATATTCTGGAGACAGGTAACGACAGCTACCGCTTCAAGCACAGCAGTGCAGTTCAGCAACCATCCACAAAGAAGGAGAGAAACAAAACCTTATCCACATCTTGAGCCTTACGGCTCAAGTCAAAGGGTGGGTCAGTTTGAGATGGAAATGGCGGGTCAGATTTGCGTGGAAATTAACAGCAATACGCTTTGCAGTTGGCTGGCATCAAGAGAGGGACGCAGCATCATGGATGATTCCAGAACAGCTCATCGGCCTCGTGCGAGACATCATTCGCTTACGTCGTGACACCTCGCTCGAGGCGAACAAAGAACGTGAACTGGCACTCGAAAAAATTCAAATCATTGGCAGAACTGCAACTTTTTTTCAGTGGCTTCGATGGCATGAAAAGACTGCACGACACGTGTTAGGCGATGACATGCAACCGCAATGAGATCGGCAATGTGCTCAATTGGGCACGGGACAACATCGGCGACTGGTGCTCCTGATCTGCAGAGGAATGCTCACGAAGCTCGCTTCTATGCGCCCGCGAAAGCTACAGATCCGCCTCATAGCCCGGGCCTTCGGCCGTTTTAACTTCCAACCCCGCTGCCTTGCACAATGCTATCGGCGCGTCTTTAGCAGCGAAACAGCTCGGCCATTTCTGACCGGCTCCCTCTTTGGCCTGACGCACTTCCAGCGGCAGTTTCTTCCAGAAGATCTAAGAGGACTCATCTGGTCAACTGTTTGTAAATCCTGGCGCTCCACGTTGGAGCGGTGTTTCATGAATGTCTGCTATGCAGCACAGCACTTGGCAGTGAGCCCAAAACGATGTGTACGACACGTTCACCACGCCGGCATGGCCCAGGGAAGACAACACTAGGGCCCAACAGGCACCGGCTTTATGCCCGCTCTTCAAGAAGCGGCTATGTTGTAAGCCCAAAGCAGTTCTTTACCCATGACTTTGCTTGCGGCTTCCAATTCGACTTTTGACCCAGCAGTCCGTACCCTCCACTGCAGTTCGGGACGACGGATCATGCGGATTTCGCCACGCTGCCGTTCGCGCTGAAAACCGAGAGCATTCGCGCGGAGAAGCGTACATGTGATGGCAACTGGAAAGTCCATCGGCAACGAGTCCATAAGCCGCGACACCAAGGTGCCAAAATCTTCAAATGCATTCTGGTAGAAATTCATAAGCACCGGAATTGGCTTGTCTGCCAATGCCGCTTCTGGAAATGTCCAGACGCCTGCAATGATGTGGCCGTCGGAGTGAAACTCGCTGGCCCAACCTGGATCCTCTGTGCGAAAAGTTGAAATGATCCCATCAAATGTCGATTCAACCGCATAGTGAGTCTGGAAGGCGTTCCACCACCCATCCGCATCATCACTAGACGCCCCTTGGCGCAGTATCTCGGCGACCGCTTTTTTACGGACGTCAATCTCTACGGGACGAACGGGCACGCATTGCCAAATAAGCGCTGGCTTCCCTTCCAGCGCATGGTCATCACAAAAATTTTGCAGCTTGAGCTTCAGCAGTGGATGCTCATCCAGGACACTAAACGAATTATTTGCCGTGTTTCGCATTGCAGTGCTCCTTCCATCGATCGATTTTCAGCGAAGATTACAGGATGAAAACCGCCTTCATTTCTTACAGCCATGCTGATGAACAGTACCGTGTCGAGCTGGACAAGCACCTGTCGCTGTTGAAGCGCCAGGGGCACATCACCACATGGAGCGACCATCGCATAGACCCCGGCGGGGATTTCGACGAACACATTTCTGCGGCACTCGAAGATGCTGACCTGATCCTGCTTCTGGTCTCGGCGGACTTCATCCATTCCGAATATTGCTATGGCATCGAGATGAAGCGGGCGCTGGAACGCCACGATGCGCGAGAGGCCGTGGTGGTTCCGATCATCCTGCGCCCATGCGATTGGAAAAGCTCACCTTTTGGCCGTCTCAAAGCACTACCCACGGATGGCAAAGCGGTCACTAAGTGGCCCTCGCTGGATGACGCCTTTCTGGACATTGTGCAGAAGATGCGTTCAATGCTGACGGCTCCAGGCTCAAGCGCTGCAACTCAAAAGGTAGCGAATGCTCCGCTTTCGCCGGGCGTCACGCAGGCGAACCCAGGAACTGTCATTAGAAGGACTACGCGCTCAAGCAATCTGGCGCTTCCCAGGCGTTTCACCGATGAAGAGCGACATGACTTCGCCCTGCAGGGATTCCAATACATTCGCTCATATTTCGAGCAGTCGCTGATCGAGCTTCAGGCTCGCAATCCTGGAATCACTGCAAGGATCGGCGATGCGTCGAGTGCCGTATTCACTGCCATTGTCTTTCGGGATGGTCAGCGGATTGGCGGCTGCCGCATCGCCCCAGGTAACAGTTGGGCCAGCGGCGGCATCACCTATTCCAGCTCCGAGCACGCATCGGATAGCAGCTTCAACGAACTCATCACCGTCGAAACTGACCAGAACCTGATGTATTTCAAGGCGACGCTGGGACGTCAGTCATTCGGCCAAGTGGGAGAAAGGTTGACGGACGAAGGGGCTGCGGAGCATCTTTGGTCGATGTTCCTTGCCCAGTTCCACCAGTGAAAGCCCAGCCAGGCGATGCGCAGCCTTCTGGGCAGCCCTGGCTGCATCCCGCCTCGAACCGCAATACCCCACCTCACTCCAGCGTGACCCTGGCCTTTTTCACCAGCCGGGCAAAGCGTTCCTGATCAGATCGCATGAACTGCGCTGCGGCCTCGGGCCTATTCCGTACCGTGTATTCGTCGCGGCGTGCAAAGCCCGCCTCGACCTCCGGCTCCGAATAGGCCGCGACGATCGCATCGTGCAAGCGCCGCACCTGTGCTGCAGGCCAGCCCTTGAGCCCCACGGCCGCCACCCAGCCGCTGATGTCCACCTCGACAAAGCCCTGCTCGGCCAGGGTCGGTACCCGGGGTAGCGATGACATGCGCTGGCGGCCCATGATGCCAATGGCGCACAGCGCCCCCAAGCGGATATGCGCCTGGGCCGTGCCGACCGCGAGCACTCCCATCTCCACCTGGACGCCCAGCAGATCCGCCACCATAGGGCCCGCACCCTTAGTACGGGATATGCCTGGCCGATACGCCGGTTGCGTCGAGAAACACTTCCATGGCCAGGTGAAAGACGGTGCCATTGCCGGGAGACGCGCGCCCTGGCGGTACCCAGCGGTTCACTCATGCGTACGAACGGCGCAACGTCACCACGGTTGTCAAGCTGCGGAAAGCACTATCCCGAGAGAATACTCTGGGCCGATTGCAGACGCAGAACTTTGGAAATGGCCTGGAACGACCAGCTAATCGCGGCCAGAGGCAAGTGCTTGAAAAAAAGCGCTTTTTAGTAACGATAAGGACCCCTTATCGCGATCAACGATCGCTGAGGCCACTTTCGACCGTTGTGGAACGACGTGACCACCCACTACCTCAACACCTTCCGCATCACCGCGTTTTGCAGCACCACGCCGCGCCGGACAGGAAATTGCCGCTCGACGACCTCGAATCCGTGGAGCAGGAAAAAAGGCTCTGCGGTCTTGCTTACCTGCGACGTGAGTTCAATCAGGCCGAGCGCATTGGCTTCCTGATGAATGCGTTGCATCAGCCGCCGCCCTATTCCTTGGCGCGGGTGGCGGCCGGATACGAAGAAATGGTCGATGTAGCCGTTTTGCTGCAGATCGGCGTAGCCGACGATTTCACCGCCCTGCTCCGCCACAAAAGGCTGAATCTCACGCATGCGGCGGGCCCATGAATCCGCGTCCATGTCGGCTGGAGCCCAGGCCTGGATCTGTTCGGCGGTGTAGTCTTGGGCAGCAATGAGATGAATGGCCGAACGATATACGTCGAGCAAAGCGGCTTCGTCCCCGGGCTTGAATCTGCGAATCATGCGCTGCCTTTCGCGCCGGCCGCGACACCTGCAGCACGCGCCCGCGGACGGGCGCAATCTGGCAACCCCGTTGTCCGGAAACCGAGGTGATGCAAAGCCAAATATTCAATAGAGCGCATGGTCCATCACCCTATCACGGCCAACTGCCCGAAAAACCTCGCCTGAACCCCGAGCAAGCTGGTAACGTCCGGTCAATAACGGATATTCCCGGAAATCGATCCGGGAGCCAGGACACATCAAGAGAGGTCGTGATATGTGGAATGCTTTGCTGGCGGTGCTGCGCTACTTCCAGGCGGCGGTGCCGTTTCGGCTGGGCCCGGCGCTGATCGCGACGGCGGTGCTGCTGACGCTGCTGCTGATCCCTGCACCGGACGGGCTCACGCCCCATGCCTGGAGCCTGGTGGCGATCTTTCTGACGACCATCGTGGCCATCATTCTCAAGGTCATGCCGATCGGGGTGATGGCGCTGATGGCCATTGTGATCGTCTCGCTGTCGCAGGTCACCTCGGGCAGTTCCAAGGGCGCGATCACCGATGCGCTGAGCAGCTTTTCCAATCCGCTGATCTGGCTGATCGTGGTTGCGATCCTGATTTCGCGCGGCCTGAAGAAAACCGGGCTAGGCAACCGCATCGGCCTCAAGTTCATCGCGCTGCTGGGCAAGCGCACGCTGGGCATAGGCTACGGCCTGACGCTGTGCGAGCTGATCCTGGCGCCCTTCACGCCCAGCAATACCGCGCGCGGCGGCGGCATCGTGCATCCGATCATGAAGTCGATCGCCAACGCCTTTGACTCCGATCCGGCCAAGGGGACCGAGCGCAAGGTGGGCACCTACCTGGCGCTGGTGAACTACCACGCCAATCCCATCACCTCGGCGATGTTCGTCACGGCCACCGCGCCGAATCCGCTGGTCGTGGACTTCGTCGCCAAGGCCACCCATCAGAGCTTCCAGCTGAGCTGGACCACCTGGGCGCTGTGCATGCTGCTGCCCGGCCTGCTGTGCCTGCTGCTGATGCCGCTGGCGATCTATCTGCTGTCGCCGCCCGAGCTCAAGGCCACGCCCAACGCGGTGGACTATGCGCACTCCGAGATGGCGAAGATGGGCCCGCTGTCGGGCAGCGAGAAGGTCATGCTTGGCACCTTCGGTCTGATGCTGCTGCTGTGGGCCAATGTGCCGGCAATGCTGCTGGGCCCGGCGTTCACGCTCGATCCCACGGTGGTGGCCTTTGTCGGCTTGTTCATCCTGATCATCACCGGCACCATCGACTGGGACGATGTGCTGTCAGAGAAGAGCGCCTGGGACACGCTGGTGTGGTTTGGCGCGCTGGTCATGCTGGCCGAGCAGCTCAACAAGCTGGGCGTGATCAGCTGGTTCTCGCTGGGCATGAAGGATGCGATCGTCGCCAGCGGCATGGGCTGGCCGGCCATTGCCGCGGTGCTGGTGGGCGTGTTCGTGTTCTCGCACTATCTGTTTGCCAGCACCACGGCGCACATCAGCGCCATGCTGCTGGCCTTTCTCACCGTCGGCGCGCAGCTGATTCCCGGGGAATATGTCGTGCCCTTCATGCTGCTGATGGCGGCCGGCTCGAGCATCATGATGACGCTCACGCACTACGCCACCGGCACCTCGCCGATCATCTTCGGCAGCGGCTATGTGACGCTGGGCAACTGGTGGCGCGTCGGCGCGGTGATGTGCGTGCTTGAGTTGCTGGTGTTTGCCGTGGTCGGCAGCGTCTGGTGGAAGCTGCTGGGCTACTGGTGAGGCCGGCCGGCCCTCACCGGCTCCACACCGCGACCAGCTGCACGATCAGGATCTTCACCACCGTCATTGACGGGAAGATCATCGCGTAGCCGATGTCGGGCTTGTCGGTAGGCGCGATGCGGTTGGCAAACGACAGGATCGCCGGGTTGCCGGTGACGCCGGCCACCACGCCGGCCACGGTGTCGAAGGGCAGGCGAAACACGGCCATGGCGATCAGCATCGTCACCGCCACCAGCACCGCCACGATGGCGCTGCCCAGCAGCAGATACAGCAGGCCGCTTTGCGCGATGGCCGCGGCAAAGGTCGCACCCGAGGAGATGCCCACCACGGCCAGGAACAGCGTCAGGCCGAAGTTGCGCAGCACCAGGTTGGCCGACACCGGCATGGCCCACTGCAGTGCGCCGGTGCGCCGGCGCCAGCCCAGCAGCAGCGCGACCAGCAGCAGCCCCGCAAAGCCCAGCGAGAAGCTGCCGATGAAGGGCAAGGTCCAGGCAATCGCGCCAAAGCCCAGGCCCAGGGTCACGCCCACGCCCAGGCCGATGTAGTTGACCTCGCCCGTGCTGCGCACCGAGTCGCCGAAGATCGCCGCGAGCGCCGCGAAGCTCGAGCGCGGCGCGAGAATGCCGACGCGGTCGCCAAACTCCAGCCGGCGTCCGGGCAGCGCATCGAGATCGGCATCATTGCGGCGCAGGTGCAGGATGCGCGCCTGCAGCGCGGCGGGAATCTGCAGCTCGGCCAGCTGCTTTCCCGCGGTGCGCGGATTCGAGACAAACAGCCGGAAGTAATCCAGGTCCTGGCGGTCGCGCAGCATGCGGCCGGGATCGGCGGGGCCGAAGCGCGACGCGGCATTGCGCAGCGCCAGCGGGTCGGTGCCGGTGAACAGCAGCACATCGCCGCGCTGCAGCGCCGTGGCGGCATCGGCCGGCAGGTTATGGTGGCCGCGCCGCAGCGCCGCGATCGCCACCCCCGGCGGCAGGTTCACGCAGGCTTCTGCCAGGGTCATGCCCAGCACCGCGAACTCCTCCACATCCACCTCCTCGGTGTGCAGCACGGCGGCATGGCTGCGGTCGAACTTCGGCTTGAAGAAGGCGTTGTACAGGCCCAGCATCAGGATCGGCACCGCCACGCCCAGCGGATAGGCCACCGAATAGCCGGTGGCCGGATCGGTGCCGAACACCGCCAGCGCGGCCTGCAGCGCCGCGGTGCTGGTGCCGGCGCCGGCAAACGCGCCCAGCGCCTTGGCGAGTTCCGTGCCCGGCAGCCAATGCACGGCGGCCAGCGTCAGCGCCAGCGCCGCGGCCACGGCAAGCAGCGCCGCGAGATTGGCCTTGGCGCCCTCGGCACTGCTCAAGCCACGAAAGAACTGCGCGCCGTAGGCCACGCCCACGCCGTACAGGAACAGCATCAGCCCGACATTGCCCAGCAGCGGTGGCAGCGAGAGCCTGGGCGCGGCGGCGCCCACGGCCAGGCCGACAAACAGCACGGCGCCCGAGCCCAGCGCAAACCCCTTGATATTGACCGCGCCCAGCAGGTAGCCGACGGCAATGGTGAAAAAGACCGCCAGCAAGGGCTGCGCCGCCAGGAAATCCGCAAGCCAGTTCATATCGTTGGGTTTCGTCAAGTTGAAACGAGAATTAGTTTAATCTTGCATCAGTTACGAAACGTTTTCGCAAAGGATCCGGTGCATGAAAGTGGCTGTCTTCAGCACGCGTCGCTACGACAAGTCGCTGCTCACCCAGGCCAACGCGGCCGCGGGGCATGAACTGGTTTTCATCCAGGATAGGCTGACATCCGAGACCGCTGCGCTGGCCGCGGGCTGCGCGGCGGTCTGTGTGTTCGTCAACGACAACGTCGACGCGCAGGTGCTGGAACTGCTGGCGCAACAGGGCACGCGGCTGGTGGCCACGCGCTCGACGGGCTACAACCATGTGGATGCCGCCGCCGCGGCGCGCCTGGGTGTCGAGGTGGTGCGCGTGACCGACTACTCGCCGCATTCGGTCGCCGAGTTCGCGGTCGGGCTGCTGCTGGCCGTCAACCGCAAGATCGCGCGCGCCAGCATTCGCACGCGCGAAGGCAATTTCGAGCTCGACGGCCTGATGGGTTTCGATCTGCACGGCAAGACCGCGGGCGTTGTCGGCACCGGCAAGATCGGCACCATCTTCGCGCGCATCCTGCAGGGTTTCGGCTGCACGGTGCTGGGCTACGACCTCTACCCCTCGCCGGCCTTCGAGGCCGCGGGCGGGCGCTATGTTGGGCTGGACGAGCTGATGCGGCAAAGCGATGTGATTTCGCTGCACTGCCCGCTGACCGACGCCACGCGGCATATCGTCGACGCGAGCACGCTGGCGAGCGTCAAGCCCGGCGCCATCCTGGTCAACACCAGCCGCGGCGGGCTGGTCGATACCGAGGCCGCGATCGAGGCCTTGAAGACGGCGCGGCTGGGCGGGCTGGCCATCGATGTCTACGAGCAGGAAGCCAGCCTGTTCTTCCAGGATCTGTCCTCGACCATCATCACCGACGACGTGATCCAGCGCCTGGTGTCGTTCCCGAACGTGATCGTCACCGGCCACCAGGCGTTCTTCACCCAGGAAGCCATCGGCCAGATCATGCAGACCACCATCGCCAGCATCAGCGCATTCGAGCGTGGCGAAACCCTCGTCAACCGCATCCCGGCCGCCTGACGCCGCGGTCCCGCCCCTATTTCCCCCTTTAGAAAACCATGTTGAACCCCAGCCACGACTCCAGTCCCCGCCACTGGGAAACCATCCTCGAGAGCATCGACCAGGAGATCACGCAGATGGCCATCCTGTGCCGCATCCGCCTGTTCGATCCGGGAGTGATCGCCCGCATCATCGAGCGCAACGACGTGGTGTGCGGACACAAGAACCCGCGCGCGTTCGAGAAGCTGCGCGCGCTGCTGATCATGCATTTCACCGCGCACCAGCGCGCCGAGCATGAACTCGACGAAGCGCAGGTCAACGCCATCGATGCGCATATCCGCGCACATCTGGATGCGCGCCTGGGCGGCCATCTGCTGGAGCAGCTCAAGAGCTGAGCACCGGGCCGAGCCGGGTGTCCGCGCTGCGCGGCGCGGCCACCCGGGCAGCGGCATCAGCTGTGGCTCAGCAGCTTGGCGACCTTGTGCTCGAACGCATCGCCCACGAGCGGTGCCGGCAGGTGCGAGTGCATGCCGAATTCCTCGATGCGCTGCACGATGCCGGCTTCGCTTTCGTCCTACACCACCAGCGTGCGCAGGCCCGACCAGGCCACCGAGGCGCGCAGCGCCGAGGCCCGGCCCTGGGTGGCCCAGCTCAGCGCGGCCACAGGACATGCCACGAACAGCCACCGAGCCAGCAATTGCCAATCGAGACTGGTTGCAGGCAGCAGCAATAGCGCCAGATAGCCCGCTACCATGCTCAGAAGCATGCTGCTCCAGCGCCTGGGGCCGATGCCGACCGGATCGCCGTGGTAGTAGGGAAAATCTCTGGTCATCAATGCCTGTTGTACGGGCCGGCCTTGCGGTCCCATCCCACCGCGCAGGCAGCTTCCCGCCATGGCCCACGCCAGCTTGCGGTGCCCAACACCGAGCGCCGCCTCAGTGCCGGTTCATTATGGTCAATGCCGACTCGGCATGGCGCCCACTGATGGAAGGCGATGCGCGCGCGGAACTCACGGGCATGGGCAGCCGGGTGGCATTTGGCAGCCCGCATCGGGTCGGCCGTGACCGGCTTGCAGTGCAATCTGCCGCAGCACCTCGGGCAGCTCGGCGACGCTGCGCACTACATGGTGCGCACCGGCTTTACGCAGCTTGGCCTCGGCCCGCGCCACGCGCGCCTCGATCTCCTGCGGGCTGGCCTGCGCCAGTTCGGCCAAAGAATAGCCGACCTCGTTGCCCGACAGGCTCACGCCCACGGTCCACATGCCGGCGCGCAGCCCTTCCTCGATGCCGGGCACGGTATCGTCGACCTTGACGCAGGCGCGCACGTCGCCGATGCCCAGCGCCAGCACATTGGCCAGCGCCATGAAGGGCCCCGGGCGCCCGCCCGCGCGCAGTTCGTCGCCGGCCACCACATGGTCGGGCGCGATGCCCGCGGCCGCGGCCTGGGGCAGCAGCTGGTCGAGTACCTCGCGCGGGTAGCCCGAGCACGAACCCACCTTCAGCCCCTGATCGCGCAGCCACTGCAGCGTCTGCACCGCGCCCTCGATGGGCGCGGAGAATTCACCGACCTTGGCAATCTGCATCGGCATGAAGCGCGCATAGATCGCATCGACATCGGCGGCGCCGGGCGCGGCGCCAAAGCGGCGGCGCCACTGGGCGGCAATCGATTCGTCCTGCAGCAGCTGGTGGATATGGTCCCACTTGGACAGCCCCATCGGGCCGCGCGCCTGGGCCAGCGTGATGTCGATGCCAAACGTGGCAAACGCCTCGACGAAGATCTGCGTGGGCGCGAGCGAGCCGAAGTCGACCAGCGTGCCGGCCCAGTCGAAGATCACGGCTTGCAGCGGGGCCAGGGTGGAGGAAGTGCTAGAGGTCGTGGACATGGTGATGTTTCTGGAAAGAAAGGGACGGACTGCGGCATCAAGCCAACTGCCGGATGAAGTTGCGCCCGCGCGGGCCGGTCGCGGCCTTGTGCAGCATCGCGCTCCAGTCGGCGGGCGCGACACCGTAATGCGCGGGATCGGTGGCCACGCCCAGCTGGTGCAGCCAGCCGCGCAGCGCGTCAAGGGCCGCGCCGGCGCTGGCGGCGCCGAAGATCGACAGCAGCGCGGCATCCACTTCGGCGTCCGCGCCCATGGCCATCTCCAGCACCAGCGGCAGGCTGAAGGAGCAGGCCAGGCCATGCGGCACGCCGTGGCGCAGCGTGATGTCATAGGACAGCGAATGCGCGAGCGCGGTCTTGGTGTTGGAAAACGCCAGCCCGGCCAGCAGCGCGGCCCGGGCCATGTCGGCGCGCAGCGCCAGGCTGCCCGGCTGCTGCATCAATTGCGGCAGCGTGGCCAGCGTGCGCCGCGCCGACTGCACGGCCAGCGCCATCGACACCGGGTTGCGGTGCACATTCCAGATCGACTCGAGCGCATGCGACAGCGCGTCGAGCCCCGCGGCCAGCGTCGCGCCCGCGGGCAGGCTGGCCATCAGCTCGGCATCGATGATCGCGGCCTCGGGCCAGGTGCAGTCCTGGTGCAGCGAGTGCTTGCGCCCCGCGGCCTGGTCCCACAGCGTGGCCCAGGGCGTGACCTCGCTGCCGGTGCCGGCGGTGGTGGGGATGGCAATCAGCGCCTTGTGCGGGCCCGCGGGCAGCTGGCCGCCCTGCTCCAGCAGCGCCAGCAGTTCCGCGAAGCCGCGCGAAGGCGTGGCGCATAGCAGTGCCTTGGCGCAGTCGATGGCGCTGCCGCCGCCCAGCGCCACGATGCAGGGCACGTCGGCATGATCACGCTGCACGCGCTCATAAAGCGGCGCCAGCCACTGCACATCGGGATTGGGCTGCACGCAGTCCACCACGGCTTGGAGTTGCGCGCCCAGCAGGGTTTGCACGCGCTGCACCAGGCCCAGGCTGCGGGCTTCGGGAAACGTCACCAGCAGGCAGCGGCGGCCGGCCAGCAGCGCCGGCAGCTGTTGCAGGCTGCCGGCGCCGGCAGTGATGCGCACGGGGTTGTGATAAGTCCACACGGTCGGGTCTTTCAGGAAATTCAGGCAAAGAAGGGCCGCACCACCCGGGCCGGGACGGCAAGGAGTGCGGCACGCGGCGACGCCGCGTATCAGTGGCGCGCGCCCTGCTGGATGCGGCTGCGCAGCGCGTTGGAAGCCAGGTCGGCGAGGATCACCATCAGCGTGATGACGATGATGCAGGTCGCGGTCTCCTGGTAGCGGAACAGCTTCAGGCTGGCCACGAGCTCGAAGCCCAGCCCGCCCGCGCCCACCATGCCCAGCACCGTGGCCGAGCGCAGATTGACTTCGAAGCGGTACAGCACCACGGCAATCCAGGCGGTGATGGCCTGAGGCACCACGCCAAAGGCAATCACCTGCAACTGGCTCGCGCCGGCGCTGCGCAGCGCCTCGAGCGGGCCGTTGTCGATCTCCTCGATGCTTTCGGCAAAGAACTTGCCCAGCATGCCCATGCCGTGCAGCGCCAGCGCCAGCACGCCGGGAAACGGCCCCAGGCCCACGGCCGAGACAAACACCAGCGCCAGGATCAGCTCGTTGATGCTGCGCACCACGTTGAGGAATTGGCGCGTGGCGCGGCGCAGCCCGTGCCAGCTGTGCAGGTTGCTGGCGGCTATGAAGGACAGCGGCAGCGCCAGCAGGATCGACAGCAGCGTGCCCCAGATGGCGATCTGCAGGGTCTCCAGCGCCGGCGCCCACAGGCGCGGCAGGATGCCCAGGTCGGGCGGCACCGAGCGCGCGAGGAAGTCGCCGATCTGCGGCAGGCCCGCGGCCAGCTCGCCCCAGCTCATCTGCGCGCCGCCGGCGCTCCACACCAGCACCCAGCCCAGGGCCAGCGCCAGCGCCGCCTGGGCCAGCCAGCCGGTCGTGGTCTGCGGGCGCGCGGCAGTCCACTGCCAGCGCGTGGTATTCAAGGTCGGGTTTTCCATCACGCGCCTCCCACGGGGGTGGCCACGCTGACCGGCAGCCACGACCCCGGCAAAAGCGTGGAGCGGGCCGCGTTGGCGGCTGCCAGGCCGGCGCCCGGCGGTGCGTGGTGGTAGATGGCGTCCAGCGCGGTGTCGTCCAGATCGGCGGGCTTGCCGTCAAACACCATGCGCCCCTGGGCCAGGCCGACAATGCGGTCGCCGAACTCGCGCGCGTATTCCACCTGGTGCAGGTTGCAGACCACGGCAATGCCCATCTCGCGCGTGGCTTCGCGCAGGTACTGGAGCACGCTGCGCGCGGTTTTCGGGTCGAGGCTGGCCACGGGCTCGTCGGCCAGGATCACCTGGGGCTGCTGGGCCAGCGCGCGCGCAATGCCCACGCGCTGCATCTGCCCGCCCGACAGCGCCTCGGTGCGCGCGCCGGCCTTGTGCGCCAGGCCCACGCGTTCGAGGCACTGCTCGGCCAGCGCCAGGTCGCCCTGGCGGAAGAATTGCAGCACCGAGGCCAGCGTGCCCACCTGGCCCAGTCGGCCGGTCAGCACGTTCTTGCGCACCGACAATCGCGGCACCAGGTTATGGTGCTGGAACACCATGGCCACCTGGCGCGAAAGTTCGCGGCGCGAATGCCTTTGCATCAGGTCCATGCCGCCGACTTCCAGCGTGCCGCCGTCGGGCCGGTTCAGGCCGTTGATGCAGCGCAGCAGCGTGGATTTGCCCGCGCCCGACAGGCCCAGCATCACCAGGAATTCGCCCGGGCGCACGTCCAGATCGATGCCATGCAGCACATGGTTGTCGCCATAGCTCTTGCGCAGATTGCGGATGTGGATCATTTCATCTTTCCCAGATCGAGCTTGAGCAGGCGGGCGGTATCGCGCACCACGTCATAGGCCTGGTCGTTGGTCGGTGCAAAGCCGTTGAGCACGCCCTGGTCGCCCCAGGGCAGGTCCTTGATCTCGGCCAGCGCCGCGGCCACCTTCTGCTTGGTTGCATCGTCCAGGCTCTTGCGCCAGACCATCGGCGACTCGGGGATGGGCTGCGAGCGCCACACCACCTGGAAGTCCTCGGCCTTGACCAGGCCCTTGGCCACGGCCGAATCGAAGATGCGGTCGGCAACGGCTGCCGCATCGACTTTGTTATTGGCCACGGCCATGATGCTGGCGTCGTGCGAGCCCGAGAAGATCACGCGCGCGAAGCCCTTGTCGGCATCGAAGCCCGCGCCCAGCAGGCCGGCCTTGGGAAACAAATGGCCCGAAGCCGAGGTCGGATCGACAAACGCAAAGGTGCGGTCCTTGAGCTGAGCCACCGACTGCAGGCCCTTGTCCTTGCGCGCGATGATCATCGAGTGGTAGGCGCTCTTGCCGGTCTTCTTGGTCACCGCCACCGCAAAGGCCTCGGCATTGGCCATCTGGCTGGCCAGCACATAGGAGAACGGGCCGAGGTAGGCGATATCGAGCTTGCCCGAGCGCAGCGCTTCGATGACGCCGTTGTAGTCGTTGGCGACGAAGGGCTTGACCTTCATGCCGGTCTTGGCCGCGAGCTGGTCCATGACCTGCTGGCTGGCGCGCACCATGGCCTGCGCGTCTTCGGAGGGAATCAGGCCCACGCGCAGCTCGGCGGCCTGGGCAAATGCCGCACCGCTCGCGGCCAGGATCAAGGAGGCGGCCGCGCTGTGCAGCCAGGCTTTGCGGGTCAGTTTCATGGCGGAAATCCTTTGCATTGCAGGCTCGCAGCAGCGAAATGCCGTGCGATGGGTGGAATGCTATGGACGACATATTTCGGTCATATGAAAGTTTTAGAGTGGCTTCCAACAGCTTCCATAGACAACACCTGGAGATGAAATTGCCCTGCCCTGCCGACTGCCCCAGCCACGCCTGGCCCGATGCGCGAGGGCGCGCATGAGCACCGCGCGTTACCGCGCCTTTGTCGCCGTTGCCCACCAGGGCAGCCTGAGCGCGGCGGCACGCTCGCTGGGGCTGAGCCAGCCGACGATATCGAGCCAGATCGCGACCCTGGAGCGGCAAAGCCGCGTCGAGCTGTTCCATCGCCGCGGCTACCGCATGGCGCTGACCAGTGCCGGCGCCAGGCTGCTGCCGCTGGCGCAAAAACTCATGGCGCTGGAATCCGAAGCCGATTTCTTCCTGCGCGACGCGGGCCAGTTGAACCAGGGAGAGCTGAAGATCGGCGCCGTGGGCCCGTTCCATGTGATCGAGATGGTCGCCGCCTACCGCGCGCGCCATCCAGGCCTGCAGCTGTCGATCCGCATGGGCAATTCGCAGCAGGTGCTGCATGATCTGGAGCACTACACCACCGATGTCGCGGTGCTGGCCGGGCTCTACGAGCGGCCCGAACTGCTGGCGCGTGAATATGCGCGCCACGCCATCATCCTGTTTGCGCATGTCGAGCACCCGTTCGCGCGCCGCGCCAGCGTCGGGCTGGAGGAACTTCAGGGCCAGCCGCTGCTGCTGCGCGAGCCGGGCTCGACCACGCGCACGGCGCTGGAGCAGGCCTTGCGCGGCGCGGGCGTGCAGCCGCGCATCGACCTGGAGATAGGCAGCCGCGAGGCCATCCGCGAAGCCGTGGCGCGCGGCCTGGGACTGGGCGCGGTATCGGAAGCCGAATTCATTCCCGACCCGCGCTTCGCGCCGGTGCGCATCGCCGGTGATCCGGCCAGCACCACCACCTATGTCTACTGCATGGCCGAGCGGCGCGACAGCCTGCTGATCGGATCGTTTCTGGACGCGATCTGAGGGCGCGCCGGCTCGCGGCCCGCGCGCAGGCCTGGGCTATGGGCCCAGTACTCCCATGGCGGGATCGCTGACCCCATCGTTGCCGTTTTCCAGCCTTCCCGCAAAGCGGCGCTCGAAGTGCTCGCCCATGGTGAGGGTGAAGTCGTACCAGCTGTGGCTGGCATCGAGCGACCAGCGCGGCTCGATCTGCATGCCCGGCGCGACCGAATAGGTCCAGGGTCCATCGCTACGATAGGCGTTGGAGGCCACCGTGACCTGCGCCGGACTGTCGCCCATGTTCATGATCGTCACCGAGAGCGCATTACCCAGGGGGTCGTAGCAGACTCGGATTTCCGGCTGGGGCCCGTTGGCATAGGCCTTGAGGTCGCCGCGGAAATACCGGTGGTAACCGTTGGGCCCGAGCACCCAAAGGCGGTACTTGCCATCGTTGTCCGCCATGGCCTGCCAGGCATCGGAAATCAGCTTGCGGGCTTCGACCGCATAGCGGCGCGGACGCCGCGACAGGTTGAGTTCATCGTAGACATGGAAAACCGCGCCTTGCTCGCCGGTGTTGCTGAAGGTCAACCAGGCCTGTCCATTGGCCAGGTCGATGTTGGCGCTGGTGTGCAGGCGATAGGGCAAGGCACGCGAGGGTCGCAGCATCAGCGCTTGCGCAGGCAGGGGTTCGGTGCCGAATTCCGGTACCGGCACCTTGCCCGACGCCACCTGCTGCGACAGCTGGGCATCGGCTTGCGCCCGGGTGGGGGCGGTGGCCAGCGCCGGCTTGGCGGCATTCGGCTGGCGAAAATCAAAGCACGACAGCATGTCGCCCAGCATAGCCCGGCGGTAGGGGCTGATGTTCGGCTCGAGCACGCCGAAACGCTGCTCCAGGAAACGCAGGGTCGAGGTGTGATCGAAGGCCTGGGAGTTGACCCAACCGCCGACGCTCCAGGGCGAAATCACCAGCGTCGGCAGGCGCGGGCCAGGGCCGAAGGGCTTGCCGTCGGAGGCGGGCTTGGTGGACGCGCCAGGCGGCGCCGGCATCGTGTAGAACTCGCGGCTGATATCGACCGTGGACTTGCCGGCATGGCTGCCGTCGTCGTTGCGCCACGGCGGCGCCGGAGGCGGCATGTGATCGAAGAAACAGTCGTTTTCATCGTAGTTGACGATCAGCACGGTCTTGCTCCAGACCTCGGGCTTGGCGGTGAGGATGTCCAGCAGCTTCTGCAGATACCACGCGCCCTGGCCGGGCACCGACATGCTCGGGTGTTCGCTGTACGCGCCCGGCGCCACGATCCAGCTGACCTGGGGCAGCGTGCCGGCTTCGACATCGTCGGCCACGGCCTGCAGAAAACCGCCGTCGGGCATGGTGTTGCCATAGCCCTTGTAGAGCGGCGAGTACGACTCCATGGTGGCCGAGTAGGTGGCGTTCGGCGAGCCCATCGCCCGTAGCTGCTCGTCGGCGGCGCGGTAGGAGGAAAACGCCACCAGCTGGTTGTTGTTGCTGTTGTTGCCGGGCCGGTTGTAGACCTTCCAGCGCACGCCCGCGGCCTGCAGCCGTTCCGGGTAGGTGGTCCAGGTCAGGCCATCCTCGGACGGCCCCAGGCCGCCCCAGTTGGCATTGGTGACGCAGGCGTGGTCGCTGACGTTGGCGCCATTGCTGCCGCTCCACAGGAACATGCGGTTGGTGAAGGTTCCGGTGTTGATCGAGGTGTAGTAGGCGTCGCAGACCGTGAAGGCATTGGCCAGCGCCCAGTGGAACTGCAGGTCGGATTGCTGCAGATAGCCCATGGCCACGCTGGTGCTCTTGGCCAGCGGCCAGGCCGCCATGCGTCCGCCGTCCCAGGCAGCCTGCTGGTCGCTCCAGTTGTGCGCGCCACCAACCCGCAGCGCATTGCCCTTGCTCGCATCCAGATAGTAAGGCTGGACCGGTCCCGCCGTGCCCTGCTGCACCCACACCGGCTGGCCAGAGGCCATGGGAATGGTGAAGCGGTCGCTGAAGCCCCGCACCCCGGGAAGGGTGCCGTAGTAGTGGTCGAAGGAGCGGTTTTCCTGCATCAGGATGATGACATGCTCCACGTCATTGATGGTTCCGGTCGCGTTGTGGGCGGGAATGGCCAGTGCCCGCTGGATGGCCGGAGGAAATGGTCCCAGCGCGGCGCCGGCCGCAGCGGCGCGCAGGAAATGGCGGCGATTGAGTGATGTCATGGGGTATGAAGGTGGCGTGGTGGTTTGGACGTGCCATCAAGGCGCGCAATCGAGCTCGGTGTTCAGGCGCGCGGGCACATCGGCCCCTTGCGGGGCCTCGCAGGCATTGGCCGGCGCCAGCGTGATCGCCTTTTGCTCCATGGCCATGCCATCGCTGGCGACCACGGGCGGCACTGCAGGGCCGGAGTCACCGCCACAGGCGGTGATCAGACTCGCGGCCACGCAGGCCAGAGCCAGTGTCCGCAACGCACCGGGCACGCCGCGTGCTGAAAGCAGGCAAATGAGTTTGGACATGTCTTTCCTCAGTGGCTGCTCAAGCTCGACAAGGGCTTGTTCGACAGAAAGATCGACTCCAGTTCCGCATCGCTGAGAACGCGGTTCCACATGGCCAAGTCGCCATACTTGTGCTGGAAGGTGGGGGCCGTAGTGCATTTGCCCGGCTGATACGGCGGCTTCACCGTGCCGTTGCATTTGTTCATCAGGAAGGCGCCCGTGCCATCGGCCCCGATCCCCCACTGCGGGTAAGCCGACAGCTTGGACAGGTCGACGCTCCCGGTGGATTTCCCCTGCGCGACGCGGTTGATGGTGCCGGTGACGGAGTCGTAGACGTACATGTTCATGGTCTTGGCCACGCCGTCCAACGAGAATGCGATGTAGACCCAGCGGTTCTCGGTGATCTGCGTGTAGGGACTGGTCGGTCCGTCGGCACGCGCGCCGCCCGAGCCAATATTGAAGGCCACGCCGCACTGGCCGCCCGTGCCACCAAACAAGCCAATGGCCACGCCGGCATTGGCGCCGCTGACGTAGTTCTTGTTGGACACCAGCGTCACGTTGTTTTTGTCCACGCATTGCGGGGTGTTGAACCAGAACCCCAGCGTGAACTGCGGCGCAGCGCCCTGGGACACATCAAAGCCCGCATTGGGGGTCAGCTTGTAGCCTTCGAGGCCTTCGACGGTCGCGTAATTGGTGTCCACCAGCAGGCCATGCGTGCCGGCAAACGGGCCGGGCACCACCAGGCCGGCCTGGGGATCGAGCGCTGGTGAAAAGGCGGCCATGCGGCTATTGCCGATGGCGTCCACGGGCGGCAGGCGGTCGCTGAACGGGTAGTAAGACACCAGTCCGTTGCGCAGCGTGGTCGCCAGGGGCACGGGCGGCACATAGGTGATCGGCGATGTGAGGATGGCGCGCGCCGCCGCTGCCTGGTCGCTGTCGATGACCAGGGTGTAGTTCAGCGCCGCGCTGCCCTGGGCCGTCAGGGCTTGGGCCAGATCGAGATCGGTGAAGCTGCGCGTTCCCGCCGGCAGCCGGGTGGCAATGGCTGCGCCCTCGCGCAGGATGGACACCGTGCCATCAGACGGTGCTTCCCACTCCAGGGCCACCCGCACGTTCGGCGAATTGTTCTCCAGCACCGCCGCCTTGAGCTTTGACACGGCCCGGGGTCCGACCAGCGCGGCGCCATCGAGCTGGTAGTCCCGGGCCTGCGGCAAGGCCTGCAGATGGCCCAGCAGCGTAGGCGCCACATCGGCAAGGCTGTTGTAGGCGTACAAGTCCTTGAGTTCGGACGGCTCGGCGGCGTTGAGGCCCAGCATGCCGTTGTTGACCGGCTGGTTGATGGCCATGAAGGTGGTCGACTGCGGCAACAGCGGCAAGCCGTCATCCTGGCTGTTCAGGCTGAAGCCGTGATTGCCGGTGACGGTGATCAGCCAACGCTCGTTCTTGCGCGCTGCCGTTGCCGCGACCAGTTGGCCCACGGCCTGGTCCAGGCGGGCCAAGGTGTCGGCATATTGTTTCGATCCCAGTCCGTGGTTGAGCACCGCGTCGCTGGCCGCGTGGTATTGCGCGACCACCGTGCGGTAGTCGCCCTCGATCATCTGCCGGGCTGCGGTGGTGACGCAGTCGGTGGCAGCGCCCTGGGCCGCGCAACTGGACAGCGTATCCAGGTAGCCGGCCGCATGCTCCGACGCCAGCATCTGCGCCAGTCCCTTCGAGGCCACCGCGGCCCCGCTGCGCCCGGCATTGCGGTCCTTCAGCCGCTGAAAGACAGTGTCGCCGTGCAGTGCCTGGTTCGGCGCAGAAGACATCACGCGGTGGCGGCTCGCCCACATTCCGGTCAACAGCGTGGCCCATCCCGGCGCGTCAAGCGTGGGCTGCTGGCTGGGCGTGCCGGCGATACCGCCGCTATAGGCGAGATGGACCTCCAACTGCGCCAGCTGCGGCAGTGCCTGCGCAGCCATGCCGCGCTGCACCGCCGCGTAGGTGGCGCCATCCAGGCTGATCACCAGCGCGCGCGGGGTCGCGGGCGTAGCCGGTTCTTGCGGCGTTGCGGGCAGCTCGGTCACGGGAGGCAACTCGGGCGCGGCCACACGCCGCTCATCGCCGCCGCAGGCACTCAAGCCCAGGACGGCCGCCGTGACCAGCGTGCCCAGGCGCAGCCATGGCAATGAACGTGGCCTCCCCCGCTGCGACGGAGAGAACTCCCTGGAACTAGAACCACCAACCTGTTGTACCAACGACATGCTTTCACCTTCCGAGTTACTTGACGATTGAAAATCACCGGACTCTTGCAGCAAGGCGCTGAACGCTGGGGCGTGGTCTTCAATATCCGGAAGTGACCCACGTCATGCCTGGCTTCGCGCCGATGCTTGGCATCGAACTGTGTGCGGCCAGGGCCTCAGCGCTGCAAGATCACAGCGCCATTGCGACGCGTTGAGGCAAATGCTAGGGATGTCAAATGACGGTCAAGTGAAGGTTCCAACGGCGGTTTTGACAGTTTCCATAGAGCAGATCTTGAGATGGAAACAGAGCGCTGACGCACCGGTGCGGCGCTCTCAGGTGGGAGAAATTTCGATCGTGGGCTGGATCCAACCATTGAGGACACTGCCGCAAGCAGGCAACAGACAACAGGAGCGCTTATCGACTGCCGTCAGTGGTAGCCAGGGCAGTGCGCCGTGGCGGCCTTGCGCCGCGTCTGGCCGATGCTGCGCCGACGCCAAAGCCGGCGCATTGCGGCCCTCCGATCCAGCGGACGGCCGCAGGGCTGGCTATGGCCGGAGCGCGGGCATGGCCTGCCTCGACAACTCTTGCAGATAGCGCCCTGCGACCCAGCCCCGTTGTCCCTGTGCCGTCTCGATCTGGCACCAGCGCGCACCTGCCGTCATGGTGCAGCCGAAGTTGCGCAGCACATCGCCATTGCGCACGGTCGCGATGGCGCCAGCGTCGGCGGCGGCTGCCGTTCGAACATTGAGCAGGTCATCGCGGCCAAGCCCTGCCACTTTCCAGAGATCGGGCCCACCATCGAGCCCATCGGCATGGTGGGGCGCGGCCACTGGCGCCGGCAGCGCGGCCGGACTGTGCACCTGAGCGGCGGCGTTCTCCACCGAGACCGTGAGCTGATAATGGGCGGTCTCGTTGCGCCGAGCCGCATTGCGCATCAGGTAGACACTGATCGCGTAGGTGCCGCTCGACGGAACGACGAAGGACGTCGAATTGCCGTTGATACTGCTGTTGTACAGCGCCTCCGAAGCCCCGGGAGCACTGACATTGAAGTAGTTGCTGGCATTGTCGGTGTCGAGTTGGATGCTCATCCGCTGCCCTGCGGAAACGCGCAGCCGGTAGCTTATGGTCTGGTCGCCCCGGATGCTGCCATCGATGGTGGTTCCTGAGCTGCCGCGAGGAAACTTCACATCCACGCGGCTTTGCGCCTGCGCGGTGAAGGACGTCATCATCAACGCCGCGAAGGCAACAAATCCAAGTCGGCTGAGCATTTTGCGCATGGCACCACTCCTGTGGGATCTGGGTTGCATGGGAGGATAATGGCATTGCATCGGATGGCAAGTGATGGGTTGAACGCCCTTTGCGTGGCGCGCTTGGATGGGGGTCTTGGCAATATCCGCCTGGCAACGCCCTTGAATGGCGACCTGCATGCGCCGGCGCGGCCCCCGCCGGGCGGGTGGATTCACAAGCTGGAGCGCTGAACGCGAGTCGCCCTATGAAGCCCCTCTTTTCCCTGGCCATCGCCTTGGCGTGTCTGAACGCGGCGCTGGTGACGATCGACATGCTTCGAAGCGCACGCCCCCTGTATGCCGTGAGCCTGACGCTCATTGCCGTGATGCTGTCAATCGCCTTGGTCTGCTGGCGCACGCGGCGGCACCTGGGCGCGGCGTTGGCACTTGCCGGATCGGACGGCTCGCCGCTCGGCCAACGACTTCTGGGCTCGATCCAGGCACTCACGCGGTGGCTCAGCCTCGCCGCACTGCTGGTCGCCATGGCCATGGGCGGTGTTCTCACCGGGATCCTCAGCAGAATGGCCGAAGGCTACCCGCTTTTCGGGTGATCGCCGGCGCCTGCGTTTGCCTGCGGCGGCCAGGCGGCGGCACGGCGCACCGCGGCGGCCAGGGCAGCAGCGTGCCAAAGGGATGGGCCGGGTCTGCGGCGGACAGTGCCAGCGCGCCGGCCTGGCCAGCGCCCTGCTCAATGCGTCAGCGCCTTCATGATCTGCCCATGCACCTCGAACAGCGCCGGGTCCTCGGGGTCGCGTGCGCGCGGGATGTCGACGTCGATCACCGCGCTGAAGTGCGCCCCCGCTCCCGGATGGCCCATCACATAGATGCGGTCGGCGAGAAAGGCGGCCTCCATCATGTTGTGCGTGACCAGGATGCCGGTGGGGCGCGGGCCGGCGTTGTCCATCCACAGCTCCTGCATCAGCAGCCACAGGCGGCGCGCCGTGAGTTCGTCCAGCAGCAGCACGTCCGGCCGCGCCCGGGCGATGGCCACGCGCTGCTTCTGGCCGCCCGGGAGGAACTGCGGATAGGTGGCGGCATGCTCCTGCAGCTGGACCCGCGCGAGCAGTTCGGCCGCCACCTGGCGCGGGTCGCCTGCGGGGCGGCGTTCGCGCTCGAACACCAGATGGCGCCGCTGGACGGCGCGCAGCGGCAGCAGTTGATCGACTCGCTGCAGCAACTGGTGCGCGGGCTGGAGCACTGTGCCCGTGCACCGCTGGTGCCGTTGATCTGACGCATTGCTGGTGTCTGGGCAGCCGCTCCTCTGGCGCGATAAGTCCCTGCTGCCGCTGTGACGCAAGCCTCTGCGCCTCTGGCGCCGTGTACCCGTCCCGGGTGGGGGTTGGCCCTGGCTTGGAATTCCCCTGCGCTGCGGACTCGTCCTGCGCGGTTGCCGGCAGCCGCGCCCGGCCTCACTTCGCCCGCGAAGAAAGATAGGCCAGCCCCGCGCCCAGCATCTCGCCGATAAGCTTTTGCACCGGCTGCGCGGTCACCTCGCGGTACTCGTAGGGGTAGGCCTCGTTCATGTAGAGGCTCTGGCACATCTCCAGCTGGATGGTATGCACGCCGCGGCCGGGTTGGCCGTAATGGCGGGTGTTGTAGCCGCCCTTGAAGCGGCCGTTGACCACGTGCGAGAAACCCGGCGCCGCCTGCAGTGGCGCGGTGGCGGCCGCGAACAGTTGGGGATCGCAGGAGATGCCGCCGTTGGTGCCGAAGTTCAGGTCGGGCAGCTTGCCATCGAACAGCCGCGGAATCACGCTGGCGATCGAATGCGCTTCCCACACCAGCACCTGGCCGTGCTGCGCGCGCAGGCGCTCGATCTCGGCCTGCAGCGCCTGGTGGTAGGGTGTCCAGTAAGTCTCCACCCGGCGCTGGATCTCGGCCGCGTCGGGCGCGCAGCCGTCCTTGTAGAGCGGGTTGCCGTGGAAGGTGGTCAGAGGACACAGTCCGGTGGTGTTCTGGCCCGGGTAGAGGCTCTCGCCGCCCGGGGGACGGTTCAGGTCGACGATGTAGCGCGAGACCTTGGCGCCCAGCAGGCTGGCGCCCAGGGATCGGGCCACGGCGTAGACCTGGTCCAGGTGCCAGTCGCTGTCGCCCGTCTGCAGCGCCTCGTCCGTGTAGAGCTCCCGGAACGGCGCGGGAATCGACGTGCCCAGGTGCGGGATCGAGATCAGCAGGGGCACGCTGCCCTGGTGCAAATGGTAGGTCGGCGTTTCAATGGCGGTGCTCATGGAGGCGTGTGAATCGTGGTTTCGGAAGGGCGGCCCCGAGGGGCGGCCTGGAGATCTGCGGGCCGCGGAAACCGTCACATGCCAACGCAGTCGAAGGCACCGCCATTGCCGCGTGCCGCCGCAGGGATTCTAGGCCAGGTCCTGGTGCTGGCTGGGCCTGCGGCGTGCCCCAGGTGCCAGCTCAGTCGAGTTCGATATGCGCCGCTTCGGCCACCTGCTTGAACTTGGCGATCTCGCGGCGGATCTGGGCCGAGAACTCGGTCGGTGTCGTGCCCGACGCAAACAGCCCCAGGCCGGCGAGGCGTGCCCGCACCTCCGGGTCCTTGAGGGCCGTGGCGACGGCCTGCTGCACCTGCAGCAGGATCGCGGGCGGCGTGGCGGCAGGCGCGACCAGTCCAAACCAGGAGGGCTCGTTGATCGAGGCCTGGCCCAGCTCGGCATAGGTCGGCACATTGGGCAGCACCTCGAGGCGTTCGTTCCAGGACACCGCCAGCGCCCGCAGCTTGCCGGACTTGACGTGGGGCAAGGCGGCGATGACCTGGTCGAAGTAGGCCGCGACCTGGCCGGCCAGCACGTCGTTGAGCGCCGGCCCCGAGCCACGGTAGGGCACGTGCACCATGCTGGTGCCTGTGGCGCGCTTGAACAGTTCGCCCCACAGGTGGCCGATGGTGCCGTTGCCAGGCGAGGCATAGGACAGCTTGCCGGGATTGGCCTTGAGGTAGGCCACGAATTCATTGAAGTTCGTGACTCCGGGCACCTGGGCGGGGTTGATGACGAGAATGCCGGGGGCCTTGACGATCTCGGTGACGCCGACGAAGTCCTTGAGCGGGTCGTAGGGCAGCTTCTTGTACACGGCAGGGTTCACGCCGTGCGTCGACAGCGTGGCCACGGCCAGGACCGTGCCGTCCGCCGGCGCGCGAGCCGCCTCCGCCATGCCGACCGAGCCGCCGGCGCCAGCGCGGTTGTCGACGATGACCGGGCGGCCCAGCAGCCGCGTGAGTGGCTCGATCAGGGCGCGGGCCGAGGCGTCGGTGGCGCCGCCCGGCGGGAAGGGCACCACCAGGCGCAGCGGCTTGCCCTGGGCCCAGGAGATGCCAGGAAGAAGGGGCGATGCCGCCAGGGCGGTCAGGATATGGCGGCGTTGCAGGGTACGTTGCATGTAGGCTATCTCTCGATTCGATCAGGTGAAGTCAGATGTGTGGCTTCATCAAGCAAGAGCCGTGCCGCGTGCTGCTGAGATGCTTGCTGAACCGGTGTTGTCCCGACTTCCCGCCCCGCTGCGCGCAAGCCGGCCGCGAGACCAACGACAATCGGCGCATGGAAAACGTCGATTCACCGCAGGGTGACCTGCAGCGGCGCAGCAGCCGCCAGCGCAATGCGGTGCAGCATGCCATCGCGCATGCGCACCAGCCCCTGCTGCCCCCCGAAATCCTGGCGCTTGCCCAGGTCCAGCAGCCCACGCTGGGAATAGCCACCGTCTACCGCAATCTGAAGATCCTGCTCGATGCCGGTGAAGTGCTGGCGGTGGAGCTGCCCGGCGAGCCCACGCGCTACGAAAGCGCGCACCGCGGCCACCACCACCACTTCCACTGCAGCCGCTGCCTGCAGGTCTTTGACATCCCGGGCTGTCCGCCGCAGCTGGAGCAGTTCGCCCCGGCGGGCTACCAGGTCGAGCGCCATGAGCTCACGCTCTACGGCGTCTGCGCGCAATGCGCGCAAGCCACGGGATGAATCGCCCGTCCCTTTGCTTCCCGCGATGCAAGACGCCACTACAATTCAATACTGATAAATCATTATCGTTATTGGGTTGTTATGATCGTTTGCTGGATATGCCCGCGCCGCACGGGTTTCTCGATGCTGCCTCTGGCACTGCTGTCGGCGCAGGCCTTGGCCCAGGTGGAGCGCGCTGCCGCGGCCACGCTGGCAGCGGTGGAAGTACGCGGCACCGCCCTTCCCAGCGCCACCACCGAAGGCAGCCCGGGCTATGCACCGAGCCATGCGACCGTCGGCGCCAAGGAGGCGACGTCGGTGCTGCAGATTCCGCAGTCGGTGAGCGTGATCACGCGCGCCCGCATCGAGGACCAGAACCTGCAGACCGCCGAGGACGCGCTGCGCCAGGTCACGGGCGTCACGGTGACCCCCTGGGATGGCGCCACCGCGCAGATCCGCTCGCGCGGCTATTTCCTCGAGCCCAGCCTCGATGGCATTCCCGGCTATGGCGGGCTCAACGCCACGCAGCAGTTCGACCTCGCCATGTTCGATCGCGTCGAAGTGCTGCGCGGGCCCGGCGGCTTGTTCCAGGGATCGGGCCAGCCCGGCGGCAGCGTCAACTTCGTGCGCCGCCAGGGCCTGGCCGAATTCGCGGCGGACGCCTCGGCCTCCGTCGGCTCCTGGTCGCAATACCATGCCGAGGCCAGCGTCGGCGGCGCGCTGGATGACGGCAAGACGCTGCGCAGCCGCCTCGTCATGTCCGGCACCGACCGCGGCTTCTACTACACGCGCGCGCACAGCCGCAGGACCCTGGCCTACGGCACGCTGGACTACGACCTGAGCCCGGCCACGACGCTGTCGCTCTACGGCGCGTACCAGCAGGACAGGACCAACCCGTTTTCGGGCCTGCCCGCCTATGCCGATGGGCGCTTCATTGCCGCGCCGCGCTCGACCAACCCCTACCCTGGCTGGGCGGTCGCGGACACCGCCACGGCGCTGCTGGCGGCCGAGGCCGAGCACCGCTGGGGCAATGGCTGGAAGCTGCGCGCGCGCTACAGCCGCCAGGTGCAGGATTACGATCTGCGCGACAGCTACCCCACCACCGGCGTCGATCCCGCGACCGGGCTGGTCCCCTATGCCCGGCGCGGCTGGGATTCGCAGACCACGCGCGACACCGTCGACGTCTATGTCGCGGGACCGTTCCAGCTGCTGGGCCGCGCGCACTCCGCCACTGCCGGCTGGAACCATGGCAAGGTGAGCAGCGACACCGACTACGGCGCCAACGACACCATCTCGGGCATTGCCTTCGGCAACCCCGATGCCGTGCCGGAATTGACCGTTCCGCCCTATGTGCGCGGCTACAGCGACGACACCCGCCAGCGCGGCTTCTATGGCCAGTTGCGGCTCAGCGTGAACGATGCGATGACGCTGGTGACGGGCGCGCGCAGCAGCGATTTCTCGGTGCGCTCGCGCAGCACGCGTCCCGGCAGCGCGCCTCCCGCCTGGAGCCAGGGTGCACGCGAGACCGGCCAGTTCAGTCCTTATGCCGGCCTGGTGCTGAGCCTGGCGCAGGACACGACGGCCTACGCCAGCTACTCCGACATCTTCATGCCGCAGACCGCCAAGGATGTGGCCGGGCGTACGCTGCAGCCGCGCGTGGGCAAGCAGATCGAACTGGGCCTCAAGAAGAGCCTGTCGGACGGCCGCCTGCTGGCTTCGGCAGCACTGTTTCGCACGCGTGATGAAAACCGCTCGATGCCCGACACGGCACACCCCGGCTCCTTTGTCCAGGCGGGAGAAGTGCAGGTCAAAGGCTGGGAATTCGAGCTCAGCGGCAGCCCCTGGGCGAATCTCGAACTGGTGCTGGGCTACACCCGACTGGATACCGCATACCGCGCGCACCCGACGCTGGCCGGCACGCAGTTCAGCTTGTTCGAGCCCCGGCACAGCCTCAAGGGCTATGCGCATTACCGGCTTGCCGGCCCCTGGTCGGTGGGCGGCGGGTTACAGATCACCAGCGGTGTCATCGGCACCGGCGTGGCCGGCACGCGGGAATCCGGCGGCTACGGCATTGCCAGCCTGCAGCTCGGCTACCAGCTCGATGCGCACACCAGCGTGACGCTGGCCGTCAACAATGCGTTCGACCGCAACTACTACGCGCGCGTCGGTGGCCTGAACTCATACAACACCTATGGCGAGCCGCGCAATGCGCAGCTGGCGCTGCGCTCGAAATTCTGACTTCGCTCGAGGTCCGTGCCGCTGGCGCGGGCGCAGCGCCCGACCGCTGTTTGCCCGGCTTTGCCTTACAGGAACTCACCCCCGACAAACAAAACGCACCCCGGACTTGGGGTGCGATGCGGGCCCGCAAAGCTCGGCAATGTGCTACGGCGTGGTCTTTTTCTCTCCGTGCCGCAGGGCACCGGTGGGTGAACCGCTGTCCTTATCTGCGGACTTCTTTACCTTTTCCTCTGTGGCGCTCGACTTCGCATGCGTATTCTTCGTCGAATGGGCGTTGCCGCCCTTGGAGTCTTTGGTCGATTGCGGCATATGAGATTCCTTCCAATACGCTGTGAATTCAGCCACTCCAATTTCAAGCAGACGCGTCATGAACCATGTAGGACCCGAGGAAATCCGCCCGAGGGGATGGTGCCCGTGAGCTATGGGCCCACCCGGTTGAAGGGGCAACCGCTGGCGCGAGGTCCCTCCCCGGCAGCGCACCCGCGGTCTGCCGCACGGCGCCGGCTGTGTGCGCCCGTTATTTCCTGAGCCTGCAAGCGGCACGCACCAGGCGCTGCGCCTCGCCTGGAATGTCCTTGAACGCCACCGGCGCGCTGCCCAGCTCGAAGCTGCGGCTCATCGTCATTGGCCCCTTCCAGGCGGGAAGTTGGTAGAACTTCATCTGGGTGTACCAGCCCGCCTGGTTCTCGCAGTCGATCACTGCCATGGAATGGTGCGAGCGGTACTTGCCGCCGCCATAGGCGACCCGAGACGCGCTGCGGGACACGCGCACCTCGACCGCCAGGTGATCCGCCTGGGATGGCGAGGGCAGGCGGATCTCGATCAGGTCCGCCTCCGGCTGAAGCGGATCACCATAGACGGTGAACCAATCCTGCGCCCAGGAAGAAGCGCAGACGGTGGCCAGCAATAGCGTTGCAAGGGTGCGGTGCATCAATGACAGTGGGAGTTGTGCGTGGATTGTCCTCGCTCCGCTTCACAGTGCCCATTTTGAAGGGCCACTGCGCTAGTCGGACTTCCGTGACCGGCGCCGGCTTTCTTCAGGGTTTCAATCCCGCGACCGGAAGCGTCATCAGCAAAATGGCCGGATTGGCCACGACCAGGCCGACGCCAGCCGCCATGTAGATCGGCGAGAGCAGTTTCAGCGCCTCGGCGCTGCTTTGGGAGTCGGTGACTTGCACCTCATAGCGCTTGTGCAGTTGCATCGAAGCCGCCGCCGCCGCGTCCGGGCGTGGCACATAGCGGCTGCCGACCATGAAGGCGGTGTAGTAGATCAGGCCGTCCTGGGTTTCTCCATAGCCCAGCTTCCGGGCTTCGGCCTTGTCCTGCGCCGTCGCGTCCGGTGTCAACTGCAGCCGGACATAGCCTGAGGTCTTGCCGCCCGCCGCGACATTGAAAGGCCGGATCATCTCGGCGGTCAGATGGCGCCGAAAGCCCGCGCCGAACGAGGCCGCCATGACGGGATCGGTGTCGAAAATATAGTGATACCGCTCGCCCAGCACCACGAACATGCGCGCGTCCGATGACATGCCCAGCGTCGAGAAGGTTTCGGTGTAACGCCGGGTCGATGCACAGGCCGAAAGCGCGATCACCAGCGCCCCAAGGATCAGCGCACGCAGCAGCGTCGGCAGGGTCATGGTGGGTGGCATTGGCGTTTCGCGCATAGGGCAGGCAGAAAATTGCGGGATGGGAGGCTAGTGCACCAGCTTGAACACGCTGACCGTCACGGACAGTCCCATGGCCTGGTTGCTGAGCAACTGGGACGCGGCCACCGATTCCTCGACCAGCGCCGCATTCTGCTGCGTGGCCTGGTCCATGTGGGCGATCGACTGGTTGACCTGCGCGATGCCCGCGCCCTGCTCGTGGCTCGCGGCGCTGATTTCGCCCACCATCTCGGTCACGCGCTGGACGCTGGTGACGACTTCGCGCATGGTCACGCCCGCCTGCTCGACCAGGTGGGTACCGGAGTCGACCTTGGCCACCGAGTCGTCGATCAGGGCCTTGATTTCCTTGGCGGCGGCGGCCGAGCGCTGGGCCAGGCTGCGCACTTCGCCGGCGACCACCGCAAAGCCGCGGCCCTGCTCGCCCGCGCGTGCCGCCTCGACGGCTGCGTTCAGCGCCAGGATGTTGGTCTGGAACGCAATGCCGTCGATGACGCTGATGATGTCCACGATCTTGCGCGACGAGGCGTTGATCGAGCCCATGGTGACCACTACCTGGTCGACCACGGCGCCGCCGCGCACGGCAATCCCCGAGGCCGACAGCGCCAGCTGGTTGACCTGCTGGGCGTTCTGCGCGTTCTGCTGCACGGTCGAGGTCAGTTCCTCCATGGCGCTGGCGGTTTCCTGCAGCGCCCCGGCCTGGGCTTCGGTGCGGTTGGCCAGATTGTGGCTGCCGGAGGCGATCTCGGCCGAGGCGGTGGTGATGGTGTCGGTGCTGGTGCGCACCTGCGCCACCATGCGCGCCAGGTTGTCGCGCATGGTCTGGATGGCGAACAGCAGGCTGCTGCGGTCCTTGGGGTCGGTGGCCACCTGCACGGTCAGGTCGCCGCCGGCAATCTGCGTCACGATGTCCGCCGCATACTGGGGCTCGCCGCCAAGCTGCCGCACCACCGCGCGCAACATGCTCCACGCCATGCCGGCAATCACCAGCATCAACAAGCCGCCGATGGTCAGCAGTATCACGGTGTTGCGCCAGAAGGCGTCGTCGATGTCGTCGATGTAATCGCCAAAGCCAATGGTCCAGTCCCACGGAGCGAACTTGATCACGGCGTAAAGCTTGTCGACCGCTTCCTTGGCGCCTGGCCGCGTGCCCTTGGCCACCACCGTGCCGATGACCTTGCCCTCCAGCGCCGCGCGGTAGCGCACGCCCGCTTCCTTGCCGCCCTTTTCATCGACGATACCAACCCGCTTGGGGTTGGGATGCACCAGGTTCACGTCATCGGTGAAGCCCCGCACGAAGAAATACTGGTCGCCCTTGATGAAACTGCCAATGATGCGTTTGCCCTCGGTCTGGGCTTCGGCGCGGGTCATCTTGCCGCTTTGCTCCTGGGCGCTGAGGTTTTCCAGGGCGGCATGGGCCAGGGTGACCAGCCTGGAGAGCTGCGCCGTGCGCTCCTCGATCATGGACTGGCGCAGGGTCGACAATGAAACGGCGGCAAGCACCGCCATGCTGAGAAGCGCGACGCTGCACAGCAGCAGGATACGGGTCTGTAATTTCATGCGAAGCCTTGTCGAAACCCTGGTTATCGGCAAGCGACCGGAAAACTGCAGCAGTAAAGTGAGGAATTACCCACTGCACTGCTCTCTATCGCGGGTTCACGCGGCTGGCCGCCGGCATGGACGGCGGCACACCCGCAACAGCGGCGGGCTGCTGCCACCCAGCGCTCAAACCCGGCGCCACACGCTGGCCAGCCAGGGTTGCTGTTCGATCGGCAACCCGGCAGGACGGTAGAAGTGTTCCAGCTCCTCGAAGCCGGCCGCGGTCACCACGGCGCGCCACGCCGGCCAGTCGTGGAACACGCCGTAGCGCTCCCCGCTCCAGCCCTCCTGCCCAGCCCCGCGCGGGTTGGAGCTGAACAGCACCCCGCCCGGCCGCAGGCAGGCGTGCAACTGGCCCAGCACCCGGGGCAGCGCCTGGCTGGGCACATGGAACAGCACGGCGTTCGCAAACACGCCGTCGAAGCGCTGCGCCGGCAGTTCCAGCTGCAGAAAGCTCTGCTCCCACACCGCGCAGCCGCTGTGCGCGCGCGCCATTGCCGCCAGCCGGGGCGCGCCTTCGAGGCCCACGGCGCGGTGGCCCAGCGCCGCGAAGCTGCGCAGGTCGCGCCCCGGGCCGCAGCCGAAATCCAGCAGGTCGAACGGCGGCGGCGCGTCGATGTGCGTGAGCAGCGCGGCGATGTTCTGGCTGACGTCGTGGTCGCGCGTGCCTTCCCAGAAGCTTTGCGCATGCTGTTCGTAGTGCGCCAGCGTGCGGGCGGCAATCTGTTGCAGGTCTTCGGAATGCTCGGTCATGCCACATCATGGCATACGGCAGCGCCCGGGTCTGGCACGCCGCGCGCGCTTCAAGCCCGCCTAGAGAAAACCAATCCAGCGCCCGGCCAGCAGCACGGCGCACCACAGCAGGGTCGAGGCCGCGGCGCGCAGGCGCAGTCCGGTGGAGAGCGTGCCATCGCGCAGGCTGCGGGCCAGGGCCGGGCTCGCATGCTGCCAGGCGATATTGCCCACGGCCAGCAGCAGCAGTCCCAGCTTGAACTGGAATGCCGCGTTGTCCAGATACTCGTGCGGGCGCACCGTGAACAGCCACAGCCCGGTGGCGACGGCCAGGCCCAGCCCGGCGGCGGCGGCCCGGCTGGAAAACGGCAGCAGCACCGGCAAAGGCACATTGCGCCACAGTCCCGCCAGGCGCAGGTCCAGCGGCACGATGGCGCCAAGCAGCAAACCCAGGCCCAGGATATGGGCCGCGTTCAGGAACAGATACGCCGTGCCCGAACCCCGCAGCCAGAGCGCTCCCGGCCAGGCGGCCAGGCTGTCCAACAGCCCCTCCATGGCGCTCAATGCTTCAGGCGCTCGGGATACATGTCGTAGTTCTTGCCATCGATGGTGATGCGCACCGCCTTCATGTGCCGCTTTTGCGGATCGAGGTCGCGGTTGCCGCGCACGGTGATGGCATCGCCCACCCGGGCGCTCGACTCCTGGAAGCCGGAACGCTCGGTCTGGGCCGGGTTGCCCAGGTCGACCTGCCAGCGCGCGCCGTCAGCCGCCACGACGACCAGCGTGGGATGCGGCGGCGCCATGGAGATCTGCGCGATCCGGCCTTCGAGCGTCATCTGCTCGCTTTCGGCCCAGGACCAGCCATGGTGGGCCAGCGCGACATGCGCGGTCGAGACCAGGGCGGCGCCCAACAGCAAACGCGTGGCTTGCGTCATGAGGTTCCTGCGGGATACAGAACGGAAACAGGACATGGCGACTCCTTGGCAACGGGTTGGCTAGCGCCGGCCTTGCGCGCCCAAGGCCAGGGCCACGACGGCAATGCCGCCGGCAATGATGAGCGCGTCCTCGATCAGGCCGCTGCGCGTCTGGCCGATGTGCTTCATGGCGCTTTTGCGTGCGTCGAGGGTCACATAGGCCAGCGGCACCGCGGTGGCAATGGCGGCCACCGCTCCGGCTTGCTCGCGGCCCTTGGGCGCCAGCGCCGCGCCCGCGATGCCGGCGCTCGCGACGCGGGCCAGCAGGCCCAGGAACACGGTTCTGTCAGGTGCGGTCTTCATCTTGTCGCCGGCCAGCTCGCCCGCGCCCATGAACAGAGCGCCGAAGCGGAACAGGGGGCGATCGAGCAGCGCCAGCTTGCCCGGCGTGGATTTCCCCAGCAGCCGCGCCGCCGACAAGGTGGCCATCGGTGTCATGGAGCGCGCGCTGGCGACCGCGCCAATCAGGGCAGAGTACAGAAGGCCGGTGTTTTTCATGATGGTTTCAATGCAGGTCAAAATACCATCCTTGACCACATGGCGCCGCCTGTCGATGCGCGAAAGCGCGACCGTGCGTAGGACAAAAGCAGGAGTTCTGAACTGCGGCCTGAAGAAATTCCGGATCCGGCAACTGCGGGCCCTCTTGCCAGATGAAGCCTAAAAGGCAACAATCATAGCCTTATGAGCAACACCCAGCAAGCCATGGATCTGCTGTTTCCCAGCCTGCGCCAGCAGGTGCTGGCGGCGTTGCTGCTGCAGCCCGGCAGCAGTCTGCACCTGCGCGAACTGGCACGGCTGACCGGCAGCCACGCAGGCACATTGACGCGCGAGCTCGCCAAGCTGGCCCAGGCCGGGTTGCTGCTGCGCAGCAACCAGGGCAACCAGGCACGCTACAGCGCCAACGTCCAGCACCCGCTGTTTGCGGAACTGGCAGCCATGTTCCGCAAGACCCATGGCGTGGCGGCGGCGCTGCGCACGGCCCTGGAGCCGCTGGCCGACCAGATCAGGCTGGCGTTCGTTTATGGCTCCATGGCGAGCGGCACGGCGCATCAGCACAGCGATATCGATCTGCTGCTGGTGGGAACGCCGGACTTCGTGGCGGTCGTTCAGGCCGTATACCCGCTGCATGCGCAGTTGGGCCGCGAGATCAACCCGGTGGTCTGGACGCCGCAGGAGTTGGCGGCCAAGGCACAAGCGGGCGATCTCTTCGTGCGCGAACTGCTGCGCAAACCCAAACTCTGGATACAGGGGGATGACCATGGGCTTGAACAACTTGCAGGCCATCGGCCGCCTGCAGGCGCATCCGCCTGATCCCGGGGGCATGACCAAGCTGCTTCAGGCGGCGCAGCGCAATCTGGCTGATGCGCAGGTGGCGCAGATCAGTGCCGGCAACCGATTCGATGCCGCCTACAAGTGCGTGATGCAATGCGCCATGCTGGGCCTGTGGGCCCATGGCTGGCGCACGTCCACCAGCCAGCCCGGCCACCATCAGACGGCGATCCAGACGCTGGACCAGACCCTGGGCGTGGACAAGCAGGACCTGATCCTGCTCGACGCCTTGCGCCGCCAGCGCAATGTCAACGACTATGAAGGCGATCCGATTTCCGATGCCAGCTTGCAAGCCTGCCTGCAAGCGGCCGCCAAGCTGCTCGCACACACGCGGCAGTGGCTGCATGCCCAGCATCCGGAATGGCGCTTGGACTGAGCACTGATAGCGCGCGGGCGAAACTCGTCGCGCCATGTCGGTCAACCTGCTCGCGCATCGAAGTGCAGCGGCCGCAACGGCCTGGTTGACGCTTCACTCCTCCCGGGCGCGCGGGTAGCCGGCCTCGGCCCAGCGCTCGGCAGACGCGCGCGTGAGGCGATGGTCGGGCCGGACCCGGATCCTGGCCAGCTCGCTGCCCTCGGCATCGGTGGCGGTGAGCGTCGCGGACGGGTTGTCCTCATCGGGCTCGATATCGAGCGCCACCGTCACGCGCCGCCCGCGGACCTCGATCTCGATGTCCTTGTGCAGCAGCGCGGCCTGGTGCTGCTCGTTGCGGCGTATCACTTCGCTGGCCGTCTTCACCAGCGTGTTGAAGGCCGACATGTCCAGGGGTTTGGGACTCTTCTTGTCCCGGCCCATGGTCCAGGGACCGACCAGCGCCGGCTCGGCCTGGCCGTCCTGGGTCATTGCCACGGCCCAGCCGTCGTCGTCTTCATTCTTGATGACGCGGGCCATCCAGCCCTTGTGGTGCCAAAGGCGGTCTTCGAAGATCGAAACGTCTTCGTGCTCGGGTTCAACGGACATGTGCGGACTTCTGGAAGCGATCAAGTCCAAAGTCTACTGTTTTTTTACACAGCTCTGCTGGCGTGCGCGCTTCTTTGCCTCTGGAGAAATGGTCATTGCGCAGGCGCGGGCAAGTTTTCCCGCCGATGCGCGCGCGGGGCGCCAGCGCGTCACGCGCGCCACCCTGCACGGCCCTCTGCCTATAATCCGCGAGCCCCGTGATCCACGGGGCATCCGTGCGCCAGGTGTCTGCATGTCTTGCATGCAGAGTAAACGGGAACGGGGTGAAGGCCGCAGCAATGCGCCCATTCCCCGGCTGCCCCCGCAACGGTAAGCAAGCGACAACGCCAATCGCTTGCCGGCTGGACTCCAGCCCGGCAAGCCGTCACTGGGCCTCTACGTGGTCTGCAACAGCAGATGCGCGGCGGGCCTGGGAAGACGCGGCGCTGGCGGAAAGCCTTTTCCGCCCCTTGTGAGCCCGGATACCGGCCTGGCGCGTTTGCGCATGCTCCAGCATGCGCCGAGCCGACCGTCTGCGGGGTGCAGACAGCGGCGCGAAGCCGGCTGCCCATGCGGGGAGAGCCGCGCGCGTTGCTGTCACAACAGATGGTCCTACCTGTTTGACCAATGCAACGCCCATTTTTCGCTCTCCGTCCCGTCGCCCTGTGCGCGGCCCTGCTTTGCGCGCCGGTCCTGGCGCAGCCCTCGCTGCCGGAAGTTCGCGTCGCTGCCGCGCCGCAATACCCCGGTGAACAGTTGACACTGCCGGCGCAGACCGCGAGCCGCACCGGCCTCTCCATTCAGGACACACCCGCCAGCATCGACGGCGTGTCGGCCGAGCAGGTGCGCGAACGCGGCGACCACGGCGTGGCCGAGGCCGTCACCCGTACCGTGGGCCTGACTTCCAGCGCCTCGCCCGGCAATGGCGGCCTGGCGTTCGGCAGCCGCGGTTTCGCGGGCGTGAACTCGGTGGGGGTGGCCGAAGACGGCCTGTCCGCGGCCATTGCCGCCGGCACCATTTCCTCTCCCTCGGACAGCTGGGGCTACGAGCGCCTCGAGGTGCTGCGCGGCCCCGGTTCGCTGATGTACGGCAGCGGCACCCTGGGCGCGACCATCAACGCGGTGCGCAAGCAGCCCAGCCGCGTTGCCAGCCATGAAGCCATGGTCTCCGGGGGCTCCGACGCCACGGCACGCATCGGCCTGGGCGCGACCGGCCCGCTGGGCGATATCGTGAGCTACCGCCTCGATGTCCATGGCCAGCGCAGCGACGGCGAGCGCGCGCTGGACGATTCGCGCAGCGGCAAGTTCATGGGCACGTTGCGCATCGAGCCCTCGAGCGACCTGCAGATCGACCTGATGGCCGACCACAGCCTGCAAAATCCCACGCGCTACTGGGGCACGCCCGGCCTCAACGGCCGCGTGGTCGAGGCACTGCGCGGCGAGAACTACAACGCCGGCGACAGCATCATCCGCTATGAAGAGGACCGCCTCCGCGCCAGGCTGCGCTGGCGCGCGACCGACGCCATCACCGTGCGCAACGACCTGTTCCATCTCCAGACCGACCGCCGCTGGCGCAATATCGAAGCCTATGCGTACCACCCCGCGGCCAGCACCGTGGCCCGCTCTGACTACCTGGAAATCCTGCATGACCTGGAGCAGACCGGCAACCGTTTCGGCGTGGACCTGGCGCTGGGCGCGCACCAGCTTGCCCTGGGCTGGGACGTCTCCAAAGCCAGCTTCGAGCTCGGCAACAACGCACCCTATGGCGGCTCCTCGGTGGTCTCGGCCTTCCATCCGCAGCCTGGCCGCTGGATCAGCCCCGACCCGACACTGGCCAAGTCGGCGACCGAACTGCGCCAGAACGCGCTTTATCTCGAAGACGCATGGAAGCTGTCCGAGCAGTGGCTGCTGCTCGCCGGCCTGCGCCGCGACACCTACGACTTCGAACGTGCCGAACGGGTCGCGGGCACGCCCTTCGACAAGAAGCTGGGCGGCACTTCGGCGCGCCTGGGCCTGAGCTACAAGCTCGATGCGCGCACCAGCCTCCATGCGCAATACAGCAGCGGCCACGATCCCGTGACCACGCTGCTCACGCTGAACCTGGCCAACCGCGATTTCAGGCTGAGCCAGGGCCGGCAGCTGGAGTTGGGCATGAAGCAGCAGCTCCCGGACCAGCGCGGCGAATGGACGCTGGCCGTCTACGACATCCAGAAGGATGACATCGTCACGCGCGATCCGAACCGGCCCGCGATCTCGATACAGGGCGGTTCGCAGTCGGCCCGGGGCGTGGAGCTGACCGGCGTGCTGCGCGCCAGCGCCGCGCTGCGCTTCGAAGGCAACGCCAGCTACACCGACGCGCACTTCGACACGCTGCTTGAAGCCGGTGGCAACCGCGCCGGCAATCGCCCGCCAGGCGTGGCCAGACAGACCGCCAACTTCTGGGCCCACTACCGCCTGCAGGCCTGGCAGGCCTCGCTGGGCGCGCGCCACGTGGGCCAGCGCTATGCGAACAACGCCAACACCATCGCGGTGCCGGGCTACACGCTGTTCGACGCGGCGCTGCATTGGCAGTTCAATGCCCACACCACTTTCAGCCTGTTGGCGCGCAACCTGACCGACCGCTTCTACGCGAACGCCACCTACGGCAGCCAGTTCCTGGTCGGCGCGGGCCGGCAGTTCGAGCTGGGCGCCAACTTCCGCTTCTGAGATGCATATGCGCCAAGCTTCTCTTTGTATTGCAACGGCGCTGGTGCTGGCGCTGGGCGCCTGCTCGCGGCGGGAGAGTCCGGCCGCGCCGGCACCTGCGGCGCCATCCGCCGTGGCGCCCGTGACCGTGGACGTCTGCGGCAAGCCCGTGGCATTTGCCCAGGTGCCGCAGCGCGCGGTGACCTATGACGTCGGCATCACCGAGATGTTTCTGTACCTGGGGCTGGGCGACCGGCTGGTGGGCACGGCGGGCATCCCGGCCGACAAGGAAATCGATCCGGTGTTCCGCGCGCAGCTCGAGCGCGCGCCGGTGCTGTCGCGCAAGGGCATCAATATGGAGTCCATCATCGATGCCAAAGCCGACTTCGTGTTTGCCGGCTGGAGCTATGGCTTTCGCCCGGGCGAGGTGACACCCGAGCTGCTCGCGGGCTACGGCATTGCCAGCTATGTGCTGACCGAGTCCTGCATCCGCGTGGGGCCGCGCACGCGCGTGCGCATGGACGACACGCTGGCCGACCTGCGCAATGTGGCGCGCATCTTTGGCGTGCAGGACGAGGCCGAGCCGCGCATCGAGCGGCTCGAGCAGTCGCTGCGCGCACTGGAGCGCCGCACGCAAGGCGTGCAGCAGCGCCCGCGCGTGTTTGTCTACGACAGCGGCGAAGACATTCCCACCACCTCGGGCCGATTCGGCATGCCGCAGGCCATCATCGAGGCCGCGGGCGGCAGCAATATCTTCGACGACATCGCCAGCAACTGGCCGCGGGGCAACTGGGAGGACGTGGTCGAGCGCAACCCCGAATGGATCGTCATCGTCGACTATGGCGTGCCCGACGCGCAGGGCAAGATCGACTTCCTGCGGCGCAAGCCGCAGCTGTCGCAGGTGGATGCGATCCGCGACCAGCGCTTTTTCGTGCTGAGCTATGCCGAGGCCACGCCGGGCCCGCGCAACATCGCACGCGCCCGGGACCTGGCGGCCGCCATGCATCCGGCTTTGATGGCCCCCGCCAAACCCTGAGCCACCCATGCAGCCTATACACCCTCTTCTTGCGCCAGCGCGGCGCTGGCCTATCGCGCTCTGGTGCGCAGTGCTGGCAGCGATCTTGGCAACTGCCCTCACCTTCGCGATCACCTGGGGCACGGTGAGCATCGAGCCCGCCACGGTCTGGCGCATTGCCGCGGCGCAGCTGCTGCAAGCCGCCGGCATCGAACCTGCGGTGCAGACCAGTTGGTCGGTACAGCAGTTCCAGATCGTCTGGCTGATCCGCATGCCGCGCGTGCTGCTCGCGGCGCTGGTGGGCGCGGGCCTGGCCGTGGTGGGCGTGGTCATGCAGGCCATGGTGCGCAACCTGCTGGCCGATCCCTATCTGCTGGGGGTGTCGTCCGGCGCCTCGGTGGGCGCCGTCTCGGTGCTGGCCTACGGCACGCTGGCCATGGCCGGCAGCTACGCGCTGACGGCCGGTGCGTTTGCGGGCGCGCTCGCGGCCACGCTGCTGGTCTATGCGCTGGCGCAGGTGCAGGGGCGCATCCATGCGACGCGGCTGATCCTGTCGGGCGTGGCCGTGGGGTATGTATTGGTCGGCCTCACCAGCCTGATCACGCTGACCTCGGGCCAGCGCGAACTCGCGGCCGCGCTGATGACCTGGACGCTGGGCACGCTGGCCGGCACCGAATGGAAGGAACTGGGCCTGCCGGCGCTGGTGCTGGCGGCCAGCCTGGCCTGGCTGCTGCTGCAGGCCCGCACGCTCAATGCGCTGGGCAGCGGCGAGGAAACCGCCATGACGCTGGGAGTGAACACGCATGGGCTGCGGCGCCGGCTGTTCATCGTGGTCTCGCTGCTGACCGGCACCATGGTCGCGGTCAGCGGCGCCATCGGTTTCATCGGCCTGGTGATTCCGCACATCACGCGCATGCTGGTGGGCAGCAACCACCGGCGCGTGCTGCCCGTGGCGGCGCTGGGCGGGGCGATCTTCCTGGTGCTGGTGGACCTGCTGGCGCGCACCTGGCTCGCACCCACCGAGATTCCTGCGGGCGTGCTCACTTCCCTGATCGGCGGGCCGTTTTTCGTGGGCATGCTGCTGCGCCACACGGGCTTTGGCGGGAGGCCGGCATGAGCGCTGTGCTCGAAGGCCGCGAACTGCAGTGGCAGGTGCATGCGCGCCGCATTGTCGACGGCGCGAGCATCGCGCTCGCGCGTGGCGAATGCGTGGGGCTGATCGGGCCCAACGGCAGCGGCAAGTCCAGCCTGCTGCGCATGCTCTACCGCGTGTTGCCGCCCACGCATGGCCGCGTGCTGCTGCTGGGCCAGGACGTCGCGGACATCGAGGGGCGCGCGTTTGCGCGCCAGGTGGCGGTGCTCGCGCAGGAATCGGCGCCGGCCTTTGACACCCGCGTGGCCGAACTGGTGATGCTGGGCCGCATCCCGCACCAGGCGGGCTGGGCGCGCGACAGCGCGCAGGACCAGGCCATCGTGCGCGAAGCCCTGCGCCAGGTGGGTGCCGGCGCGCTCGTGGACCGCTCGCTGGCCGAGCTGTCGGGCGGCGAGAAGCAACGCGTGCTGCTGGCGCGCGCGCTGGCCCAGCAGCCGCAGGTGCTGCTGCTCGACGAGCCCACCAACCATCTCGACATCCGCCACCAGCTCGAGGTGATGGGCCTGCTGCGGCGCCAGCGGCTCAGTGCCATCGTGGCGCTGCACGACCTCAACATCGCCGCGCACTACTGCGACCGCCTGGTGCTGCTCGACCAGGGCCGCATCGTGGCCGAGGGGGAACCGGCCCAGGTGCTCACGCCGGCCCGCTTGCAGCAGGTCTACGGCGTGGCGGCCGAGGTCGACATCCATCCGGGCACGGGACGGACGCGCATCAGCTTCACTCCCGAGGCAATTCACGGGTGAGCACCCGCAGCCGCGGGAAGACCTGCGGGGCTGGATCAGCGCACTGCACCCTGGTGTTTATGCTGGCCTGATAGACTGGATCCCATACGCCAAGTCACACACCATGTCTTCCAAGCCCCAACCCACCATTTTGACCGAACGCGGAATGCAGATCGCCGAGCGACGCATCCCCGCGATTGCCGCCAAGGCGGGTCATGATGCGTACTGGAATACGCTCAGGCATACCGGCGCGGTCACCGTGAAGACCGCCAGCGGCCAGGTCGTCGAACGCAAGCTCGACGGCAGCGTCACGGTCCTGATGAATCTCCCGATCGGCAAGCGCGTCAAGCCCGGCACCATCCTCAAGCGTGTCAAGTAAAGCTGCGCGCGCCGGACGCGCGCCGTCTCCCGCCATGCGCTCGGCACAGCCGCGCCTGCGGGTGCTGGCAGGACCGAATGGATCGGGCAAGAGCACCATCATGTCCGAGCTCAAGCCGCAGTGGATCGGCGTCTTCGTCAATGCCGACGAGTTGGAGAAGGCCCTCAATGCCTCGGACGGGTTTTTGCCGCTTCGGGATTTCGGCATTACGGGAGCGCCTGCCCGAGTGCTCGCGCGGATCAAGACCAGCCTGCAGACGTTTGGGCTCGACAAGCAACTGGACATGCCGGCCTTGTTGCAGGGAATCGCTTTGGACCCAGCGCTGACGCTGTGGGTGCCCGGGCCCTTCAACTCCTATCTGGCGGCCTCGCTGGCCGAGGCCATCCGCCAGGAACTGCTGCACGAAGGCAAGACCTTCACCTTCGAGACGGTGATGTCGCACGACTCGAAGATTGCCTTCATGCGCGCAGCGCGCGAGCGCGGCTACCGCATCTACCTGTACTTCGTGGCCACCGATGATCCCACCATCAACATCGACCGGGTACGCCGGCGCGTGCTGCAAGGGGGCCACCCCGTGCCCGATGACAAGGTCATCGACCGCTACCACAAGTCCATCGATCTGATGACCGCGGCTTGCGAGGTCGCGCACCGGGCCTATATCTTCGACAACTCCGGAGCCCGGCACAAGCTGCTGGCCGAGGTCACGGATTTCGACACCATCCGCCTGGAAACCAGCGTCATCAATCCCTGGTTGCTCGGCACGGCACTGTGGTGCAGCTTCTCCTGAGGTGCTGATCCGGCGGGGCCCGAGACCGCGCCAGCGCGTCCGGCGTCAGCGTTTGCGCTGCAGCGCCGCTTGGCGAACGCGCGCAACGGCCTGACCAACGCAGCATTCTGGTCAGGCCAAGCCAGTACGTACTGCTGATGCTGGCCTCCTCGATCTGCCCGCAGATCTCGGCCGAGGAATTGACCGCGGTGGCCAACCGTGTGCAGTCCGAGACCTTCCGCTCGGTCGAGACCTATGTGCTGGTGGCCGCCGCCCATCTGCTGATGTCGCTGCTGATGCGCGCCGTGTCCTGGCTGGTGGCGCCGACCGTGGGGCTTCATGGTGCAGATCGTGAAGAACACCTCGCTGGCTTCGGCCATCGGCTTCGCCGCGGCCAGCGCCTTGGCGCCGTAACGGCGCACGCCCGGCGTCCGCGGCGGCACGGCGCGCGAGAGCTTGCTAATGCAGCTCCAGCGCCTCGTCGCTGCGCGGCTCGAAGCTCTCGGCCTGCGCCAGCTGCCACATGCGCGCATAGAACTCGCCCTGCACGGCGTTGCCCAGCAGCTCGCCGGGCTTGAGGAACACATGCAGCTGCGAGAACAGCTTGACCTCGGTGGCCGACATGCGCCGCACCAGGTGCTTGGCCTGCAGCTGGGAAGGGTGCGTCAGGCCGGCCGCGGCCAGCATCTCGGCCAGCGCGGCCAGCGTGTTGCGGTGGAAGCTGTAGACGCGCTCGGCCTTGTCGGGCACGACCAGCGCGCGCTGGCGCAGCGGGTCCTGGGTGGCCACGCCCGTGGGACATTTGTTGGTATGGCAGCTTTGCGACTGGATGCAGCCGATGGCAAACATGAAGCCGCGCGCGCTGTTGCACCAGTCGGCGCCGATGGCCAGCACGCTGGCGATGTCGAACGCGCTGACGATCTTGCCGCTCGCGCCAAGCCGGATCTTGTCGCGCAGGTTCAGGCCCACCAGCGTGTTGTGCACGAACAGCAGGCCTTCGCGCATCGGCACGCCCATATGGTCGGTGAACTCCACGGGCGCAGCGCCGGTGCCGCCTTCCTTTCCATCGACGACGATGAAGTCCGGCAGGATGCCGGTGGCCAGCATGGCCTTGGCAATGCCCATGAACTCCCAGGGATGGCCCAGGCACAGCTTGAAGCCCACGGGCTTGCCGCCGGACAGCGCGCGCAGCTGGGCAATGAACTCCATCAGCTCGATCGGCGTGGAAAACGCACTGTGGTTCGACGGCGAGATGCAGTCCTGGCCCATCGGCACGCCGCGCGTGCTGGCGATCTCCAGCGTCACCTTGTGCTTGGGCAGGATGCCGCCATGGCCGGGCTTGGCGCCCTGGCTGATCTTGATCTCGATCATGCGCACCTGCGGCGACGCGGCCTGCTCGGCAAAGCGCTGCGGATCGAAGCGGCCGTCGTCCGTGCGGCAGCCGAAGTAGCCGCTGCCCAGCTCCCAGATCAGGTCGCCGCCATGCTCGCGGTGATAGGGGCTGATGCTGCCCTCGCCGGTGTCATGCGCGAAGTTGCCGCGCTGCGCGCCCTGGTTCAGCGCGCGGATCGCATTGGCGCTGAGCGCGCCGAAACTCATCGCCGAGATATTGAACACCGAGGCCGAATACGGCTGCGTGCACTGCGGCCCGCCGATGCTGACGCGAAAGCCGGCCGGATCGCTCAGCGGCGCGGGGCGGATCGAGTGGCTGATGAATTCAAAGCCCGGCTGGTAGACGTCGATCAGCGTGCCGAACGGCTTGTCCGCGGTTTCCTTCTTGGCGCGCGAATAGACCAGCGAGCGCTGGGCGCGCGAAAACGGCAGCGCCTCGCTGTCGGATTCCAGCAGGTACTGGCGGATCTCCGGCCGGATGGCTTCGATCAGGTAGCGGATGTTGCCCAGGATGGGATAGTTGCGGCGCACCGCGTGGGACTTTTGCAGCAGGTCGAACAGTCCCAGCAGGCTCAGCAGCCCGGTCGCCAGCGTGATCGGCCAGAGCCCGCTGCGCGCGACGAAGGGCAGGCTGACCAGGGTGTAGGCGACGCAGAGCGCAAAAAAGGCGTAACGGCTCAGTAGGGACAGGCTCACAGGGTTTTCTCCGGTTCGGTGCATGGCGGGCCAGGCATGGTTGTACCAGCGATACCCGGCTGGCCGCAACGCGCCTCAGTCAGCCGCCGCGGCAGCACTGCGCCACCAGCGTGCGGTCGGCCGCGGCTGCGCCAGGCTGACCTGCGCGCCCATGACCGGCGTGAGGGTGGACACGCCACGCGCCTCGGCCAGCTGCACGATGCGCTCGAACGGCTCGCTCCAGGCATGCAAGGCCAGGTCGAATGTGCCGTTATGGATAGGCAGCAAGCTCCGGCCGCGCAGGTCCAGATGGGCCTGCAGCGTTTCCTCGGGCTGCATGTGGACGTCCGGCCACTGCGGGTCGTAGGCGCCGGTTTCGACCATGGTCACGTCAAACGGGCCATAGCGCTCGCCAATGCGGCGAAAGTCGGCGTGGTAGCCGGTATCGCCGCTGAAGAACAGCCGCAGTTCACCGGACAACAGCACCCACGATGCCCAGAGGCTGCGGTTGCGGTCGCCCAAGGAACGGCCGGAGAAGTGCTGTGCCGGTGTGGCGATCAATTGCACGCCTTCGACCTCGACCGACTGCCACCAGTCCAGTTGCTGCACCTTGGCCGCAGCCACGCCCCACTCGATCAGGCGGTCGCCCACGCCCAGCGGGGTGATGAAATGCCTGACCTTGGGGGCCAGCGCCCGGATGGCGGCATGGTCCAGATGATCGTAATGGTCGTGCGACAGGATCACGCCCGCGATGGGCGGCAGGTCTTCGAGGCGGATCGGCGGGGCATGGAAACGTTTCGGTCCCATCCATTGCATCGGCGAGGCACGCTGCGAAAACACCGGGTCGGTCAGCCACAGCCCGCCCTGAAGCTTCATCAACAGGGTCGAATGTCCGAGCCGCCACAGGCTGCCCTCGGCTGCCGCCTGCAGCTGCGCCGCCGTCAGCGCGGCCACCGGCACCGGCGCTGCCGGCACGCTGTCGGCAGGCTTGTGGAAAAGAAAGCGCCAGGCGATCGCCAAGCTCTTGCGCCACCCCGGCGCCTCGGCCTGGACCACATTGCGGAAACGGCCCTGCTGCATTTGCGGCGAGCCGCTGTGCTTGGGAAGGACGCTGCTGGCGGAGAACGAAAGACATGCCATGGTGGTGAAATTTCCGGCCAAAAAAAAAGGGGCGCATGAAACGCCGGCAAGCGACTGGCCGAGGCCCGGCCGCAAAGTACACTGATGAGTGTAGTTTTCAAGCGTAAAAAAGTAAACCCGTCAGTGTGATAATTTCGGACATGACGAACGAGCGACTCACAGACCGCAAACGCGCGGCCATCGTGCAAGCCGCCGTGGCGGAGTTCCGCGCCCGCGGCTTCGAGGCCACCAGCATGGACCAGGTGGCGGCCACGGCAGAGGTCTCCAAACGCACGCTGTACAACCACTTTGCCAGCAAGGAAGCGCTGTTCGCGCAGATCCTGCGGCAGCTCTGGGACCGCAGCGCGGCCCGGATGGACCTGGCCTACCGGCCCGATCTGCCGCTCGCGCCACAGCTGTCTGCGCTGCTGCTGCAGAAAGTGGCGCTGGTGTCGGGCGCGGATTTCATCGACCTGGCGCGGGTGGCCCTCACCGCCACGCTGCACTCGCCGCAGCGGGCGCAGGACATGCTGCAGCGACTGGCGCAAAAGGAAAATGCGCTGCTCACCTGGGTGTGCGCGGCGCAACAGGACGGGCGGCTGAAGCCGGCCGATCCCCTGCAGGTGGTGCAGCAAATGGAAAGTTTGGTGAAAGGCAGCGCCTTCTGGCCCCAGGTCACGCTGGGGCAGCCGCGGCTGGGCCCGCGGATGCAAAAGCAGCTGGCGGCCGACACCGCCGAACTGGTTCTGAGCCGCTACGCGGCATGAAGCCGGGGCAACGACGACCTGAGCCGGTTTGGCCACCGTTGAACGTGTCTGCCGGCAGCCGCGGCATCCGGCCAGGCAGGCTGCGGCTCACGGAACAGTGCCGGGCTGCGCGCGGGTTCAGGCAATGGTCATCAGGCTGGCATTGCCGCCCGCGGCCGCGGTGTTGACGCTCAGCGCGCGCTCCATGACCAGCCGCTCCAGCGGCAGTTCCTGCCCGCTGCTGGTGATGCCGGCAATCGGGCCGGGCCGGGCCGCAATGGCCTGCTGGAGCTGGAGCAGCGCGCTGTCGTCGCCATGGTGCAGGACCGCGTCGTATTCGACCTCGGCGGCGGCCCAGTCGGGCACCACGCGGATCGCCTGGCGCACGGCCGGCGGCAGTTGCGCGCACAAGGCCTGGGCCTGCGCCGGCCAGACGGCGCGGCTGCCGACGGCCAGCACCGCCGCCAGCTGCAGCAGGCGGGCGTCGTCGTGGTCCGCCAGGCACAGCACGGCCATGCGCGGCACCAGCGTGTAGACATTGCGCTCGCCCGTGGGCCCGGTCAGTTCGCGCGCCTGACAGCCCGGCGCCAGTGCGTGCCAACGCGTGCAGGCCGCGGCCAGATCGGGCTTGCCGGCATCGGCGGCCCAGCGGCGCAGCGCGTCCAGCGCCGAGCCCTGCGGCCAGCGCGCTGCCGCGGCCTGCTGCGGCGCCGGCGGCATGGCGCGCTGCAGCACATCGCCGGGCCGTTGCGACAGCAGGCGGTAGAGATACAGCGGGCCGCCGGCCTTGGGGCCGGTGCCCGACAAGCCCTCGCCGCCAAACGGCTGCACGCCCACCACCGCACCCACCATGTTGCGGTTCACATAGACATTGCCCGCATGCGCCGCGTCCACCACCTGGGCAATGGTCTCGTCGATGCGGGTATGCAGGCCCAGCGTGAGGCCGTAGCCGGTGGCGTTGATCTGCGCCAGCAGCCGGGGCAGTTCGCTGCGGCGGTAGCGCACGACATGCAGCACCGGGCCGAAGACCTCGCGCTCGAGTTCGGCGATGGCGTCGATCTCGATCAAGGTGGGCAGCACGAAGCTGCCGTGCGCCGGCGCCCCGGCATCGGCCTGCCACGCGCTGCGCCACACCGTGCGGCCCTTGGCCTGCAGCGCGGCCACATGCGCCTCGATGCCGTCGCGGGCCTGCGCGTCGATGACCGGGCCGATGTCCACCGCCAGCTGCGCCGGGTTGCCGATGCGGCTTTGCGCCATCGCGCCGCGCAGCATCTCCAGCGTGCGCTCGGCGCAGTCCTCCTGCAGGCACAGCACGCGCAGCGCCGAGCAGCGCTGGCCGGCGCTGTCAAAGGCCGAAGCGACGACATCGGCCACCACCTGCTCGGCCAGCGCGGAGGAGTCGACGATCATCGCGTTCTGGCCGCCGGTCTCGGCCACCAGCGGCACCGGCTGGCCACTGCGTCCCAGGCGCCGGGCCAGCGTGCGCTGCAGGATGCGCGCGACCTCGGTGGAGCCGGTGAACAGCACGCCTTGCACGCGCGCGTCGCCGACCAGCATCGCGCCCACGGTCTCGCCCTGGCCCGGCAGCAACTGCACGACGGCCGGCGGAACGCCCGCCTGCCAGAGCCGGCGCACCGCCTGCGCGGCCACCAGCGGCGTCTGCTCGGCGGGCTTGGCCAGCACCGGGTTGCCCGCGGCAATGGCGGCGCTGACCTGGCCGATGAAAATCGCCAGCGGGAAGTTCCACGGGCTGATGCAGACCACCGGGCCCAAGGGCACATGTGTGTCGGTGCGGAAATCGGCGCGCGCCTGGGCGGCATAAAAGCGCAGGAAGTCGACGGCTTCGCGCACTTCGGCAATGGCGTTGGCAGCGGTCTTGCCGGCTTCGCGCGCCAGCAGTGCCAGCAGCTGCGCCCGGTCGGCTTCGAGCAGATCGGCCGCGCGCTCGAGGCACGCGGCGCGCTGCGCGGGCGGCGTGGCGGCCCAGGCCGGGGCCGCGGCCTCGGCCGCGCGCAGCGCCTGCTCCACCTGCTGCGATGACGCTTCCTGCACCTGGCCGACCAGATCACGGCGGTCGGCCGGGTTGCGGATCTCGACGGCCTGGCCGTCGAAGCCCTGGCCTGCCGCGGCCGGAGTGGACACGCCGGGCGTCGACACGCCGGGCGCGAGCAAAGGCCCGGCCGACCAGTCGAGGTCCGTGTGCATGGCCGCGCCAATCGCCTGCAGCGTGTCTTCGTTGGACAGGTCCAGGCCTTGCGAGTTGGCGCGGTCCGGGCCGTACAGCGCCACTGGCAGCGGGATCGCTGGATGCGCGGCGCCCAGCTGGCCGGCCGCGCCGGCCATGCGCTCGACGGTGCGCAGTGGGTCTTCCACCAGCGTCTCCAGCGCAATGGCCGGGTCGGCAATGCGGTTCACGAACGAGGTGTTGGCGCCGTTTTCCAGCAGCCGGCGCACCAGGTAGGCCAGCAGGGTTTCATGCGTGCCCACGGGGGCGTAGATGCGGCAGGGCCGGCCCAGCCCGGCCACCACCTGCTCGTACAGCGGCTCGCCCATGCCGTGCAGGCACTGGAATTCATACTGGCCGGCGGTGTAGCGCGCCGGATCGGCCATCTGGTGGATGGCGGCGACGGTGTGCGCGTTGTGCGTGGCGAACTGCGCGAACACCGCGTCCGGCGCATCCAGCAACTGGCGCGCGCAGGCGAGATAGGCCAGGTCGGTGTGCGGCTTGCGCGTGTAGACCGGGTAGCCGTCCTGGCCGTCGACCTGGGCGCGCTTGATCTCGCTGTCCCAGTAGGCGCCCTTGACCAGGCGCACCATCAACCGGTGGCCGCTGCGGCGCGCCAGGTCGACCAGGAAGTCGATGACCGCGGGGCAGCGCTTCTGGTAGGCCTGGATCACGAAGCCGATGCCGTTCCAGCCGGCGAGCCCGGGCTCGAAGCACAGGCGTTCGAGCAGGTCCAGCGACAGCTCGAGCCGGTCGGCCTCCTCGGCATCGATGTTCAGGCCGATGTCGTATTGCCGGGCCTGCAAGGCCAGCGCCAGCACGCGGGGATAGAGTTCCTCCATCACACGCGTGTACTGCGCGCGGCTGTAGCGCGGGTGCAGCGCCGACAGCTTGATCGAGATGCCCGGCCCGGCTTCGATGCCCGCACCCGCGGCGGCGCGGCCGATGGCGTCGATGGCCTGCCGGTAGTCGGCCAGATAGCGCTGCGCGTCGGCTTCGGTCAGCGCGGCCTCGCCCAGCATGTCGTAGGAATAGCGAAAGCCCCTGGCCTCGAGCGCCTGGGCGTGCTGCAGCGCCTCGGCAATGGTTTCACCGGCGACGAACTGCTCGCCCATCACGCGCATGGCCATGTCCACGCCCTTGCGGATCAGCGGCTCGCCGCCTTTGCCGATGATGCGCGCCAGCGTGGCCGACAGCCCGCTCTCGCTGTGGGTTGCCACCAGCCGGCCGGTGAGCAGCAGCCCCCAGGTGGCGGCGTTGACGAACAGCGAGGGGCTGCGGCCGAGGTGCCGGCGCCAGTCGCCCTCGGCAATCTTGTCGCGGATCAGCGCGTCGCGCGTGGCGGCATCGGGAATGCGCAGCAGCGCCTCGGCCAGGCACATCAGCGCCACGCCTTCGCTGGACGACAGCGAGTATTCCTGCAGCAGGCCCTGCACGAGGCCGGCACGTCCGCTGGCGCTTTTGCGCTCGCGCAGGCCGCGCGCCAGCTGCAGCGCGAGCGCATCGGTGGCCGGGGTATCGGCCGCAGCCGCACGGGCGCGCGGCAGCAGCGCCGCAACGGCGTCGGCTTCAGGCAGGCGCGTCGCCGCGGTGATGGCCTGGCGCAGCGGCGCGCGCGGGTGGGTGGGGCCTTCGGCAAAAGCCGGGCGGCAAGCGGCAGCGGGAGAAAAGGACATGGCGTCGAGGGTGAGTTGATGCGCCAATGGTGCTGGGGAGTGGCTAAAATATTTATCCAAAATAACGACGTCAGACCGAATAAAAAGCCAGAAAATGGAAAACGACCACGCATCTGAACGGCTCGACCGCATGGACCTGCGCATTCTCTCGCTGCTGCAGTCCGACGGCCGCCTCTCCAACCTCAAGCTGGCCGAGGCCATCAGCCTCTCGCCCACGGCCACGCTGGCGCGCGTGCAGCGGCTCACGCGCGAAGGCTTCATCCTGGGCTACGAAGCCCGGCTCAATCCCATCAAGCTCGAGGCCGGCATGCTGGTGTTTGTCGAAGTGCTGCTCGACCGCACCACGCCCAATGTCTTCGAGGAGTTCAAGGTGGCGGTGCAGCTGCAGCCCGAGATCATGGAATGCCACATGGTGGCCGGCGGCTTCGACTACCTGCTCAAGACGCGCAGCGCCGACATGAACGCCTACCGGGTGTTTGCCGGCAACGTGCTGTGGCAGCTGCCCGGGGTGCGCGAGACGCGCACCTATGCGGTGATGGAGGAGGTGAAGAACTCCTCGCATCTGCACCTGCGCGGATTGGGCTGAAGTCATCGCCCCTGTCGCGCCCTGGCATCGCGCGGGACCGGCCCGTGACCAGGCACCGGTCAATGCTTGACCGGCGATTGCCAGCGCCCGGCTCAGCCGGGCTGCGCCTCGGCAAGCTGCAAGACATAGGCGCGCACGTCCCGCGGCCAGGAGGACATCCGTGCCGCCAGTTGCGCGTGGTCATCGGCAAACAGCGCACGCGCGGCATCCTCGAAGCCGCAGAGGTCGCCGGCCAGCGCGGACATGGCGTGGTACGCGCGTTCGCGCCGGCGGCGCGTCAGGCCCAGGTCGGCATCGCCGCGCCGTGCTTCATGCACCAGCTTGCGCAAGGCCACCGAGGCGCCGCCAGGCTGCGCTGCCAGCCACTCCCAATGTTCGGGCAGCAGCGTCACTTCCCGGGCCACGACACCCAGCCTGGGACGGCCACGGCTTCTGGCCGACGGGGCTGCGACCGCGGGCGCAGGCGCGCTGGCATAGCGCGCCGAGACCGCTGGCTCATCCCCGCGCAGATCCAGGTCCGTGGGCTGGCCGGTGGCGTCGCTGAAGACCAGCGCCTGCGCCTCGGGCTGCGCCTGCTGCGCACGCAAAACGGCCAGCGCCACTTCATGCAGCGGGCCGGAGGCAATGCGGCAGCCATTGGCGAAGGCGGTGTGGTGCAGAGGGGTAGATGTTTCCATGCCGAAATATTACCCGGATTAAATTAACCAGTCAATAACACCCGGGTATAAATCAGGCAAGAGCATTGCCAGCTCTTCACGCAATGTGAAGAGGGGGTGCCGCGCACAGACTGGGCGCGCGCGCGCTGCCTGCCGAGAATGCTCCCAAGCCCGCTTGCCCAGGTGCGGCAGGCGGGCAAACAACGACAGGAGACCCCGATGACAGCCCCCGACCCCCATCCCTTGCAGATTCCTTCGCTGCGCGGCCAGTGCTCCGAGGCCGAATGGCAGGCGCGCGTCGACCTGGCCGCGTGCTACCGGCTGATCGCGCACTACGGCATGGCCGACATGATGGCCAACCATATCTCGGCGCGCGTTCCCGGCGAGGACGGCGCCTTCCTGATCAACGCCTACGGAATGATGTACGAGGAAATCACGGCCTCGAGCCTGATCAAGGTCGACCATGAGGGCAATGTGCTGTCCAAGCCCGATTTCGGCGCGCTCGATTACGGTGTCAACCAGGCCGGCTATGTGATCCACAGCGCCGTGCATGCGGCCCGGCCCGAGGTCGACTGCGTGATCCACACCCACAGCTGGGCCTCGATGGCGGTGTCGTCGCTGGCCTGCGGCCTGCTGCCGCTCACGCAGACCGCGATGCGCTTTCTGAAGATCGGCTACCACGACTACCAGGGCGTGGTGCTGAACCTCGACGAGCAGGAATCAATCATCCGCGACCTGGGCCAGGGCGAGGCCTTGATCCTGCGCAACCACGGCGCCATGACCGTGGGCCGCTCGGTGGGCGAAGCCTTCAACTGGATGCACAGGCTCGAGCTGGCCTGCCGCGCGCAGCTCGCGGCCATGGCCTGCAATACGCCGTTGGCCGCGGTCGCGCCCGCGGTGCTGGAGGAGACCTGGAACAACTACCAGCCCGGCACGCGCCGCCCCTACGGCCTGATGGAATGGCCTGCGCTGCTGCGCAAGCTCGACCGCATGGACCCCGGCTACCGCCTCTGAGGCGCGGTGCCAAGAATTACAAGCAGGAGACAAACCGATGAAATCCGCATCCGCTGGCGCCGCGCGCGCCCATCCGCACCAGCCTGCCCGGCGCCGCGCGCTGTGCGCCGGCCTCGGCCTCGCGCTGGCCCTGCCGCTGGCCGCGCCGGCGCAGACCGCGGCCTATCCCGCCAAGCCGGTCAAGGTCATCGTCGCGTTCACGGCCGGCGGCACCACCGACCTGCTGGCGCGCAGCGTGTCGCAAAAGCTCTCGGAAAAACTGGGCCAGTCGTTCGTGATCGAGAACCGGCCCGGTGGCGGCGGCAACATCGGCACCGAATCCGTGGTGCGCGCCGCGCCCGACGGCTACACGCTGATCGTGAACTCGGTGGGGCCGATCTCGGTCAACCAGTCGCTCTACAAGAAGATGGCGTACGACCCCCTCAAGGACCTGGTGCCTATCGTGCAGATCGCCGACGTGCCCAATGTGCTGGTGGTCCACCCGTCGGTGCCGGCCAACAGCTTCGATGAATTCCTGGCCTATGCGAAGACGCGCCCGGCCGACTTCAACTACGGCTCCACCGGCGTGGGCACCTCGTCGCACCTGTCGAGCTTCATGCTGATGCAGAACCTGGGCGTCGAGGCCTTGCACGTGCCCTACAAGGGCGCGAATGCGCTCAACGACCTGCTCGCGGGCCGGCTGCAGTTCATGTTCGCGACGATTCCCTCGGTGGTCTCGCAGATCCACGCCGGCAAGCTCAAGGCGCTGGCCGTCTCGAGCGCCCAGCCCTCGCGCGCGCTGCCCAGGGTGCCGACGGTGGCCAGCCGCATCCCGGGCTTCGAGGCCGGCTCCTGGTTCGGCTTCTTCGCGCCCAAGGGCACGGCGCCCGAGGTCGTGCAGCTGCTCAACCAGGAAGTCAACGCCATCCTGCCCCAGCTCAATGACCAGATGGTGCGCGAAGGCGCCGACCCGGTCGGCGGCTCGGCGGAGCAGTTCGCGCGCATGACCCAGCGCGAGTTCGTCAAGTGGCGCAAGATCGTCAAGGACTCGGGTGCTTCGGTCGATTGAGGAAACACTGCGCATGACGCCTCTTTGCATTCTGGTTTCGGCGGCGGCGCGCGCGGCCCACGGCGACGCCATTGCCCGGGCCCTGGACGGGCGCGCGCACGCGCTGGTCACGCCCGAAGATGACGCGGCGCATGCCGCGGAAATCGCCTTTGTCTCGCGCGATGTCACCGGCCTGTCGACCAAGCATGAAATCCTGCCCGAGACCCAGCGCTTCTACGCTGCGATGGCGGCGTCGCCGCGCCTGCGCTGGGTGCAGGTGCACTCGGCGGGCATGGACCGTGCGATCTACACCGAGCTGCAGCAAAAAGGCGTCATGCTCAGCACCTCGGCGGGCAGCAATGCGGAGGTCGTGGCGCAGACCGCGGTCGCGGGCCTGCTCGCGCTCGGGCGCCGGTTCCCGGAACTGATCGCGGCGCAGCGCCGCGGCGAATGGTCGCCCCTGATCCACCGGCCGCTGCCGCCCGATATCCACGGCCAGACCGCGACCATCGTCGGCTGGGGCGAGATCGGCCAGGCCATCGCCCGCATCCTGGCGGCGATCGGCCTGCAGATCCAGGTGGTGCGCAGCAGCGGCGCGCCCACGGACCAGGGCCATGCGTGCTGCGCCTACGAGCAGATCGCGCAGCTGCTGCCGGCCAGCGACTGGCTGATCCTGGCCTGCCCGCTGACCGCGCGCACGCAGCAGCTGATCGATGCCGCGGCCCTGCGCGCGCTGCCGCGCGGCGCGGGCGTGATCAATGTCGCGCGCGGCGATGTGCTGGATGAAGCCGCGCTGATTGCCGCGCTCGACAGCGGGCACCTGGGCGGCGCCTACCTCGACGTGTTCGCGCATGAGCCGCTCGCGCCCGACTCGCCGTTGTGGTCCATGCCGCAGGTGCTGGCCACGCCGCACAGCGCCGGCTTTTCGGCGGGCAATGCGCAGCGCGTGGTGCAGCTGTTTCTGGGCAACCTGCGCCGCTACGCCCAGGGGCAGACGCCGCAGCGGCTGGCGCCGGCCGCCTGAGCCGCGCGCTCAATCCTGGAAAAGCCGCGCGCCTTTCCACTGCCCGCGCTGCACGGCCGCGCGCGCGACATCGGCAATGACCACGCGCGCGGCGCGTGCCGCGGGTGACAGATCCTCGTCCGACAAACTCGCCAGCAGGTTCTGCCGGCCCATGCCCTCGTCGGCGATTTCCAGGTGCCGCAGGCCGGCATCGGCATGCCGCGTGGTCGCGGCGCCGGGCTGGATCGAGGCCGCGCCGCCGTCCAGGACGCTGTCCATCAGCAGCGCCAGGCCGTCGACTTCGAGCGCGATATGCGGCGTGACCTTGGCGCGCATGAAGCCTGCGTCCACCAGCGCGCGCAGGCCGTGCGTTGCGCTGGGCAGCACCAGCGGCACATCGGCGAGCTCGGACAGGAATATCTTTTCCTTGAACGCCAGGCCCGCAAGCGTGGGCGCGGCGATCAGAAACAGCTTCTCCTCGAGCAGCGGCGCGGTGTGCCAATGGCGGTGCGCATCGGCCTTGAAGATGATGCCCAGGTCGATGCGCCGCGCATTGAGCATGCCGGCCAGGTTGCCCGACAGCGCTTCGACCAGGTGCAGGCGGATCTCGGGATAGCGCGCGCGCATTGCCTGCTGGAACGGCAGCCCGAGCACCGAGGCCGTGGTCGGCGCGAAGCCCACGCTGACCTGCCCCGACAGGCGCGCCTGCTTGGCGGCCTGCGCCGCGTTGTCGAGGTTGCGCAGCGCGAGCATGGCATGGTGCAGGAAGGCCATGCCGGCCTCGGTGGGCACCACGCCCGCGGGCGAGCGCTGCAGCAGCCGCGTCGACAGCTCGCTCTCGAGCCGGCTGATCTGCTGGCTCAGCGCCGACGTGACCACCTCCAGCTCGCTTGCGGCCCGGCCCATGCTGCCCAGCTCGCAGGTCTTGATGAAATAGCGCAGTTGCCTGATTTCCATGGCGGGGTCCCTCGTTGTGCGGCGATCGCCAGCGCCGCGCTGCAATGCCGGCAGGCGGCCATTATGGTGCGATGATCTGCCTCCTCTGCGCCAGCCGGCGGGACAGCTACAGGACAGGCCATGGAATTGCGGCAGCTGCGCTACTTTGTGCGCATCGTGGAAATGGGTTCGATGAGCCGCGCGGCGCGCGAGCTCGACGTGGTGCAGTCGGCATTGAGCCAGCAGATCACCAAGCTCGAAAGCGAGCTCGCGGTGCGGCTGCTGCAGCGCACGCCGCGCGGCGTCGAGCCGACCGAAGCCGGCGTGGCCTTTTTTCGCGAAGCCCAGCTGGCGCTGCGCCATGCCGACCAGGCGGTGCGCAGCGCCCAGCAGTCGCGGCTGTCGGGCTCGGTGAGCCTGGGCCTGGCGCCGACCACGGCCAGCATTGTCGGGCTGCCGCTGATGCAGGCGATGCGCGCGCGCTATCCCGACGTGCGGCTGCATCTGGTCGGCAGCATGTCGGGCCATCTCGCGGAAATGCTCAACGCGCGCGCGCTGGACCTGGCGGTGCTGTTTGATTCGCGCCTGCATGGCGCACAGGCCCGTCCCGGCGGGCGGCGCTGGCAGGTGCAGCCGCTGATCGAGGAACGGCTGTTCCTGATCCGCTCGCGGCGCCACGCGCCGGCGCGCGCGCTGCCCGCGTCCATGGCGCTGGCCGAGCTCGCCGACGAGCCGCTGATCCTGCCCACGGGCCAGCACGGCCTGCGCAGCACGCTGGACACGGCGTTTGCGCAGGCGCGCTTCGCGCCGCAGGTGGTGCTCGAGGTCGACTCGCTGGCCATGGTCATGGCGGCCGTCGATGCGGGTCTGGGCTCGACGCTGCAGCCCTGGGCGGCGCTCGGTCGCTTCGAGGATGCGCAGCAGCGCTTCGAAGCCGTGCCCATCACCGACCGCGATGCCCAGCGCACCAACCTGCTGTGCAGCCTGTCCGAGGACGAGCTGTCGCCAGCCGCGCTGGCGACGCGCGTGGTGCTGGTCGACTGCGTGCGCACGCTGGTGCAGTCCGGCCGCTGGAGCGGCGCCACGCTGATCCATCACGATCACTGATACCCCCATGCCATAGCCCCCCTGCACCGGGGGCCAGCGAATTCCTACAGTGGAGCTCCCACGAGAGAGACTGCAAGGAGAATTCGCATGGACACCGATGTACTGGTCATCGGTGGCGGCAACGCTGCCCTTTGCGCCGCCCTGATGGCGCGCGAGGCGGGCATGCGCGTGCTGCTGCTGGAGTCCGCCCCGCGCGCCTGGCGCGGCGGCAACTCCGCCCACACCCGCAACCTGCGCTGCATGCATGACGCGCCGCAAGACGTGCTGGTCGAGGCCTATCCCGAGGAAGAGTACTGGCAGGACCTGCTCAAGGTCACGGGCGGCCTCACCGACGAGCATCTGGCGCGCCTGGTGATCCGCGCGTCCTCGACCTGCCGCGACTGGATGCGCCGCCACGGCGTGCACTTCCAGCCGCCGCTGTCGGGCGCGCTGCATGTGGCGCGCACCAATGCCTTCTTCATGGGCGGCGGCAAGGCGCTGGTCAATGCCTACTTCCGCAGCGCCGAGGCGCTGGGCGTCGAGATCCGCTACGAGGCGCCCGTCGACCGGCTCGAGATCGAGGACGGCCGCTTTGTCGCGGCATGGTCCCAGGGCCAGCGCATCAGCGCCAGGAGCTGCGTGCTGGCGGCCGGCGGCTTCGAGTCCAACCGCGACTGGCTGCGCGAGGCCTGGGGCCGGAACGCGCGCGGCGAATGGCCGTCGGACAACTTCCTGATCCGCGGCACGGCCTACAACCAGGGCGTGCTGCTGCGCCACATGCTCGACGAACAGCAGGCCGACCGCATCGGCGACCCGACGCAGGCGCACATGGTGGCCATCGACGCGCGCGCCCCGCTCTACGACGGCGGCATCTGCACGCGCATCGACTGCGTCTCGCTGGGCGTGGTGGTCAACCGCGACGCGGAGCGCTTCTACGACGAAGGCGAGGATTTCTGGCCCAAGCGCTATGCGATCTGGGGCCGGCTGGTGGCGCAGCAGCCGGGCCAGGTCGCCTACTCGATCATCGATGCCAAGGCCATCGGCCGCTTCATGCCGCCGGTGTTCCCGGGCATCCGCGCCGACAGCCTGCCCGAACTGGCACAAAAGCTCGGGCTCGACGTCGCGACCTTCATGCAGACCCTGGACAGCTACAACGCGGCCTGCCGTGTCGGCCAGTTCGACCACACCGCGCTCGACGACTGCTACACCGAGGGCGTCGCGCCGGCCAAGACCCACTGGGCCCGGCCCATCGATACCGCGCCGTTCTACGGCTATGCGCTGCGCCCGGGCGTGACCTTCACCTACCTGGGCCTCAAGGTCGACGACACCGCGGCCGTGCGCTTTGCCGGCAAGCCCAGCGGCAATCTGTTCGTGGCCGGCGAAATGATGGCCGGCAATGTGCTCGGCAAGGGCTACACGGCCGGCGTCGGCATGTCCATCGGCACGGCCTTCGGCCGCATTGCCGGGCGCAACGCGGCCTTGGCCGCACAGGGCCGGCCGGCCATGGCCGGCGCCGTCCAAGACTAGGAAGCGTTCCATGCAAACCCTGCAATCCCTGACCGAAGACGCCAAGGCGCTGGCCAACGGCATGCCCGTCATCGCCGCCAAGTCAAGTGCCAAAGTCATCCCCATCCAGGCCATCTCCGCCGAAGCCGAGGTCGCGCGCGCGCTGCAGATCTGCAATGCCTGCCGCTACTGCGAAGGTTTTTGCGCGGTGTTCCCGGCGATGACGCGCCGGCTCGAGTTCGGCACGGCCGACGTGCACTATCTCGCCAACCTGTGCCACAACTGCGGCGCCTGCCTGCATGCCTGCCAGTACGCGCCGCCGCACGAATTCGCCGTCAACATCCCCAAGGCCATGGCCGAGGTGCGCGGCAAGACCTATGCCGACTACGCCTGGCCCAGCGCGCTCGGAGGCCTCTACCGGCGCAACGGCCTGACGCTGTCGCTGGCGCTGGTGGCGGCGCTGACGCTGTTCCTGGTGCTGGCCGTCGTGCTGCAGGGCCAGGGCCTGGGCGCGCTCTGGGGCGCCGAGCCGGGCGGCAATTTCTACCGCCTGTTCCCGCACAACCTGCTGGTGGGCATGTTCGCGCCGGTGTTCCTGTTCGTGGTGTTCGCGCTGGGCATGGGCGTGCGCCGCTTCTGGAAGGAGGTCAAGCCCGCGACCAGCGGCGCCGATGTCAACCGCCCCGCGGCCGCCGAAGCCGCATCCGACGTGCTGCGCCTCAAGTACCTGGACGGCGGCCACGGCGAGGGCTGCAGCAACGCGGACGACGCCTACACGCTGGCGCGCCGGCGCTGCCATCACCTGACCTTCTACGGCTTTGTGCTGTGCTTTGCCGCGACCGCGCTGGCCACGGTCTACCACTACGTGTTCGGCTGGGCCGCGCCCTACGACCTGCCCAGCCTGCCCAAGCTCCTGGGCGCGGTCGGCGGCGTGGGCCTGATGCTGGGCACGGCCGGCCTGTGGCGCCTGAACCGCCGGCGCGATCCGCAGCACGGCGACCTGCGGCAAAAGCCCATGGACCTGGGTTTCATCGCCCTGCTGTTCCTGGTGAGCAGCAGTGGCCTGGCGCTGTGGCTCGGACGCGGCACGCCCGCGCTGGCGCTGCTGCTGTGCCTGCACCTGGGCGCGGTGATGGCGCTGTTTGCCACCCTGCCCTACGGCAAGTTCGCGCATGGCGTGTTCCGCACGGCCGCGCTGCTGCGCCACAACACCGAAAAGCGCCAGCCCAACCCGATCGGGCTGGGCGCCGACTGAAGCCCCGGCCAGGCCAGGCCCGGCCGGGCCGGGCCGGGCCGGCCGCACTTTTTCCTCATAACGATTCGGAGACAAACCCATGTATCGTCGCTCACTGCTGCATACCGCATTGCTTGCCGCCTCGGCGCTGGCCCTGGCCGGCCTGGCCCAGGCCCAGGACTTTCCACCGAAGAAATCCGTGACCATGGTCGTGGGCTTTGCCGCCGGCGGCGCCGCCGATGCGGCCGCGCGGCTGATCGCCAAGAAGCTCGGCGAGAACATCGGCCAGTCGGTCGTGGTCGAGAACAAGGGCGGCGCGGGCGGCAACATCGCGCATGGCCAGGTGGCCAATGCCGCCACCGACGGCTCGGTGCTGCTGTTCGGCTCGGTCGGGCCGCTGACCATTGCGCCGCATGTGATGAAGCTCAACTACGACCCGTTCAAGGACCTCGCGCCGATCTCGGGCGGCGTGAACTTCCCGAATGTGCTGGTCGTGCACCGCGGCGCGGGCGTGAAGACGCTCCAGGAGTTCGTCGCGCTGGCGAAGAAGAAGCCCGCCAGCGTGGACTACGCCTCGTCGGGCGCGGCCTCGGCCTCGCACCTCGCGGGCGAACTGTTCAACCAGCGCGCGGGCGTGGAGATGGTGCATGTGCCCTACAAGGGCGGCGCGCCGGCGCTGCAGGACCTGCTGGGCGAGCGCGTGACCAGCTACTTTGCCGCGCCGCCCACGGCGCTGCCGCATGTCGAGACCGGCAAGCTGATTCCCCTGGCCACCACCGGCCTCACGCGGCCCGCCTACATGCCCGACATTCCCACCGTGGCCGAGGCCGGCTTCCCCGGCTTCGAAGCCCTCAACTGGTATGCGTTTGTCGGCCCGGCCAAGACGCCCACGGCCATTCTGGAGCGCTGGAACCGCGAGATCGTCAAGGTGCTGGGCGACGAGGAAGTCCGCAAGGCGCTGCTGCACCACGGCCTGACCCCGCAGCCCACGACGCGCGCGGAGCTCGCGGCCTTCATGCAAAAGGAATACGCGCAGTGGGGCAAGGTGGTGCGCGAGCGCAAGCTGGCGGCGAACTGAGCCCGGCTAGAACAGCGGCGTGGCCGGCAGCTGCTGCTCGGCGCGCCCGCGCGCCGTGGCCATCAGTTCCTTGCGGGTGTGGTCGATGTGCGCCTCCAGCAGCTTGACCACCTTGTCGACATCGTGCTCGCGGCAGGCGCCCAGCAGCGCGTAGTGGTCTTCCATGGGCTTGTCGCGGCCCGTCGCCTCCGACATCGCCACGTGGGTGTAGCGGTCGGTGTTGAGGCAGTATTCCTCGATCAGCTGGCGCAGCCGGCCATTGTTGGCCGGCGCCGACAGCGCCAGGTGGAACTGGCGGTTGTACTCGGCCCAGTCGCCCACGACCTCCGACACCGAATACGCGGCCAGGATGCGCTCCATGGCCTCGAAATCGCGCTCCACCATGTTCGGCACCGCCAGCCGGGCCGCATGGCATTCGAGCGCCACCCGGATGTCCAGCAACTCGCAGATCTGCTGCGCGTTCATGCCCGCCACCACCGCGCCGCGGTTCAGGTGATGCACCACCAGGCCCTCTGACTCCAACTGGCGCAATGCCTCGCGCACCGGGATGCGGCTTGCGCTGAAGCGCGTGGCCAGCGCGTCCTGGCGCAACTGATGACCCGCCTGCAATTTGCCACTCAGGATTTCGTTGCGCAGCACTTCACGAATGGTTTGGTGAAGGGCCTGGGACGTGGTGCTCGTACGGGATCTCATGGGTGTATTGGATCAGATTGCGAAAACATCGGCGCGAAGCATTGCCAAATTGGATCCAATTATTTATATTTGGATCCAATTTGTTGCACATTGGATATTTTGTGCTGCAGGGACCTGCACCGAACGGCGCTGCCGGCGCCGGGTCCCGCCCGGTATCTCGTACCCCCCGCCCGCGCCCCTGGCGCGTTTTTTGTTGACCTTGTTGGAGTTCCCATGCCACTGACCTCGCGTTTCCCCCGCCATGCCGCAGCGCTCGCGCTGTGCCTGTCCGCCCCTTTCGCCGTGCTGGCGCAGGACACCGTCTCGATGGGCGCGGTGCTGTCGCTCACCGGCGCCAACGCCACCGTGGGTGAAGACGTGCGCCGTGCCGTCGCCCTGGCCGTGGAGAAGGTCAACGCCGATGGCGGCGTGCTGGGCAAGAAGTTCAACGTGATCGTCGAGGACTCGGGCGGCAATGCCACGACGGCGCTGAACGCCGCGCGCAAGCTGGTGAGCGTCGACAAGGTGCCGGTCGTGATCGGCGAATACTCCTCGGGCATCACGCTGCCCATGGCGCAGTACCTCGTCAAGGAAGGCGTGGCGCACATCAATGTCGCCAGCACCAGCGTCAAGGTCCGCGACCTGGGCGCGTCGTCATTCAACCTGATCGGACTGGAGGACAAGGGCAATCAGTTCTCGTCCAAGGATGCGTGGGACCTGGGCTACCGCAACGTGGCCATGATCGCCCCCAACAATGCCTACGGCCAGGGCGTGGTGCATGGCTTCAAGCAGGAGTTCGAGAAGCTCGGTGGCAAGGTCGTGACCGAAGTGCTCTACACCGCGGGCCAGTCCACCTACCGGCGCGAACTGCAGCAGATGTCGCGCAGCAACCCCGATGCCTATGTCTACAGCGCCTACGGCCAGGAGTCGGCGGTGATCAACCGCGAGGCCATGGAGCTGGGCCTGCGCGCCAAGCCGTTCTACGCCATCCTGATCTCCATGAGCCTGTCGGACACCGCACCCGAGATCGCCAAGGGCCAGCTCGGCATGGAAGTCGGCAGCGTCTATGGCGCGGCCGGCAAGGCCTACGCCGATGCGTTTGCCGCGAAGTACAAGGAAGGCATGAAGACCTCGTACACCGGCTATGCCTACGACGCCGTGCTGATGACGGCCGCGGCCATGAACAAGGCCAAGTCCACCGACACCGCCGCGGTACAGGCCGCGCTCAAGGAGATCGGCAAGGGCGGCTACGTCGGCGTGACCGGTCCGATCGCACTGGACGCCAACCGCCAGCGCATCGACCCGCCCTACGCCAAGCTGAAGTACGACGGCAAGGTGGTGCCGCGCTGAGCGCCAACCGCGCGGGCGGCGGCGCCGCAGCCGCGCAGCCCGGCGCGGCCTGCCGGCCGGCGGGCCGCGCGCGCATCCACGCCACACGCCCACCCCTTGGCGGCTCTTGCGCGCCAAAAGCGCTCCATCCCTCCTGAAAAGACATCCCTGACATGCTGCAACTTCTCTTTGACACGCTGCTGCGTGCGTCGGACCTCGCGCTCATTGCGCTGGGACTGAGCACCGTCTACGGCCTGGTCAAGTTTCCCAATATCGCGCATGTGCAGTACGCCATGCTGGGCGCCTACGCGACCTATGCCTTGTTTGCGCTGGGCCTGCCCTTGCCGCTGGCGATTGCCGCGGCCTGCGGGCTCACCGGCCTGCTGACCCTGGCGCTGCACCTGCTGGTGTTTCGCCGCCTGCTGCGCTCGGGACCGGCGATCACCATGATCGGCTCGCTGGCCGTGGCCATGCTGGTCGTCGCTGCGGCGCAAGGCTTCGCGGGTTCGTTTCCGCGCATGTTCAACCTGCCGATCACGGCGCCGGTGCTGATCGGCGAGGTGCGCCTGTCGCATACGCAGATCTATGCGATGGCCACCACCGCGGTGCTGCTGGTGCTGTTCACGCTGCTGCTGTTTTGCACCCGCACCGGGCGCGCCATGCGCGCGCTGTCCACCAACCCGGCGCTGGCCGCGGCCTCGGGCCTGAACGCCGAAGGCATCACGCGCCTGGTCAACTTTGCCAGCGGCGCGATCGCCGGGCTGGGCGGCAGCCTGCTGGCGCTGTCCACGGGCGCGCATGTCAACCTGGGCCACGACCTGCTGCTGCCGGTGTTTGCCGCCGCCATCCTGGGCGGGCTGGGCAACCCGCTGGGCGCAGTGGTCGGAGCCACGCTCATCGCGCTGGCCGAAACCCTGTTCACCAACCTCAACTTCGGCCCGCTGCTGGGCCGCAGCGTGGCGTTCCTGCCCGTCTCGTACATCAGCGCGGGCTCGTTCCTGATCCTGCTGCTGGCCTTGATCTTCAAGCCCTACGGCCTTTTCGACCGCGAGGTGCGCCGTGTTTGACTTCCTCATCTCCACTCTGACCATCGCCGGCATCTACGGCCTGATGGCCCTGGGCCTGAACCTGCAGGCCGGCGTATCGGGCCTGCTGAACTTCGGCCACATCGCGTTTGCCGGCATCGGCGCCTATGCCACCGGCATCGCCGTGCAGGCCGGCTGGTCGCCGCTGGCCGGCGCGGCGCTCGGCGTGCTGGCGGCAATGCTGCTGGGCTGGTGCGTGGCCCGCCTCGGCCGGCAGCTGGGCGCCGACTACTGGGGCATCGCCACGCTGGCCATCGCCGAGATCCTGCGCACCGTCGCCACCAACGAAGACTGGCTCACCGGCGGCGCCAACGGCATCTCCGGCATCCCTTCGCTGTTCGACGGCCTGGGCCGCCCGTGGAGCGCGCTGGCCTTCCTGGGCGTGGTGCTCGCGGCCGTGGCGCTGTTTGCGCTGCTCGCCCGCCGCCTGGCCAACGGCCGCTTCGGCCGCGCCCTGCGCCTGATGCGCGAGGAGCCGCAGCTCGCGGTATGCATGGGCTACGACCTGCGCCAGCTCAAGTCGCATGCCATCATGACCGGCGCGGCCGTCACGGCGCTGGGCGGCTCGCTCTATGCGCACTACATGAGCTTTGTCGGGCCCGACTACATGGTGGCCTCGGAAACCTTTCTGCTGTGGACCATGCTGATGATCGGCGGCCTGGGCAACACCGCCGGCGTGCTGGTCGGCGTGGTGCTGGTGCAGTCCGCCTACGCGCTGGTACCGTTTGCCAAGGATTACTTCCACTTCAGCTCCGACCTGGCGGGCGCGCTGCGCCTGGGCCTGATCGGCGCCATCCTCCTGGCATGCCTGCTGTGGCGCAGCCAGGGTCTCGTTCCCGAAAAGCTGAGGAAGATGCCATGAACCGCACTCCCGCCAATGCATTCCTCGATATCCGCTCGGTCGCCAAGGCCTTCGGCGGCAACCAGGTCCTGGAGGACGTGAGCGTCCAGATCGCCCCGGGCGAGATCGTCGGCCTGCTCGGCCCCAACGGCTCGGGCAAGAGCACGCTGCTCAATGTCATCACCGGCTTCACGCCGGCCGACGCCGGCAGCGTGCATTTCGATGGCCGGCGCATCGACCGCGTGGCCGCGCACCGCATCGTGCGCACCGGCATGGCGCGCACCTTCCAGTTGCCATCGATGCCCGCCAAGATGTCGGTGATGGAGGTCGCCATGGCCGCCGCGACGGCGCACCACGGCGTGTTCGACACCCTGGTCGGCACGGCGCGGGCACGCGCCACCGAACGCGCGGCGCGCGACAAGGCCGCGCACCTGCTGCAGGAGCTGCTGCTGACGCCCGTGCGCGATCTGCCCGCCGCAGCCATCTCCGGCGGGCAAAAGAAGCTGCTGGGCATCGTCTGCGCTCTCATGGCCGAGCCGCGCATGCTGCTGCTCGACGAGCCCACGGCGGGCGTGCACCCCAACCTGCGGCGCGACATCGTGGCCGCGCTGCAGCGCCTCAACGCCCAGGGCATGACGCTGGTCATCGTCGAACACGACATGCATTTCATCCGCGACGTCTGCACGCGCTGCGTCGTGCTCGACCGCGGCAGCATCGTGGCCAGCTGCCGTCCCGACGAACTCGCCAGCAATGATCGCGTGCTGCAGGCCTACCTCGGCACCGCCGGTGCCAAACCCCTTGCGACGGAGGGCGCATGATCGACATCGACAACGTGGTGGCCGGGTACACGGCCGAGATCGACATCCTGCGCGGCATGACGCTGGCCGTGCGGCCCGCGGAAATCGTCACCCTGCTCGGGCCCAACGGCTGCGGCAAGAGCACCTTGCTCAAGACCATCGCCGGCTACCTGCTGCCGCGCGGCGGCCGCGTCACGCTGCGCGGCAAGGACGTCTCGCAGATTCCCGTGCACCACAAGATCCGGCATTGCAGCCTGGGTTTCGTGCCGCAGACCGAGAACGTGTTCAGCGCCCTCACCATTCGCGAGAACCTGCAGGTCGGCGGGCACTACATGGCCAAGGCCGACTGCGCGCGGCGCATGGAGGAACTCTGCGCGCTATACCCGATCCTGGGCCGGAAGTTCGACGCGCGCGCGGCCTCCATGTCGGGCGGCGAACGGCAGATCCTGGCGCTGGCGCGGGCGCTGATGCCGCGGCCCGAGATCCTGCTGCTGGACGAGCCGTCCGCCGGGCTGTCGCCCAAGGTGCTGCATGAGGTCTTCGACGCCATCGTGCAGGTGCGCGACCAGGAGCGCGTGACCATCCTGATGGTGGAGCAGAACGCCATGGAGGCCCTGCGCATCTCCGACCGCGCCTACGTCCTGTCCATGGGCAGCGTGGCGCTGACCGGCGACGCCGCGGCGCTGATGCGCGACGAGAAAGTGCGCGAGCTCTACCTCGGCGGCCGCGCCCACTGACGCCGCATGGCCATGCTCACGCGCATCACGCTGCGGGCCCGCCTGCTGGCCCTCGTGGCCGGACTGGCCGTGCTGTTGGCCGCGACCGGCGGACTGGGGTTGCTCAGCCTGCAGCGCAGCAACGCTGCCCTGCAGGCGCTGGTCGACCAGCGCCTGGTGCCGATGCAGCAGCTGGCACAGGTCGCGCAGGCGGTGGATCTGGGCCGCTACGGCGTGCTCTCGGTGCTGGCCGACCCCGGCAACATCGATCAGGACCTCGCGGCCCTGGGCCGCACGCTGGCCCGGGGCGAATCGGCCTGGCGCGAATACCTGGGCGGCCGCTTGAGCGACGCCGAGCGCCGTCTCGCGCAGCGCTTCTCGGCGGAGTACGCACGCTTGCGCGGCGAAGGCGTGCAGCCCGCGCTGGACGCGCTGCAGGCCGTGAACCTGCCGGGTGCCACCGAGCTCTATGGCCAGACCCTGCTGCCGCTGTACCAGCCGGCGCGCCAGACCATCGAGCAACTCATGGCGGTACAGCGCGAGGCCGGCCAGGCGCTGTATGCCCAGTCGCAGCAAGACTATGCCCAGGTGCGTGCGCTGTCGCTGCTGGTCGTCGCGGCCGGGGTGCTGCTGGCGCTGGGGCTGGGCGGCTGGCTGGCACGCGCCATGGTGCGGCCGCTGGGCCAGGCGGTGCGGATCGCCGAGCGCGTGGCCGCCGGCGACCTGACGCAGCGCATCGAAGTCGCGTCGGGCGACGAAACCGGCCAGCTGCTGGCCGCGCTGCAGCGCATGAACGATGGCCTGTGCGACATCGTGCAGGGCGTGCGCCGCGGCACCGACGGCCTGGATAGCGCCGCCACACGCATTGCCGGCGGCAATGCCGAACTCGCGCAGCGCACCGCCGAACAGGCCGCGGCGCTCGTCGAAACCGCCGCCGCCATGGAGCAGATTGCCGTGGCCGTTCAGCGCAATGCCGAGCACGCCGAGCAGGCACGCCGGCAGGCCCAGTCCGCCAGCGGCGTCGCGCTCGATTGCGGCGCCGCGGTCGGCCGCGTGGTGCAGACCATGGCCGACATCCAGGCCGCAGCGCGCAACGTCAACGAGATCGTCGCCGTGATCGACGGCATTGCCTTCCAGACCAATCTGCTGGCGCTGAACGCTGCCGTGGAAGCCGCGCGCGCGGGCGAGCAAGGGCGCGGCTTCTCGGTGGTGGCAGCGCAGGTGCGGGAGCTGGCCGGCCGCAGTGCCCAGGCGGCACGCGAGATCAAGGCCTTGATTGCGCACTCCACGGCGCGCGTCGACGCGGGCAGCGCCCTGGTGACGCAGGCGGGAGCAACGATGCAGCAGGTCGTTGAGCGCGTGCAGCAGGTGGTGGGCAACGCCGATGCGATTGCCGTCGCGAGCCGGGAACAAAGCCGTGGCGTGGCCCAGGTCCATGCGGCGCTGGCCGAGATGGACCGCAACACGCAGGAGAACGCGGCGCTGGTCGATGCCGCCAGCAGCGCCGCCAGCGCCCTGCATGCCGAAGCCCGGGGACTGGCGCAAAGCGTGCGCGTGTTTGCCCTGGGCGATTTCGCGCCGCACACCGGTGCCCTTGGGCACTGATTCCTTCAACTGTCTTTCTGTCACACATGGCTGCGTCCACTGAATCCTCTTTCGACACCATTGCCTTCATCGGCGGCGGCAACATGGCCAGCGCCATCATTGGCGGCCTGATCCGCCAGGGAATGCCCGCGGCGCGCATTGCCGTGGCCGAGCCCTGGGACGAGGCGCGCGCGGCGCTGCTGCAAGCCCATGGCATCACCGCCTTGGCCGAGCCCGGCGCCGCGCTGGAGCGCGCCCGCCTGGTGGTCTGGGCCGTCAAGCCCCAGATGCTGCGCCAGGCGGCGGCCGCAGCCGGCAGCTTCACGCGCCATGCCATGCATCTGAGCGTGGCTGCGGGCGTGCGCTCCGACAGCATCGCCGAGTGGGTCGGCTCGCAGCGCGTGGTGCGCGCCATGCCCAATACGCCGGCGCTCATCGGCCGCGGCATGACCGCACTCTTTGCGCGCGCAGCCATCACGGCCGCCGAACGCGCCGACGTCGAGCAGGTGATCGCCACCACGGGCGAGTACCTGTGGATGGATGACGAAGCGCAGCTCGACGCCGCGACGGCGCTTTCGGGTTCGGGCCCCGCATATGTCTACTTCTTCCTGCAGGCCATGACCCAGGCCGGCAGCGACATGGGGCTCACACGGGATCAGGCGCACCAGTTGGCCGTGGCGACCTTTGCCGGCGCGGCCGAACTGGCGCACCGGTCGGCTGAACCGCCCGAACTGCTGCGCCGGCGCGTGACCTCGAAGGGCGGCACGACGCACGCCGCCATCACATCGATGCAGCACAGCCGGATCGACTGGCATTTCATGCGCGCCCTGCATGCCGCGAGGGACCGCGCCCGCGCGCTGGGCGATGAATTCGGCAATGCGCCGTCCGGTCTCGCGGAGCTTCCAGCAGCGCGCAGCTAGGCCCGGCGCCCCCTCCTTGAACGCTCCTGCGCACGCGAGGTCTGGTAGCGTCGGAGACTTCCCGGCATTCGCCTCCGGAGTCGCCTGCGCCGCGGCCCGCACTGCGAACATGGCGCGACGAAAGGCACCTCATGCACCCAAAGTCACAGCAACATGCGGCCATCGCGTCGGCTTACGATCAGCTTGCAGACCGATGGCGCGATGGAACATTCAACCCCGATGACGGCGTCGAGCAGTTCAGGCGCGCGCTGCGTTTTCTGGGCGAAGGCGAAGGATGGGCACTCAACGTCGGCTGCGGCTGCAATACGCGCTTCAATGCGTTGCTGCGCGCGCGCGAATTGCGTCTCGAGGGCGTCGACATCTCGCAGCGCATGATTGCCATGGCCCGGCGGGCCGACCCGGCAGTGCTATTGCAGCACGCCGATGTGTGCGCATGGCGTGCGCAACGCGGCTATCGCTTCATCGCTGCCTGGGACAGCATCTGGCATGTCGACCTTGGACAGCAGCGGGCGCTGATGCTGAAGCTGATGCAGGCCCTGGAGCCCGGCGGCGTGTTTCTTTTCACGGCCGGGGGACTCGATGCCGAAGGCAGCCATGTGGATTCCTCCATGGGCGTGGAGGTTTCCTACAGCACGCTGGGCGTGCCCGGCTTGCTGGCTGTCGTCAAGCAAGCCGGCTGTGTCTGCCGGCATCTTGAATTCGACCAGTATCCGCTCAAGCATCTGGTGGTCATCGTCCAACGCAGTGCCGCCATCGCGGCATGATGCGCTGTGCCGCGCGGTTTGGAACGCGACGCCTGGCAGCCGCCTTGATGCTGTGGCTCGGCAGCGCACACCGCAAGCCAAGAAGGCACGCCGAAACCCCGGCACCCGGCTAGCGAAAGCGCACGATACGGCCCGAACCGCTCGCGGACGCCGAACTGCCGGCGTCCGCGGCCGGGTCCGGCCCGCTATAGACCGCGCGCGGGCGTATCAGCTGGCCCGAAGCGCGCTGCTCCAACGCATGCGCGATCCAGCCCACCGTGCGGCCCAGCGCAAAGACCGCGAACGCCGCCCCGGGCGGCAGGCGCCAGCTGCGCTGCAACGCCACCAGCGCATAGTCCAGGCTGGGCAGCAGGCCGGCGTGCGCGTAAACCTGGTCGATCAGACGCTCGCGCCCCGGGTCGGGCGGCAACTGCTGCAGTATTGCCTGGGCGCGCGGATCGCCCTGGGGATAGAGCGGGTGGCCAAAGCCGGTGAAGCCGGCGGGCGCATGGCCCGAGCGGGCATCCCTGAGCAGCAGCGCGAGCGAGGGCGCCAGCGTGCTCTGGGCATGCCATGCCTCCCATTGCCGGTCGATCTGCCGCGTGACACCGCCATGCATTGGGCCGGACAGTGCGGCCAGGCCGGCGCCCACGCAGGCCTGCAGGCTCGCGCCCGTGGAGGCCACCACGCGCGTCGCGAAGCTCGAGGCATTGAACTCATGGTCGGCGCACAGCACCAGCGCGCGGCGCAGGCTGCTGGCGCCCGGGGCATCCAGGCGCCAGCGCTGCGCGAGGTGCTCATGTGCCGGCTGTGAGCTCTCATGGGATGGCGCGCCCAGCAGTGCGGTGGCCATGGCCTGGAGCAAGGCCTGCGGCTGGTCGGGCTGCGCCTGCGCATGCCAGGCCGCCAGGATGCAGGCGAAATCCGGCAGGCTGGCTGGCCTGTGGCCAGCCGGGGGCGCCACTGCCGCGTGATCCACCGCCGGGCGCGGCTCGAATGCGACGCCTTGCCACATCCATTCAGCGGTCTGTTCGAGGCTTGCGTGTTCCGCCCACTGCAGCGCGTCGCGGCCGCGGTAATAAAGGCGCCCGCCCCGCACCAGGGTCAGGGACGAGGCCATCACCGGCTGGCCCCAATCGAGCGTCGACTGGGCCAGCGATGCGGGATTGCGCACCGTCTGCCGCTGCCGGGCCAGGCGCAGCACATCGCTTTGCAGATAACGCTTGCCGCGCTGGCCCGCCATCGACTGCGCCCGCAGCAGGCCGCGGCTCACATAGCTGTACAGGCTGCTGCGCCGCACCTTCAACAGGGCGGCCGCGTCCTCGGCCGACAGCCAGGGAGAGTCGTGGGAGAGGGAGTTCACGGCCTGCATTCTGTGCTTTTTCCAAGCCGGCAGCCAGGTCGATCGGCCCGATCAAGATTGACGCTGGCGGTGCGACCAGCAATCCTTGCGCGCCATGACCGCTTCTTCCACACCCCCCTCCTCCATGGCCGTGCTCGAAGCCTTGTGGCACGAAGCCCGGCTCGATGCCAGTGCGCTGCGCCGCGCGCATCTGACCGGATCCAGCGACCATCTGCGCAGCAGCTTCGCGGCAGCCACCCTGGCGCAGGCCAGCGCCGCTGCCGGTGCGCTCGCGGCGACCGAAATCGGCGCCCTGCGGCAGCCGCAGTGGCCGGCGCAGGAGGTGGCCGTGGACATCGCGCCCGTGCTGGCCGAAACCACCGGCTATTTCACGCTGGACGGCCTGCGCCCGCCCTCGTGGGCGCCGATCTCCGGGCTGTATGCCTGCGGCGAGGCCATCGCGCAGCCCGGCTGGGTGCGCATCCACGCCAATTTCGAGCATCACCGCGATGGCGCGCTGCGCCTGCTGGGGCTGGCGCCGGGCCCGCACATGTCCCGGGACCAGGTCGCCCAGGCATTGCGCGGCTGGAACGCGCTGGATTTCGAGGCCCGCGCCACCGCGGCGGGGCTGGTGGTGGCCGCAGTGCGCAGCCTGGAGGAATGGGCGCAGCACCCGCAGTGCGCCGCGCTGCGCACCCAGCCGCTGCTAGCCATCACCCAGCTCGATGCCGGCCATGCCGCGCCACCGCGTGCCTGGCCGGCCAGCGGCTGCGCGGCGCTGCCCTTGGAGGGTCTGCGCATTCTTGACCTCACCCGCATCCTCGCGGGGCCGGTGGCCACGCGGACCCTGGCGGCCTATGGTGCCGAGGTGTTGATGGTCAATGCGCCGCACCTGCCGAACATCGAAGCCATTGCCGATCTGAGCCGTGGCAAGCGCTCGGCGCTGCTGGATCTGCGCAGCGGCGACGCGATGGCGCAGATGCAGCGCCTGCTGCCGCATGCGCATGTGTTTGTGCAAGGCTACCGGCCGGGGAGCCTGCAGGCCCTGGGCCTGGGCGTGGACGCCGTGGCGCGCACCGCTCCCGGAATCGTCTACGCCAGCCTGTCGGCCTACGGACGCAGCGGGCCCTGGGCCGACCAGCGCGGCTTCGACTCCCTGGTGCAGGCGGTGAGCGGACTGAACCTGGCGGAAGCACAGGCCTTCGGCGACGCCACGCCCAGGGCCTTGCCGATGCAGATTCTCGACTACGGCGCCGGCTACCTTTTGGCGTTTGGCATACAGTCCGCCCTGCTGCGCCAGGCCACCCAGGGCGGGACCTGGCATGTCGAGGTCTCGCTGGCGCGCGTCGCGCAGTGGCTGGTGGCGCTGGGGCGGGTGCCGGTGCCGCACCCGCCAGGCGCGGCGGGCACGACCGACTGGATCGAGCCCTGGCTGGAGACGGTCGCCAGTGGCTATGGCGAACTGCGTGCAGTGCGGCCGAGCGCCGTGCTGTCGCGGACCCCGGCGCGTTGGCGCCGGCCCGTCGTTCGCCCCGGTACAGACGCCCCCTGCTGGTCCTAGCGGCGGGCGCGGCGGGTCTCAGCGCGGGATGCCGCTGCCGCTGGCCGGCGCCAGCGCCTGGAGCAGCCGCGCGGCGTTGGCCTGCATCATCTCGACATAGGTCGCCGCCGGCCCGCCGGGCGCAGACAGCGCATCCGAATACAGGCGCCCGCCCAGGGCCACGCCGGTCTCGCGCGCGAGTTGCTCGAGCAGGCGCGGATCGGAAATGTTCTCGAGGAAGATGGCGCCAACGCGTTCCTGGCGCACCTGCCGTATCAGCTGCGCCAGATCGCGCGCCGAGGGTTCGGCCTCGGTGGACAGCCCGCGCACCGGGATGAAGCGCAGCCCATAGGCCTGCGCGAAGTAGCCAAACGCATCATGCGTCGAGACCACGCTGCGGCGCTGCGGTGGCAGGCCCGCGAACTGCGCGCGCAGCTGCGCATCGAGCGCCGCGAGGCGCGCCCCATAGCCGGTGGCGCGCTGGCGGTAGCGCGCGGCGTTGGCCGGGTCGGCCTGGGCCAGGCCGCGGGCGATGTTGCCCACATAGGCAATGGCATTGCGCACGTCCTGCCAGGCATGCGGGTCGGCGCCGCCGTGGGCATGGGCGTGCGCGTGGCCATGCGCATGGCCATGGGCGTGCTCGCCGTGGGCCGATGCGGGCATGGCGCGCGGCGCGATGCCTTGCGCGGCAACGATTTCCACGCCGCCGAAGCCTGCCGCGTTCTTCAGCCGCGGCAGCCAGGGCTCGAACCCCAGGCCGTTGCTGACCAGCACCCGCGCCTGCTGCAACTGCCGCGCCTGGCGCGGCGTGGGCTCGAACACATGGGCGTCGCCATCGGGGCCGACCAGCGCGGTGACGTCCACCATTTCGCCGCCGACTTCGCGCGCCAGATCGGCAAGAATCGAAAAGCTGGCCACGACGGGCAGGCGGGCAGCGGCGGCGTGGCCGGCCGTGGCGGCCGTGGCGGCCGTGGCGGCCGTGGCGGCCGTGGCGGCCGTGGCGGCCGTGGCCAAGGCCATGCCCAGCAGGCTGCGGCGGGAAAGTGGGAGGTGGTTCAAGACAAAGCTCCAGTCAACAGGATTCTTGCGCGCCGGGCCGGCGCAGCGCGCGCACGCTGCCGTGCGCGCCGGCCAGCAGCGACAGCGCGTACAGCGCGCCCAGGCTCAGCGTGATGGCGGCCGAGGCGGCAATGCCCAGGTGGAACGAGGTCAGCAGCCCGAGCACGCTGCCCAGCACCGCCAGCGCCACGGCCAGCGCCATCTGCGCGCCCACGCTGCGCTGCCAAAAGCGCGCCGCCGCGGCGGGCAGCACGGCAAAGGCCACGGCCATCAGCGTGCCCAGCGAGTGAAAGCCGCCCACCAGATTGAGCACCAGCAGCAGCATGAAGACGGCATGCGCCAGCGCGCCCTGGCGCCCTTGCAGGCGCAGGAAGCCGGGATCGAAGCATTCAACGATCAGCGGCCGGTAGATCAGCGCCAGCGCCAGCAGCGTGGCCGTGGCAATGCCCCCGGTCAGCAGCAGGGTCGGGTTGTCGAGCGCCAGCACCGAGCCGAACAGCACATGCAGCAGATCGACATTCGAGCCGCGCAGCGAGATCAGCAGCACGCCGAGCGCCAGCGAGATCAGATAGAAGCCGGCAAAGCTCGCATCCTCGCGCAGCGCCGTGTGCCGCGTGACCATGCCCGACAGCAGCGCCACCAGCAGGCCGGCCAGCAGCCCGCCCAGCGTCATGGCGCCCAGCGACAGGCCGAAAAACAGATAGCCCAGCGCCGCGCCGGGCAGGATGGCGTGCGACATCGCATCGCCCACCAGGCTCATGCGCCGCAGCAGCAAGATCGTGCCCAGCGGCGCGGCGCCGGCGCTCAGCGCCAGGCAGCCGGCCAGCGCCCGCCGCATGAAGCCATAGTCGGCAAACGGCAGCCACAGCTCGGCAATCATCGCGGCCACTCCGCGTCCTCGAGGGCCTCGAGCACGGCGCGCGTCTCGCCCCAGCCCCGCATCCGCCCGGCCAGCGCCAGCGTCTGCGGGAAGTGGCTGCGCACGCGCTCGCGCTCATGCAGCACCGCGATCACCGTCTTGCCCTGCACATGCCAGTCCTGCAGCAGTTGCAGCAGCGCTTGGGCCGTGGCCTCGTCGACGCCCGCCAGCGGCTCGTCCAGCAGCACGACCGGCGGGTCCTGCACCAGCAGGCGCGCAAAGCGCATGCGCTGGAACTGCCCACCCGAGAGCTCGCCGATGTAGTGCGCCTGCAATCCCTGCAGGCCGACGGCGGCAATGGCCGCGCGCACGCGCTCGGCCAGCGGCGGTGTCACCCGGCCGAAAGCGCCGATGCGCGGCCACAGTCCCACCGCGACGAAATCCTCGACGCTGACCGGGAACTGCGGGTCCACCCCGCCGGCCTGGGGCAGATAGCCCAGCGCCGGCCGCGGATGGCGCGACGCAATGCTGCCGCGCAGCGGCCGCAGCAGGCCCAGCAGCCCCTTGAGCAGGGTCGACTTGCCGCCGCCGTTGGGGCCGATGACGGCCGTCATCGAACCCCGCGCGAAGTGCCCGCTGAGGTCCTGCACGGCCAGGCGCGCGCCATAGCCCAGGCTCACCCGATCGAGACTCAGGTCGGCGCCAGCCTGCGCCGGCTGCAGCGGCTCCATGCGGTCCATTCGCATCATGCGCGCCCTGCCCTTCCTGGCCTTCCTGCCTTTGCTAGCTCCTCATGGCCCAGGCCAGCGCCAGCCACAGCAGCGCGGCCACGGCGGCGGCCACGAGGCAGCGCACGGCGGCAGCGGCCTGCAGCAGGCGCACGCGGTGCGCACTCCGGCCACCCTCGGGTCTTGTCCAAAGCATTTTCAGCATCCATCGACGACTGTGATTTCATAACATGTGATGTTATAACAATTTTCAGCCGGCGATGACGGATCGGGCGCAGGCGGCGCAGCAGCCGCAGCGACTTCCCGCGCGCGCCCGGCCTTGGGCGATACTTGGCGACCAACAACCAGAGGAGACCAATTCGATGATGCATCGCCGCACCGTGATGGCCTGCGCCGCCGTGGGCGCCTTGTGCGCCGCGCTGGGCAACGGCCTGGCCCTGGCACAGGGCGTGGGCCCGTGGCCTGTCAAACCCATCACCTTCGTGGTGCCGCAAAGCCCTGGCGGCGCCAACGACGTCATTGCGCGTGCCGTGGCGCAGAGCCTGGGCAGCACGCTGGGACAGCCGGTGATCGTGGAAAACCGCCCCGGCGCCAACGGCAATCTCGGCACCAGCCAGGTGGCGCGCAGCGCTGCCGACGGCTACACCTTCCTGGTGACGGCGCAAAGCGCGCACACCATCAACCCCGCGCTCTACACCCGGATTCCCTTCGATCCGATCAAGGACTTCACGCCGGTGATGCAGCTGGCGGTGGCGCCCTATCTGCTGGTGGTCAATCCGAAGTTCCCCGCCAAGACGCTGGACGAACTGGTGGCCTACGCCAAGACCCATCCCGGCCAGGTGGAGTACGCCTCGGCGGGCAACGGCACGCTGAACCATCTGCTGGGCGAGATGCTGAAAAAGCAGCGCGGCGTCAACCTGCTGCATGTGCCCTACAAGGGCGCGGCCGCCGCGGCCACCGATGTGGTGGCGGGCCAGCTGCCCGTGACCTTCGGCAGCTTTCCCGGCGTGATGCCGTTTGTCACCAGCGGCAAGCTGCGCGTGCTGGGCGTGGCCTCGGACAAGCCCACGCCGCTGGCGCCGGAGATTCCCGTGCTCAAGGAACTGGCCGTGACCTCGTGGTATGGCCTGCTGGCGCCGGCCGGCACGCCCCAGCCCATCGTGGACAAGGTCTACCTGTCGATCACGCAGGTGTTGAACACCCCGGCCATGAAGGAGCGGCTCAGGGCGCTGGGCGCCGAGCCGGTGCAGTCCACCCCCGCGAGCTTTGCCGCCGGCCTGCCGGCGGAACTGGCGCAGTGGCAGAAGATCGTCGACGCCTCGGGCGCACGCATCGACTAGCCCGCGGGGCGCGCACCACCGGCCTAGGGCGGCGGCAGCGCATCGAGCACGCGCTGGCGCGCGCCCGTGGTGTGCGCCAGGATCGACTGGTCGGTGGCCACCAGCACGCTGCCCGGCGCCAGCAGCGGCAGCAGCTGCACGGCAAAGGCGGGCGCGAGGCGCACGTTGTCGATGGCCTCGGGCCGCAGCGCCACGCCGGCCTCGCTTTCATGGCCGGGCACGCCCAGCAGCACCCATTGCGGCATGCCGCCCGGCGCCACCGACTGCACGACCAGCGCGTGCGTGCCCGTCCAGGCCGCGGCACTGCGCAACGCGATGCGCGCGCGGCCGATTTCCACGCCGCCGCGCAGCACCACGAGCCGCTGGTCGCGGCTGCTGAGCACCAGCGAGACCGGCCCGTCGGCTGCGCGTTCGGGCTGCCAGCGGCTGTCCTCGTCGGGGCCCAGCGGCGTCACCGCCGCCGTGTCGGCTGCGCCGCGCGCGTTCACCGGCGCCAGCATCGAGGGATGGGCCACGGCCTGCGGCGCCTGGCCCTGCGCGGCCACGACCACGGTCATGCCCAATGTGGTCGCCGCAAACAGGCGCTGCGCAAATGCGGTGGGCAGGTGGATGCAGCCGTGCGACTCGGGGTAGCCCGGCAGGCCGCCGGCATGCAGCGCGATGCCGTCCCAGGTCAGCCGCTCCTGATAAGGCATCGGCGCGTTGTCGTAGAGGCTTGAATGGTGGTGCCGGTCCTTTTGCAGAATGGTGAAGACACCGGTGGGCGTGCGGTGCCCGGGCTTGCCGCTGCTGACCGTGGTGGCGGCCTCGAGCAGCCCGTTGCGGTAGAGGTAGGCGCGCTGCTCGCTCAGGCTCACCACCATGACCATCGGCCCGGCCGCGGCCTGGTCGCCGGCCCAGATCCACTGCCCGGGCTTGAGCGCCGCGGGCGGCGTGTCCACCGGGCTCGACGTGGCTGCGCCCCATACCGGTTCGGCCCGTGCGGCCAGCGGCGCGAGCGCGGCCAGCGCTGCGGCGCCGGCCGCATGCAGCCAGCGGCGACGCGGCAAGGCGCGCTGCTGCATGCTCAAAACACGCTTCTCGCCGACTGGCTCAGCTTGACCGCCAGCGCGCACTCGGCCAGCAACTGCGCCGCGGAGTAAGGCTTGACGACATAGCGCGCGGCGCTGGGCAGTCCCAGGTTCTGCGCCGGCGAGGCGCCGCTCGCAAACACGATGCCCAGGTGCGGGTGCAGCGCCAGCGCGCGGTGCGCGAGCTCGGCGCCATCCATGTCGGGCAGGCCGATATCCAGCACCAGCGCGTCGAAATCCGCCTGCGCGCCCAGCAGCGCAAAGGCTTCCTTGGCATTGGCCGCCTCGCTGACCACATGCCCGGACAGGCGCAGTTGCTCGGCCGTCGAGGTGCGGATCAGGTCGTCGTTTTCCACGACCAGCAGCTTGAGATGGGCCGCCGCCACCCCCTTCGCGCTTTGCACCATTTCAACGAGGCACTGGCGCCGCTGCGCCTCCTCGGCAATCACGTGGCGGATGCGGCGCGCCAGGGCTTCGCGCGTGTAGGGCTTGGACAGCAGCTCCACGCCTTCATCGAGCCGGCCGCCATGCACGATGGAGTTCTCGGTATAGCCCGAAGTGAACAGCACGGCCAGCGCGGGCAGGCGCTGCTTGGCCTTGCGCGCGAGCTCGCGGCTCCTGAGCTTGCCGGGCATCATCACATCGGTGAACAGCACATCGATGGGCACGCCGCTGTCGACCACCGTGAGGGCGCTGTCCGCGTCCTTGGCGCGCAGCACGCGGTAGCCCAGGCCCACCAGCGTGGCGACGGCCGTCTCGCGCACCTCCTCGTCGTCCTCGACGACCAGCACCGTCTCGGTGCCGCCCTGGATCGGGCCGCTCGACCAGTTGATGGGCGCCGGGTCCTCGTCCTGGCTGGAGCGCGGCAGATAGAGCTTGACGGTGGTGCCTTCGCCGACTTCGCTGTAGACCGCCGCATGGCCGCCCGACTGCTTCACGAAGCCGTAGACCATGGACAGGCCCAGCCCCGTGCCCTTGCCCTCGGGCTTGGTGGAGAAGAACGGCTCGAAGGCGCGCTCCAGCACCTCGGACGACATGCCGCTGCCGTTGTCGGTCACGGCAATCACCACGTACTGGCCGGGCTTGAGGTCTTCGTGGCGCTTGCAATACTCGAAGTCCAGCAGCGCATTGCCGGCCTCGATGGTCAGCTTGCCGCGGCCGTCCATCGCATCGCGCGCATTGATGGCCAGATTGAGCACCGCGTTCTCGACCTGGCTGGGGTCGGCCATGGTGTTCCAGAGCCCGCCCGAGATCACGGTCTCGAGCTCGATGCTCTCGCCCAGCGCGCGGCCCAGCATGTCTTCGAGGCCGCGGATGAACTTGCCGACGTTGACCACCTTGGGCTCGAGCGGCTGGCGCCGGCCGAACGACAGCAGTTGCGAGGCCAGCTTGGCGCCGCGCGTCACGCCGCCCATCGCGCCCTCGATGCGTTTGAGCGCCTGCGGATTGCCGTCGAGCATGAGCTGCAGGATCTGCAGGTTGGCGCTGATGACCTGCAATGAATTGTTGAAATCATGCGCAACCCCGCCGGTCAGCGCGCCCAGCGCCTCCATTTTCTGCGCGCGCTGCAGCGCGCGCTCGGCCACCGAGCGTTCTTCGGCCTCGCGCCGCAGGTGCTCGAGCGCCTGCTCCAGCTCGGCGGTGCGCTCCTTGACATGGGCTTCGAGCGTCGTGTTGATCTGGCGCAGCGCATCTTCGGCATTCTTCTGGTGCGTCACGTCGTAGCCATCGACAAAGATGCCTTCGACCTGGCCGTCGATGAAGACCGGCTGGTAGATCAGGTGCAGGAATCTTTCCTCCTCGTGGCCGCCGCGCTGCAGGCGCACCGACATGGCCTCGCCCTTGAAGGGCTCGCCGGTCTTGTAGACCTTGTCCAGCAGCTCGAAGTAGCCCTGCCCCGTGACATCGGGCAGCACCTCGCGCACCGGGCGCCCGATGATGTCCCGCGGGCCGACGAGACTGCAGTAGGCATCGTTGGCCAGCTCGAACACATGCTCGGGCCCGGACAGCAGGGCCATGAAGCTCGGCGCCTGCTTGAACATGGCATGCACGCGGTCGCGCTGCGCGGTGCGCAGCAGCACTTCCCGGGACAGGCTTTCATTGACCTGGGCCAGGTTGTCGGCCGCCTCCTGGCGCAAGGCCAGGGCTTCGTTCAAGGCCTTGGCGCGCAGCCGGGCCGTCTCGAAGCCCTCGATGGTGGTCCAGCGCGCGGCGATCTGCCCCACGAACAGCTTGACGAAGCTCTGGTAGTCGTCGTCGAAGGGCCGGTAGGGATTGAGGCCGACGACAAACGCGCCCACCGGCTGCTCGTTGCCCGCGGCATTCAGGCAGATGACCACGGCTTTCTTCGGCGCGATGTCCCAGCCGCCTTGGGGAAAGCCTTCGGCGGCATCGATGTCGATGACCAGCATCTGCTGGCATTCACAGGCGCGGCGCAGCTGCCAGCGCTCGATATCGACCGCGCCGCCCAGATCCTCATAGACGGCGGATGCGTTGCCTGCGGTGTCGAAGCGGTACAGCGCGCTGAACACGATGCTCTTGTTGGCGTTCTTCGCCGCCGCGGCAATGGCCGCGAAGAAGGTCTCGAAGGTATTGGTGGTGGCAATCGCGCCGGCCAGCGACTCCAGCGTCTCCAGCCGTCTGACGCTGATGACGCGCTCGGTCTCCTCGCTCACGGCGCAGAAGATGCCTTCGACCTGCTCGGCGTCTCCGACCAGCGGGCTGTACGAGAAGGTGTGGTAGGTCTCCTCGGGATAGCCATGGCGGTGCAGGATCAGCTTGAGCGCGCGGTCCCAGGTAGCTTCGCCCTGCTCGTACACGCGGCGCAGGCGCGGCTCGATGTCCGACCAGATCTCCGCGTACAGCTCGCGCGTGGGCACGCCCAGCGCGGCGCCATGCTTGCTGCCCAGGGTCGGCCGGTAGGCATCGTTGTAGAGAAAGGCGATGTCCGGGCCCCAGCCGATCCACATCTCGAACTTCGAAGTCAGCAGGATGCGCACCGCCAGCTTGAGCGACTGCGGCCACTGCAGCGGGTCCCCCAGGCTGGTGGCGGCCCAGTCGTGGGCGCGCATGTGCCTGGCCATATCGCTGTCCCCTACAAAGATACGCTCCAGTGCGCGCTGATCGTCCAAGCTCATAGGTACAGTGTTCATGCAAAAAGGTGAAGCCAGTGCAGTCTTGGCTCTTTCCCAGAGCCAATCCATCGCCGCAAGCGGGCTGATAGTCGATTTGTCGGAAATTATGCATAAGGAATGCGCCGGGCCCGCGCGCGCCGCACTGCATGGCAAGGGATTGGCGGGCAAATTGCGTGTTGTCCGACGCCTGCGACCAGCGCCTGCATTCAGCATCGCAATTTTCCACACAGGAGTTCGCCATGGCCGTCAAAACCGTCGCAGATCTTTTTCTCCACGAACTTTCGGACACCTACAGCGCGGAAAAGCAGATGACGCGCTCGCTGCCGAAAATGGCGCGCGCCGCGGCCGACGCGCAGCTCGCGCAGGCCTTTCTCGACCATCTCGAAGAAACGCGCGGCCAGGTGGAGCGCATCGACGAGATCGTCGAGCTGCTCAACCTCAAGCTCAAGCGCATCAAGTGCGCCGCCATGGAAGGCCTGGTGGAGGAAGGCAAGGACTTGATCGAGGAGATCGACAAGGGGCCGGTGCTTGACGTCGCGCTGATCGGCGCCGCCCAGAAGGTCGAGCACTACGAGATCGCCAGCTACACCACCTTGATCACGCTGGCCGGCAAGCTCGGCTATGACGCCGCGCTGCCGCTGCTGCAGGCCTCGCTGGCCGAAGAGAAGGCCACCGACGAAAAGCTCGGCAAGCTGGGCCAGGCCGCGGCCATCGAAGATGCCGCCCTGGTGGGCCAGAAGAAGTAAGCCGGCCTGCGGCGACCCGCAGCGCGCAGGCGCGAGACGCTGGCCGCAAAGGCCGGCGGCACAAGCCGGCGGGCTGCGCGCCGGCAATGGGAAATCCCGGGGGGGCGGCCGGCCGGCGCCTGTGCGACAGTCGACTGCGCCCACCAGCCGTCATCATCCAGATGGCGCGCTGTGGACCGGGCGCGGCCAAGGAGTTTGCCGATGCAGCAGCGCAAGTTGGGGTCCTCGGGTCCGGTCACTTCGGCGATCGGACTGGGATGCATGGGAATGAGCGAGTTCTACGGCGACAGCGATGACGCGGCCTCGCTGCGCACGCTGGCGCGCGCGCTGGAGCTGGGCGTGTCGCTGTTCGACACCGCCGACACCTATGGCCTCGGCCGCAACGAGGCGCTGCTGGGACGCTTCATTGCCGAGGGCGGCGCCGCGCGGCGCGCGCAGATGGTGCTGGCCACCAAGTTCGGCATCGTGCGCGCCGAAGGCAGCTACGAGCGGCGCATCGACAACTCGCCGGCCTATCTCCGCCACGCCTGCGAGGATTCGCTGCGCCGGCTCGGCGTCGAGCAGATCGATCTCTACTACTGCCACCGCCGCGACCCCGCGGTGCCGATCGAGGAGGTGGTGGGCGTGCTGGGCGAGCTGGTGCGCGCGGGCAAGGTGGGCGCGATCGGCTTGTCCGAGGTCTCCGAGGACACGCTGCGGCGCGCGCACGCGGTGCACCCGGTGGCCGCGCTGCAAAGCGAGCTGTCGCTGTGGAGCCGCGCGCCCGAGAACGGCATGCTCGCGGCCTGCGCCGAGCTGGGCACGGCCTTTGTCGCCTACAGCCCGCTGGGGCGCGCGTTTCTGACCGGCACGCTGCAGGTCGAGCAGCTCGCGGGCAACGATTTCCGCCGCAACAATCCGCGCTTCACGGGCGCGGCGGGCGAAAGCAACCGCCAGCTGGTCGCGGCGCTCGCCGAGTTCGCGGCCGCGCGCGGCATCACCAGTTCCCAGGTCGCGCTGGCCTGGCTGCTGTGCAAGTACCCGCAGGTGATCCCGATTCCGGGCACGCGGCGCATTGCCTGGCTTGAAAGCAATGTCGCCGCCGTGGACGTGCAGCTGGCGCCACAGGAGCTGGCGCAGCTCGATGCGCTGTTCGACCCCGGGCGCGTGGCCGGCGCGCGCTATCCCGATGCGGGGTTTGTCGGCATGGAAACGCGCTGAGTCCAGGCGTGGCTTAGAATCCATGCTGGGTGGGGCGCCATGGGGGTGCCTCAGGGAATCGCGCAGGTCGGGCCGCCGCGCGGCTTCATTACGCCCGCATGTTTTCTTTCCCCATTGAATCGGTGGCGGCAGCTGTCTTTGCCGCAGCCCTGCTCCACACCTTCTGCGCCAAGCAGTTCGAGCGCCTTTCCCACCGTTTTCCGCGCCATGCGGGCCTGTTCCACCTGCTCGGCGAGGTCGAGGTGGTCTTTGGCTTCTGGGCCATCGTGCTGATCGGCTTGCTGGCCCTGGGCCAGGGCGGCGGCGCGGCCGTGCAGTATGCGGAGTCGCGCAACTACACCGAGCCGCTGTTTGTGTTCGTGGTGATGGTGATGGCCGCCGCCCGGCCGGTGCTGGTGACGGTGATGACGCTGGTCAACAGGCTGGCGCGCTGGCTGCCGCTGCCAACGCCGCTGGCCGCCGCCTGGCTCGGCCTGGCCGGCGTGCCCCTGCTGGGCTCGCTGATCACCGAGCCTGCGGCCATGACGCTGGCCGCGCTGATGCTGGCGCCGCAGATCTTCCGGCGCCAGGTGCCCGAGGCGCTCAAATACCTGGCCCTGGGCGTGCTGTTCGTGAATGTCTCGATTGGCGGCACGCTGACCTCCTATGCCGCGCCGCCGGTGCTGATGGTGGCCGCCACCTGGCAGTGGGACAGCGCCTTCATGTTCGCCACCTTTGGCTGGAAGGCCGCGCTGGCGGTGCTGGTCAACGCCACGCTCGCGACCTGGGTGCTGCGCCGGCACCTGCGCGCGGGATTGCCGGGCAAGGACGCATTGCCCGAGGAAGCGCATGTGCCGTGGCCGGTGGTGGCCGTGCACCTGGCGCTGCTCGCCGCGGTCGTGGCGCTCGCGCACCATCCGGTGCTGTTTCTCGGCCTGTTCCTGATGTTCCTGGGCTTCACCCAGGCCTACGCGCGCCACCAGAGCCCGCTGATCCTCAAGGAAGCCCTGCTGGTGGGTTTCTTCCTGGCGGGGCTGGTGGTGCTGGGCGGCATGCAGCAATGGTGGCTGCAGCCCATTGTCTCGGGGCTCGAGCCGCTGGCGCTGTTTGTCGGCGCGATCGGGCTCACGGCCATCACCGACAACGCCGCGCTGACCTATCTGGGCTCGCTGATCATCGGCATCCCGGACCAGTCCAAGTACCTGCTGGTGGCCGGCGCGGTCGCGGGCGGCGGCCTCACCGTGATTGCCAACGCCCCGAATCCGGCGGGCGTGGCCTTGCTCAAGCGCGGGTTTGCCGATGAAACCGTGGGCGCGGTGGGCTTGCTGCTCGGAGCGCTCGGGCCGACGGCGGTGGCCGCGGCGGCGTTCCTGTGGCTCTGAGCGGCGCGGCAAATTTTTAGCGGCTAAAAATTTCCGCCGCGCCGCGGCCCGCTCTGCCTCACAGCTTGGTGCGCACGTAATAGCGCTGCGGCAGGCCCCAGGCAATGATGATGCAGCTCACCACCAGCGCCGCGGCCAGCGCATACAGGCCCATCGAGGCGCTGCCGGTCACATCCTTGACCTTGCCGACCATATACGGGCTGATCAGGCCGCCGAGCTGGCCGATCGAGTTGATCAGCGCAATCCCCGCCGCCGCCGCCATGCCGGTGAGGAAGCGCTGCGGAAACACCCAGAACAGGCCGATGGCCGAGATCACGCCGGTCGCGGCAATCGTCAGCCCGACCAGCAAGGCCGTGGTGTGCGCGCTGTACATGCCGCAGATGAAGTAGCCGATGCCTCCGGCCAGGGCGGTGAGCGCGAGGTGCCAGCGGCGCTCGCCGGTACGGTCGGAATTGCGGCCCAGCAGGATCATCACCACGCCGGCCACCAGATACGGGATGGCGGAGATCAGGCCGATGGCGAAGGTGTCCTGCGTGCCCGCGGTCTTGATCAGCTGCGGCATCCAGAACACCAGGCCGTAGATGCCGCCGGCCAGGCACATGTAGATCAGCGACAGCGTATAGGTGGCCGGCTCGCGCAGCGCGGCGGCGAAGTTGTGCGTGTCGGCTTCCTTGGCATCGCGCTCGACCAGGCCGCTCCAGAACTTCCTGTCGCCGGCGCTGAGCCATTTGGCGTGCGCGATCTCGTCGTCGAGATGGAACCAGACGATGATGCCGAGGATGATCGAGGGAATGCCTTCGAGCAGGAACAGCCACTGCCAGCCATGCAGGCCCATCGCACCGTCGGTGAACTTCATGATGCCGCCCGAGATCGGCCCGCCGATCACGCCGCAAAACGCAATGCCGGACATGAAGATGGTGTTGATGCGGCCCCGGCGCTGGGCGGGAAACCACTTGGTGAAGTAGTACAGCGCGCCCGGCACGAAGCCGGCCTCGAGCGCACCCACCAGGAAGCGGATGAAGTAAAAGCCCATCTCGCTGGTGACGAACATGGTGCAGGCCGAGGCAATGCCCCAGGTGACCATGATGCGCATGATCCAGACCCGGGCGCCGACCCGGCGCAGGATCATGTTGCTCGGCACCTCGAACAGGAAGTAGCCGATGAAGAAGATGCTCGCGCCCAGCCCGTAGACCGCGTCCGAGAACCCGAGCTCGCTTTGCATCTGCAGCTTGGCGAAGCTGATGTTCACGCGGTCGAGGTAAGCCATCACCCAGCAGATCACCAGCAAGGGAATGAAGCGCCAGAAGACCTTGGTGTAGATCTGCTTCTCGCGCGATGCCTCCCCGATGTCCAACCCACTCTCCATGTGCAGTGCAGTGCTCATGCTTGTCTCCTTTTATTGGTATGCGGCGCCGCGCTGCGGCGGCGCCGTGGTGGCGTGGCTGGCGCCTCAGTAGGTGGCGCGCCCGCCGGACAGATCGAACACCGCGCCGGTGGTGAACGAGTTCTCGGCGCTCACCAGCCAGCCGACCAGCGAGGCGATCTCGTCGACCTGCACGAAGCGCCCGCGCGGGATCTTCGACAGCATGTAGTCGATGTGCTGCTGCGACATCTGGTCGAAGATCCTGGTCTTGGCCGCGGCGGGCGTGATGGCGTTGACGGCGATGTCGTGGCCCGCGGTTTCCTTGCCGATGCTCTTGGTGAGCGCGATCACGCCGGCCTTGGAGGCGCTGTAGGCGCAGGCATTGGGGTTGCCCTCCTTGCCGGCGATCGAGGCCACGTTCACGACCCGGCCATAGCCGTGGTCGAGCATGCCCCTGACCAGCACCTTGTTGACGTTGAAGGTGCCGTTCAGGTTCACCTTGAGCACCTGCTCCCACTCGGCCTCGGAATAGTCCACGGTGGGCGCATTGGCGCCGGCGATGCCGGCGCTGTTGACCAGGATGGAGACCGGCCCCAGCGCGGCCGCGGTCTCGGCCGCGGCCTGTTCCACGCTGGCCAGGTCGGTGATGTCGGCAACCACGGTGTGCACCGCGCCCTGCCCTTGCAGCGCCTGCTGCGCGGCGTGCAGCGCGGCCGGGTCGCGGTCCCAGAGGGCCACGGCGGCGCCGCCCTTGAGCAGGCGCTGCGCCACGCACAGGCCGATGCCCTGGGCACCGCCCGTGACCACGGCCACCTTGCCGGCGAAATCGTATTGGTTCATGGCAATCTCCTCAGGCGGCAACGACGCGTTGCTGTTGCTCGCCCAGGCCGTCGATGCCCAGGCGCATGGTCTGGCCCGCGCGCAGGTAGACCGGCTCGGGCTTGACGCCCATGCCGACTCCGGGCGGCGTGCCGGTGGAGATCACGTCGCCGGGGTACAGCGTCATGAAGTTGCTGAGGTAGGCAATGATTTCAGGCACCTTGAAGATCATCGTGGCGGTGCTGCCGTCCTGGTAGCGCTTGCCGTCGACTTCGAGCCACAGGCGCAGCTGGTGCGGATCGGCAATCTCGTCCTTGCTGACCAGCCACGGGCCCGTGGGGCCGAAGGTATCGCAGCCCTTGCCCTTGTCCCAGGTGCCGCCGCGCTCGATCTGGTAGGCGCGCTCGGAGACATCGTTGACCACGCAGTAGCCCGCGACATGCTCCATGGCCTGGGCTGCGTCGATATACGAAGCGGTCTTGCCGATCACCACGCCCAGCTCGACTTCCCAGTCGGTCTTGACCGAGCCGCGCGGAATGCGCACCTCGTCGTTGGGCCCGACCACGGCCGAAGTCCACTTGTTGAAGACCACCGGCTCCTGCGGAATCGGCATGTTCGATTCGGCGGCGTGGTCGGCGTAGTTCAGGCCGATGCAGATAAACTTGCCGATCCGGCCGACGCACGCGCCCAGGCGCGGCTGGCCCTCGACCAGCGGCAGCGTGGCCAGGTCCGTGGCCTGCAGCTGGGCGAAAGCCGGGCTGGCGAGGAACGGGCCGTCCACGTCGGCGGTCAGGCGGGAAATGTCCCGGATCCGGCCGTCCTGGTCCAGGACTCCGGGCTTCTCGGCACCCTCGGGTCCGTAGCGCAACAATTTCATCAGGCGTCTCCATCAGCTTCATTGGGATGGAACGCAGTTTAGAAGCCGCGCAGGCGGCGGCCGATGCAAAACAGGCCGCGCAGACAACACAATGGAATCTCCAGACAAACCCGATCAGGACAATCCCCAGCTCGCCAGCCTGCATGCGATGGGCGGACGGCTCAAGTTCAAGCAGCTCAAGCTGCTGATCGCCATCGAGGACATGGGCTCGGTGCACCAGGCAGCGGCGCTGCTGCACATGTCACAGCCCGGCGTGAGCAAGGCGCTCAAGGAGATCGAGGAGGCGATGGGCGTGGCGCTGTTCGCGCGCACGCACCAGGGTCTGGTGCCGACCGAGATGGGCTGCTGCGCGATCCGCTATGCGCGGCTGATGCTGTCGAGCCTGTCGCACATGCACCAGGAGCTGCTGAACCTGTCGCGGACCTCGGGACTGCGCATTGCCGTCGGCACCATTGCCGGGGCGCTGGCGGCGGTGCTGGCGAACGCGCTGATTGCCTTCCAGCAGTTGCACCCCGAGGTCACCGTGGAGCTGCAGGAAGGCACCAGCGCCGACCTGCTCGAAGGCCTGCAAAGCGGCCTGCTCGACCTGGCGCTGTGCCGTACCTCGGTCGCCAGGCGCACCGATCTGTTTCACTTCGAATGGCTGCACGACGAGGAAGTCGCGGTGGCCGTGTCGCCCATGCATGCCCTGAGCCGGACCCGCGATGTGCGCTGGCAGCAGGTGGTGCAGTACCCGTGGATCCTGTTTCCCGGCCACATGCCGCTGCGCACGCTGCTCGAGCGCGAAGCCGCGAGCAATGGCGTGGCGCTGGAGTGCACGCCGGTGGAGACCGCCTCGACCTTTGCCACGGCCTTGCTGCTCAACAAGAGCCCGCAAATGGTGGCGCTGATGTCGCTGGAGACGCTGGAGTTCTTCGCGGCGCGCGGCACGGTCGCGCGGCTGGATTTGCGCGTCAACGCCAGCGCCGAGCCCTATGGCATCGTCACGCGCGCCGGCGCCGTGCAGCCGCCCGCCGTGGCGGCGCTCATGGACTGTATTCGCCGGCAGGCGGCGGCAGGACGGAATCCGGCGTGACGACCGGCACGCCGCCGCCCAGCACGCGGTACAGCGTGGCCAGCGCGTTCAGCTGATCAAGCCGGTTCTGCTGCAGCGCCAGTTCGGCGGCGCGGCGGCGCTCCTGGGCATCGAGCCACAGGCGCAGCGCCGAGGCGCCGGTGCGGTAGCGCACTTCATAGAGCCGCTCGGCCTCGCGCGCCGCCGCCAGCTGCAGCGCCAGTTGCTCGCCCTGCTGCGCCTGCTGGCTGCGCGCCGACAGCGCGTTCTCGACATCGGCCAGCGCGGCGTAGAGCGTCTGGCGGAAGTTCACCACCGCTTCGGCGTACTGCGCGCTGGCCAGCTCGCCCGACAGCTGCATTTCGCGCTGGCGCAGGAACGGCAGGTTCAGCCCCGCGCCCAGCGCGGCCACGGGATTCGACAGCAGATTCAGCAGCGCCGTGCTGGAGGTGCCGAGCTGGCCGGTGAGCGTGAGCGACGGGTAGTAGCTCGCGCGCGTGGCGTCGCCGCTCGCAAGAACACTGCGCAGCCGCGCCTCGGCCGCGCGCAGGTCGGGCCGGCGCGCCAGCAGCGCGGCCGGCACGCCCGCGGCCACGGCCGGCAGCGCGCCCTCGGGCAGGTGCTGCGCGGGCTGCGGCAGCAGCCGCACGAGCGTCGCATCGCCCGGCGGCGCATCGAGCAGCACGGCAATCGCATTGCGTGTTTCCACGCGCTGCTGCTCCAGTTGCGCCATCACCGCGCGCTGTCCGGCCACGGTCTGCTCGGCCTCGCGCAGCTCCAGCGCCGACACCGCGCCAGCCGCGTATTGCGCGCGCACCAGCTGCTGCGTGCGCAGCGAATAGGCCAGGCTCTCCTGGCTGCTGGCCAGGCGCAGCTGCAGATAGCCCAGTTGCCAGTACAGCCCGGCGGCCGTGCCAGCCAGGGCCTGGGCCGTGGCTTCAAGGTCCTCGGCGCTGGCGCGCGCCGACCATTCGGCGGCGTCGCGCGTGCGCGCCACGCGGCCCCATAGATCGAGCTCGTAGCTGGCCGCCAGCGTCGCGCCGCTGCTGCGCGCCGTGGCGTTGCCGCTGCCTTCGAGCCGGCGCGAGGCATTGCTGCTCACGCTGCCCGACAGCGTGGGCGCGAGCGCCGTGGCGGCAATGCCGGCCTGCAGCTGCGCCTGGCGCACGCGCCAGGCCGCGGCCCCGAGGTCGTTGTTGCGCGCCAGCGCGGTTTCCACCAACTGGTCCAGCGCCGGGTCGTTGAACTGGCGCCACCAGCGTTCGGGCAGCGCTGTCGCCTGGGCGGGTTGCGGCTGCTGCTGCCAGGCGGCGGGCAGCACGGCGGCCGGTGTCTCGTAAGCCGAATGCGTGCCGGCGCAGCCGGCCAGCAGCAGGGCCAAAGCCATCGGCGCCAGCCGCAGGGCCTCGATTGCAGGGATGCGATTCTTGCTCATCTCGTTCGTCATTCGCGCGCCAGCGCATCGATGGGGTTGAGGCGGGCCGCGCTGCGCGCCGGCAGGAAGCCGAACACCACGCCGATCAGCGTCGAGCAGGCAAACGCCCAGAACATGGAGCTGGTGGAGAACGCCAGCGGCACGGCCGGCACCAGGCTGGTGATCAGCGCCCCCAGTCCCAGCGCGATGCCGATGCCCAGGGCGCCGCCGAGCAGGCACACCAGCACCGCCTCGATCAGGAACTGCTGCTGGATGTCGCCCTGGCGCGCGCCCACGGCCATGCGCACGCCGATCTCGCGCGTGCGCTCGGTCACCGACACCAGCATGATGTTCATCACGCCGATGCCGCCGACCATCAGCGAGATCACCGCGATCGAGGCCACCAGCAGCGTCAGCGTCTGCGTGGTGTTCTCTATGGTCTGGCGGATGCTGTCGGTGTTGAGCACATAGAAGTCCTCGCGGCCGTGGCGCGTCTTGAGCAGCTGGTTGATGCCCTGCTCGGCCGCGGCCATGGGCGCGCTGTCGGACACGCGCACGGTGATGCTGCGCAGGTAGTTCTGCCCGACGATGCGGCCCATGGCCGTGGTGTAGGGCACCCAGACGTTGAGCGCCTCGGAGTTGCCGAAGGCGTTCTCGCTCTTGGCCGCGACGCCGATCACGCGCACCGGCACGCTGCCCAGCAGCAGCACCTCGCCCACCGGGTTGGCCAGGTTCGGGAACAGCTTGGCGCGGGTGTTGTCGTCGATCACCGCGACCTGCTGCAGCTGCTGCACCGCGTCGCGCTCGAACACGCTGCCCTGCGCCAGCTTCACCGCCTTGACGCGGAAGTACTGTTCGCCCACGCCGTTCACCGTGCCGGTGAGCTCCACGTTGCGCCAGCGAAAGCGCGTGGCCGTGCTGACATTGGGCGTGACGCTGTCGACATAGGGCTGGGCGGCGAGCGCCTCGGCGTCGCTGGGCACCAGCGTGCGTACCGCCGCCGCGCGCACGTCGCCGAAGCCCGCGCCCGAGAACACCTCGATGGTGTTGGTGCCGATGGCGCTGATGTCCGACAGCACCTTCTTTTGCGCCCCCGTGCCCAGCGCCACCACCGACACCACCGAGGCGATGCCGATGATGATGCCCAGCATGGTGAGGAAGGTGCGCAGCCGGTGCGCGTTCATCGCCAGCAGCGCCATGTGGAAGGCTTCGCGGAAGCGGTCGCCAAAGGCCGACACGCGCGCCGCCAGGCCGGTGGCCGGGGCGCCCGCGGCGGGCAAGGCGCGCTGGCGGGGCGCGGCGGCATGCTCGCGGCGCGTGTCGCCGACGATCACGCCGTCGCGGATCTCGATCACGCGCTCGGCATGCGCGGCCACGCCCATGTCGTGCGTGACGATGATCACCGTGTGGCCCTCGGCATGCAGCTCCTCGAGGATCTTCATGACCTCGGCGCCCGACTGCGTGTCGAGCGCGCCCGTCGGCTCGTCGGCCAGGATCACGCTGCCGCCGTTCATCAGCGCGCGCGCGATCGACACGCGCTGCTGCTGCCCGCCCGAGAGCTTGCCCGGCGTGTGGTGCATGCGCTCGCCCAGGCCCAGGCGCTCGAGCAGCGCGGCCGAACGCGCATGGCGCTGCGCCCGCGTGCGGCCCGCATATACCGCCGGCACCTCGACATTGCCCTGCGCCGTGAGGTCCGACAGCAGGTGGTAGCGCTGGAAGATGAAGCCGAAGTGCTCGCGCCGCAGCTCGGCCAGCTCGTCGGGCAGGAGTTCGCGCGTCTCGCGCCCGGCAACGCGGTAGCTGCCGCGTGTGGGCGTGTCCAGGCAGCCCAGGATGTTCATCAGCGTCGATTTGCCCGAACCGGACTGGCCGACGATGGCCACCATCTCGCCGGCCTGCACCGTGAGGTCGATGTCCTTGAGCACTGCGAGCATCTGGTCGCCCGCGGGAAACTCGCGCGTCACGCCGCGGATTTCCAGCAGCGCCCCGCCCGAAGCGGCCGTATTCATCTCGGATCGCATGGCCTGCGCTCCCCTCATCGCGGCGGCGGGCCGCCCGGCATGCCGCCGCGCCTGGCCGCGGGCGCGGCCGCGGCGTCGCCCAGCACCACCTGCTCGCCCGCGGCCAGCCCTTCGGTGATCTCGGCCGTGACGTTGTTGTTGAGCCCGACCCTGACCTGGCGCGGCTGGGCGTTGCCCGCGGCGTCGAGCACGCGCAGCGTGGTGCTGCCGTCGGCATGGCGCTCGCCCAGCGCGGCCGATGGTATGGTCACCACCCCCTTGGCCTCGGCACGCACGATGTACACCTGCGCGGTCATCGAGATGCGCAGCTTGCCGTCGGGATTGGGCACGTCGAACAGGCCGTTGTAGTAGACCGCCGTGGCCGTGGCGCTGCTGGCCGCGGTGCTGGCTGCCGTGGTCTCGGTGAGGATCGAGTCCGGCGCGGGCTCGACCGCGCGCAGCGTTGCCGCGTAGCGTTGCTCAGGCTCGCCCAGGATGGTGAAGTAGACCTTCTGGCCGGGCTGGACGCGCACCACATCGGCCTCGGAGATCTGCGCCTTGACGGTCATCGAGTCGACCTTGGCCAGCTTGATGATGGTCGGCGCGGCCTGGTTGGCGTTGACGGTCTGGCCCTCCTGCGTCACCACCGCCACCACCTGGCCGTCCATGGGCGCGACGATGCGCGTATAGCCCAGGTTGACCTTGGCGGTGTCGGCGGCAATTTCCGCCTGGCGCAGCTGCGCCTGCAGCGCGTCGATCTCGGCCAGCGTCGCGCGGTAGGTGGCCTCGGCGCTTTCGAGTTCGGACTGCGGGCCCGCATCGGCCGCGCGCAGCTGCTGCTGGCGCTTGTAGGCCTGCTCCACCTGCGACAGCGAGGCCTGGCGCGCACGCAGGTTGGCGCGCGCCGTGGCGAGCGCGGCCTCGGCGTTGCGCACCGTGTTCTGCTGCGTCATGGAGTCGATTTCGGCGATCAGCTGGCCTTGCTTGACGTTGTCGCCCAGCGCCACCTTCAGCGACTGGATCTGGCCAGACACCTGCGCGCCGACGCTGACCTGCTTGAAGGCCTGCAGCGTGCCGCTGGCCAGCACCGTGTCCTCGAGATCGCCGGTGGCGGCCGGCGCGGAGATGAAACTGCCGGGCGGCTTGGCGGGAAAGAACTGCCACTTGACGAAGGCGGCCGCCGCGGCGGCCAGCACCAGGGCGATGCCGATGCGCTTGGAGGTTTTCTTGGAGATGGGCATGGAGGGTGCGGTTCAAGGGTGGCCCGTGATGCCACGCGACGAAGCCGGTACCGGCAGGCTGCCGGGTCCGAGCGGTTGACCGGATGCATGTCCGGACCTGTCGGCAGTCCGTGGCATGCGGCCTCATGCTGAGGCACTGGGGTGGGGAGCGGGGTGCAGGCAGCGCCTGCACCGGGCTGCAATGATTCTAGGGTAAACCTGGACTGGTCTCGCCCCGGCCTGCGTAAGACGCTGGCGCATGGGCCCCTCGTCTGCGGGCCGATAATGCTTCGATCCGGCCAGGCGCGATCCTGCCTCTCCAACCTATCTGAATGTCCAGCCCAATGAATGCCCATGACTTTGACCTGTTTGTAATCGGTGGCGGCAGCGGCGGCGTGCGTGCCGCGCGCATGGCCGCGCAGCGCGGCGCACGCGTGGCGCTGGCGGAGATGCAGGGCGAAAGCGGCCTGGGCGGCACCTGCGTCAACGTCGGCTGCATTCCCAAGAAGCTCTACAGCTATGCCGCGCATTACGCCGAGTCCTTCGAGGAGTCGCATGGCTTTGGCTGGGAGGGCGCCGCGCCGGTGCTGAATTGGGGCACGCTCAAGGCCAACCGCGCACGCGAGATCGCGCGCCTCAACAGCATCTACGGCCATCTGCTGACGGGTGTCGGGGTCGAGGTGTTCGATGCCTTTGCGCGCCTCGATGGCCCGCACGCGGTGGTGCTGCGCGGCGCCGCAGGCAGCGAGGAGCGGCGCTTCACCGCCAAGCACATCCTGATCGCCACCGGCGGCACGCCGTTCCGGCCCGAGATCGACGGCGGCGAGCATGTCATCGACTCGAATGCGATCTTCGACCTGGAGCCGTTTCCCAAGCGCCTGCTGGTGGTCGGCGGCGGCTATATCGCCTGCGAGTTCGCCTCGATCTTCAACGGCCTGGGCGCGCGGGTCACGCAGCTGTACCGCGGCGAACAGGTGCTGCGCGGCTTCGACGACGAGATCCGCGAATTCGTCGCCAAGGAAATGGGCAAGACCGGCGTCGACCTGCGCCTGAACGCCGATGTCGCGGCAATCACGCGCACGTCCGAGGGCCTGCAGGTGAAGCTGCAGGACGGCAATGAACTGCAGGCCGACGCCGTGCTCTACGCCACCGGCCGCGTGCCGCTGACCCAGGGCCTGGGCCTCGAGACCGCCGGCGTGGCCATCGGCAAGAATGGCGCGGTGCTGGTCGATGAGCGCTACCAGACCAGCATTCCCTCGGTCTATGCCGTGGGCGATGTCACCAGCCGCGTGCAGCTGACGCCGGTGGCGCTGGCCGAAGCCATGGTCGTCGTCGACCAGCTGTTCGGCCCGGCCGCGGGCAAGCCCGCGCGCAGCATGAACTACGACTTCATTCCCACGGCGGTGTTCACCCATCCGAGCATCGGCACCGTGGGCCACAGCGAGTCGCAGGCCCGGCAGATGTTTGGCGACGTGACCATCTTCCGCAGCGAATTCAAGGCGCTCCGGCACACGCTGTCGGGCAGCTCGGAGCGCACGCTGATGAAGCTGGTGGTCGAGACCGCGACCGACCGCGTGGTCGGCCTGCACATGGTGGGCGCCGAGGCCGGCGAAATCGTGCAGGGCTTTGCCGTGGCGATGAAGGCCGGCGCCACCAAGGCGATTTTCGACAGCACCATCGGCATCCACCCCACGGCCGCCGAGGAGTTCGTCACCATGCGCGAGCCGGTGAAGGCGGCGCCAGCGGGCTGATGCTGCAGGCGCAAGCCTGCGTCCTGGGGCGCTACCGCGGCGGCGCGGCCCGCGCCGGAATGAAGCGGTGCAGCAGGGCCGCCGCCAGCGCCGCCACCGCGCCCATGAAGGCGATGCCCGTGGCCAGCGTGGTCGCGGAAACGATCAGCGACAGCAGTGCCGGCCCGGCCGTGGCGCCGATGTCGGCCAGCAGGCGCCAGACGCCCAGGAAATAGGAGCGGCCCTGCACCGGCGCGTGGTCGGCGCCCAGCGTCATGTTCATGCCCGAGCTGATGCCGTTGCCAAAGCCGATCAGCATCGCCACCAGCACCAGCGCCGCGAAGCTGCCCGTGAGCGGCATCAGCAGCATGCCCGCGCCCATGATCAGCATGGCGGGCAGCGCGACCGCGCGCCGGCCCCGGGTGTCCATTACCTTGCCGGCGGGGTAGAACACCAGCGTCTCGATGGCGCCGGCCAGGCCGAACAGCAGCGAGGCCGCGGTGGGCGCCAGGCCCAGGTGGTCCGCCCACAGCGGCAGCACCACGCTGCGCGCGGCGCGCACCGCGCCCACCAGCAGGATGGCCAGGCCCAGCGTGAGGAAAATCCGGCGGTGGTCGGCAAAGGTCGACAGCAGCGAGACGCGCTTGCCGGACTGCGCGGCCTGGTGGCGCGGGTGGTCGGGCAGGTCCGGAATGCGCGCGCCCAGCGCCGCGGCGGACAGCACCGCGACGATGCCCACCGCAAACGCCGAGGACAGGCCGTGGAAGTGGATCACCGCGGCGCTCAGGAACGGCCCGATGAAGCTGCCGATGCGCACCACGCCGCCCAGCGCCGACAGCGCGCGCGCGCGGTGGCTCAGCGGCACCACCTCGGTCATGTAGCTCTGGCGCGCCAGGTTGTAGATGGCCTGCGACATGCCCATCATGAAGCAGCCGAGGGCAAACACGCCGTAATGCGTGGCGAAAAAGCACACCGCCATGCCCAGCGCGCTCCACAGCCCGGCCGTGACAATGGCCGCGCGCTCGCCCCAGCGCGCGATCAGCAGCGAGGCCGGGATATTGTTGAGCACGCAGCCAATGCTGATCAGCGTCACGGCCAGCGCCGCCATGGGAATCGACGCGCCGAGCTCGCGCGCCAGCAGCACGACGACCGGCAGGATGGCGCCGTCGCCAATGCCAAACAGCAGCGCCGGGCCAAACGCGGCCAGCGCGATCTTGCGAAAGGAAAAATCGTTCACGGGAGGCAATCCGAAAGAGCGCAGGGCCAGCCCGCGCCGGCGGGCGCCGCGGCCAGCGGGAAAGAGGTGTCAGGCGCGCGCTTCGGCGGGCGCGACGCTCGCGCCTTCGATGCCATGGCGCTTGAGCGCCGCGGCGACAAACCCGCTTTGCTTGCGCTCCTCGACAAACGCGTGCAGCAGCGCCGCAGCGGCTTCGCCGCGGCGGGTGGGTACACCCATCGCCTGCTGGATCAGCATGAAGCGCCCGGGCAAGAGGCGCAATCCGCCAATGCGCCGCGCATCGGCTTGCAACTGCTGCTTGACGCCCGCGGCGACATCGGCATTCGTGGCGACAAAGGTATCGACCACCGCCGGCGAGGTCGGCGCGCGCTCTATCGTTGCCTGGCGCAGTTCGCGGCTCAGATAGAGGTCGTAGGCGCTGCCCTTGCCCACCGTGACGCGCGTGCCGGGCTGGTCGACCTGTTCATTGGCCTGCAGCGGCGAGGCCTCGCGCACCAGGTAGGCGCCCTCGATCAGCACATAGGGCGCGGTAAAGCGTATGCCCTGGCCGCGCAGCGGGTCGATGGCAAAGAAGCCGATATCGGCCTGCTCGGCGGTGACGGCCTCGACCGACTTGCCCGCGGCATCGAACACGACCAGCTCCACCGGCACGCCCAGCCGTTCGCCGAACGCGCGCGCCAGATCGACCGACACGCCGCCCACTTCCCCGCTCTGCGCGTTGCGGTGCGCCAGAATCGGATTGCCCAGGTTGATGGAGGCGCGCAGCACGCCGGTGGGCGCGAAGGCTTGCAGGAGGTCGGGAGCGATGTGCATGGTGTGGCGGTTCAGGGTTTGAGAATGGCGCTGATCTTCTCGAGGTTGCGCAGCGTGCTCGACAGATGCACATGCATGGCCTGCGCGGCTTCGTCGTTGCGTCCGCGCTCGAGCAGGTCCAGCAATTGCAGGTGTTGTTCGCAGTGCTCGCGGTAGCGCGAGCGCTCCTGCATCGAGCGGTAGGACAGCAGCCGGCGCACGCGGTTCACGCGCCGGATGGTGTCGATGAAAAACGGATTGCCCGAGCCTTCGACCAGCGACTCGTGGAAGCGCACGCCGCGCTCGTGCAGCGCCGCGGCGCTGTCGGTGGCAATGCCGCCCTGCAGCAAATGCCGCTCGGCCGCGCGGCAGCGCTCGATGACTTCGGGCGCGAGGCGATAGCCGGGCTCGAGCAGCGCCGCGGGCTCGAGCGCGAGCCGCAGCCGGTAGGACTGCAGCAGGCTGTCGGCCGTGGTCAGCATCGCGGAAAACGTCCAGCCGTAGCCGGGCTTCTTCTCGGCCCAGCCTTCGCTGGCGATGCGCGCCATCACGCTGCCCAGCTGCGCCGGCGTGAGGCCGTAGCGCTGGCGGATCTCGGTTTCCTTGAAGTCGCTGGGCAGCAGCCCGCGCAGCCGGTCGTCGGCAATGCGGAAGTAGACATCGGCCACGACATTGGTCTCGTCGATGCCCAGCTTCTCGGCCAGGTCCTTGGCCGGCAGCTGCACCGGTTCGGCAAGAAAATAGCCGCGGTTGGCCTCGCGCCGCAGGATCTGCTTTTCGGCGAGCAGCGCCAGCGCCTCGTTGATCGGCGAGCGCGACACGCGCAGGCGGTCGGCGAGCAGTTGCGCCGGCAGGTGGCTGCCCACGGGCAGGCCCTCGGTCTGGATCAATTCCAGGATCTGGGTGGCAATGGTGGGTTCAGTCCGCATGGAAGCGGATTGTCCATGCAACGCGAACATTACGCAGCCATCTGCTCGCGATGTTCGGCCAGCATGCGCTGCAGCGTCGAAGGAATGACGCCGCCGGCACGCAGCAGCGCGACTTCAAGCTGGGTTTCCACGGCGGCCGTCGCCGTCAGTTGCTCACTGCCGCCATGGGCGCGCAGGATGCGCACCGGCACGGCGCAGCGCGGCTCGATGGCGTCGGGCAGCGCCTCCACGGCAATGCGGTCGCCCGGCGCCAGCTGCAGCGATAACGGCGTGACGCCCGCAGGAAAGCGCAGCGGCAGGATGCCCATGCCGATCAGGTTCGAGCGGTGGATGCGCTCGAAGCTGTTGGCCAGCACGCTGCGGATGCCCAGCAGGCGCTGGCCCTTGGCCGCCCAGTCGCGCGACGAACCCGTGCCATAGCGCTCGCCCGCGACCAGCACCACGGAGTCGCCCTCGGCCGCATAGCGCCGCGCCGCGTCATACAGCGGCATGACCGCGCCGCTGGGCACATGGAGCGTGTGCGCCACCGGCACCCCGGGCGCGAGCAGGTTCTTCAGCGTCTTGCTGTGGAAGGCGCCGCGCACCATGACCTCCCAGTTGCCACGGCGCGAGGCAAACACATTCAGGTCGCCCCGGTCGTCGCCGCGCTCGACCAGGAAGTCCGCCACCAGGCTGTCGCGCGGAATCGCGCTGGCCGGCGAGATATGGTCGGTGGTGATGTCGTCGCCCACGACCAGCAAGGGATAGGCGCTGAATTGCCCCAGCAGGCTGCCCTCGCCCAGGTCGGCGAACGGCGGGCGGCGCAGCGCGGTGGACTGCGGCGCCCAGGGATAGAGCGGCGTGCTGGGCGCGGGCAGTTGGTGCCACAGCGGATTCCAGGTGGCGATCTGGAATGCGCGGCGGTAGTCGGCGGGATCCTGCGATGCGGACAGCCAGGCCTCGATCTCCTCGGGCGTAGGCCAGAGGTCGTGCAGGAAGACCTCGCGGCCTGCGGGCGTGACCTGGATCGGATCGACGCGCAGGTCGACCTCGGCGTTGCCGGCCAGCGCAAACGCAATCACCAGCGGCGGCGACATCAGAAAGCCCAGGTCGAGATCGGGATGCACGCGGCCCGCGAAGTTGCGGTTGCCCGACAGTACGGCCACCGGGTGGATCGCGCCCGCGGCCATGGCCGCCTGGACTGCGGGCAGCAGCTGGCCCGGATTGCCGATGCAGGTCGTGCAGCCATAGCCAACGATATCGAAACCCACGGCCGACAGGTCTTCGGTGAGCCCGGCGCGCGCCAGATAGTCGGCGGCCGCGGGCGAGCCCGGGCCGGTCGAGGTCTTGACCCAGGACGGCACTTTCAAACCCAGCGCGCGCGCCTTGCGCGCCACCAGCCCGGCCGCGACCAGCAGCCGCGGGTCCGAGGTATTGGTGCAGCTGGTGATGGCGGCAATGACGATCGGATGGCGCGGCATCCCGCCGGCACGGCCCTTGGGCTGGAAATCCAGGGCCTTGAGCAACTCGGCGGTTTCGCCAAAGCCACGCAGATCCTGCGGCCGGCGCGGGCCGGCGACATGCATGCCAATGCTGTCCAGGTCGACATCGATGCTGCGCGTGAAGCGCGGCGTGGCGGCGGGATCGAACCACAGGCCGATGGCCTGGGTCAGCACGCGCACGCGCTCGATGGCCTCGGCGCTGCGCCCCGTCGTGCGCAGATAGTCGAGCGTCGCCTCATCGACGGGAAAGAATCCCGTGGTCGCGCCATATTCCGGCGCCATGTTGGCCACGACGGCGCGGTCGCCCGCGGTCAGCGTCGCCACGCCGGGGCCAAAGAACTCGACAAATTCGCCCGACACGCCGATGGCGCGCAGCCGGCTGGTCACGGTGAGCGCCAGGTCGGTGGCCAGCACGCCCGGGCGCAGCCGGCCGGACAGGCGCACGCCGATCACCTCGGGAATGCGCAGCATGGTCGGCAGGCCGAACATCACCGTCTGCGCCTCGAGGCCGCCCACGCCCCAGCCCAGCACGCCAATGCCGTTGATCATCGGCGTGTGGCTGTCGGTGCCGATCATCATGTCCGGCACCAGCCAGTCCTGGCCCGCGCGCTGCTCGGTCGTGACCACCGTGGCCAGTTGCTCGAGGTTGACGGTATGCATGATGCCCGTGCCTGGCGGGTGGATGCGCACACCCTGCAGCACCTTCGACGCCCACTGCAGGAAGCCATAGCGCTCGGCATTGCGCCGGATCTCGAATTCCATGTTGCGCTGCGGCGCATCGGGCCGCGCGAATGCCTCGACGGCCAGCGAGTGGTCGACCGAGACATCGACCGGCAGGCTCGAATTGAGCACCGACGGGTCCACGCCGGCCTCGGCCAGCGTGCTGCGCATCGCGGCCAGATCGACCAACGCCGGCGTGCTGGTGGTGTCGTGCATCAGCACCCGGCCCGGCTGGTAGGCGATTTCGGCTTCGCTGCTGCCGGTCTGGGTCCAGGCCAGCAGCGCCGCGATCGCGGCCGCGCGCTCGCTGCCCGCCATGTTGCGCGCGGCGTTTTCCAGCAGCAGGCGCAGCACCACGGGCATCTGCGCCAGCTGCGTGCCGGCGATGCCATGCAGATCGGTGGCCTGGTAGGCAATGCCATTGGCGCGCAGCGCCAGCACGGGGATCTCGGTGTTTTCCATGAGTCGTATTTTGCATTTACCGTGCATAAAATGCAAACCAGTGCAAACCCTAGCGACCGGGGCGCGGCGTTTCGCGTCCCTTTGCACCGGTCCAACCCGCCCGAGGAATTTCATGTACGCGTATGTCGGCAGCCGCACCACCCAGCAAAGAAATGCCCGCGGCGAAGGCATCAGCATCTTTCGCGTGGACCCCGCGCAGGGGGCGCTGGAGCTGGTGGATATTGCAAGAGGCCTCACCAACCCGTCGTTTCTGGCCCTGAGCCGCGACGGACGGTTTCTCTACACCGTGCATGGCGACGCATCGGAAGTCAGTGCCTTCGCGGTCGACCGCGCCACGGGCGCCCTGCGCTTCATCAACCGGCAGGACACGCAGGGCCGCAACCCGGTGCATCTGGCTTTCGATCCCAGTGGCCGCCATCTCGTCGTCTCGAACCACATTGGCGCCAGCCTGGCCGTTCTGCCCGTCAATCCCGACGGCTCGCTGGCTCCCCTGACCCAGTTGCTTGCGCTCGAAGGCCCGGTCGGGCCGCACCGTGTCGAACAGCAGCAGGCCAAGCCGCATTTCAATCCCTTCGACCCCTCGGGCCGCTATGTCGTGGTGCCCGACAAGGGGCTGGACCGCGTCTTCAGCTTTGCCTTCAGCGACGGCCGGCTGGTGCCCGCGGCCGCGCCCTGCGCGGTGGCGCGTGAAGCCAGCGGGCCGCGCCACCTGGCGTTCCATCCGCAGCTGCCGCTGGCCTATGTGGTCAATGAGCTCGACTCCACCGTGACCGGCTACCGCTTCGATGCCGCCACCGGCGCGCTCGCGCCGTTCCAGGTTCTTTCCGCGCTGCCCGACAGCTATGCGGGCAACAGCCGCGCGTCGGGCATTGCCATCGATGCCCGGGGCCGCTTCCTGTACGCCTCCAACCGCGGCTTCGACAGCATCGCGGTGTTTGCGATCGACGCGGCAACGGGACGGCTGGCATTTGTCGGCGCCCGGCCCTCGGGCGGCAAGACGCCGCGCTTTTTCGCCCTCTCGCCCAATGGCCGCTGGCTGTTTGCATTGAACGAGGACAGCGACTGCATCGTGACGTTCGCCATCGACCCGGCCACGGGAACGCTGGCCGAGGTCGGCGCCCCGGTGCACAGCAAGAGCCCGGTCTGCATGGTCTTTTCGGCCTGACGCGTGCGCACATCCCCACCTCAACCCAGGAGACCGCCATGAAACCCATCCTCTCTTGCAGCCTGCTGCTGTGCGCCGCGGCGCTCACCCCTGCCGCTTTTGCGCAAGGCGACTACCCGGCCAAGGCCATCACCATCGTCGTGCCGTTTTCCGCGGGCGGCGGCGTCGACGCCATGGCGCGGCTGCTTGCCGAGAAGCTGCGCGCGAGCCTGCAGCAGACGGTGCTGGTCGACAACAAGCCCGGCGCGAGCGGCATGGTCGGCGCGGCCGCGGTGAGCAAGGCCGCCGGCGACGGCTACACGCTGCTGCTCGGCTCCGCGGGCGAGACCAGCATCAACCCGCTGATCTACAAGAGCCGCATGCAATACCAGCCGCAGCGCGACCTGGCGCCGATCGGCCTGGTCGCGCGCGTGCCCAATGTGCTGGTCGCCAACCCGGGCCTGCCGGTCGGCAACCTGGCCGAACTCGCGGCCTACGCCGCCAAGAACCCCGGCAAGCTCAGCTATGCGACCAGCGGCGTCGGCAATCCGCAGCACCTCAACGGCGAACTGCTGCAATCGGTGCTGGGCGTGAAGATGCAGCATGTGCCCTACAAGGGCGCCTCCGGCCAACTGGTCGATGTGGCCTCGGGCGCGGTGGACCTGACTTTCGTCAGCTACGCCGGCGCGGCGCCATTTCTCAAGGGCAACCGCGTCAAGGCGCTGGCCGTGACCTCGGCCAAGCGCACCAGTTTCGCGCCCGAAATTCCCGCCATTGCCGAGACGCCAGCGGCCAAGGCCTATGACCTGGAGAACTGGTTTGGCGTGTTTGCGCCGGCCAAGACGCCGGCCGCCATCCAGGCCCGGCTCAGCGAGGCGATTGCCGCGGCGCTGAAAGACCCCGATCTCGCCCGGCGCCTGCGCGAACAGGGCGGCGAGCCCGAGCCCATGACCCAGGCCCAGTTCCGCGACTTCATCGCCCGCGAAAGCGCCAAGTACGCGCGCATTGTCGAGGCCGCCCACATCCTGCCCGAATAAGGCAGCGTTCCCCCAGGCGGCACCAGACCGCTTCATTTCAATCCCTCAGGAGACAAGCATGTCGTTCCATTTCGTGACCCGCCGCCGGCTGGTCGCTGGCGCAGCCCTGGCCGCGCTCGGCACCGCGGCCTTCGCCCAGCCCGCAGCGCCTGGCTATCCGGCCAAGCCCATCACCATCATCGTGCCCTTTGCCGCGGGCGGAAACACCGATGTCAAGACCCGGCTCGTGGCCAAGCGCATGGGCGAGATCCTGGGCCAGTCGGTGATCGTCGACAACAAGCCCGGCGCCAGCGGCAACATCGGCATGGAGCTCGCCGGCCGCGCCGCGCCCGACGGCTATACGCTGGCCATGGGCAGCTTCGGCCCGCTGGCGGTGAATCCCTGGATCTATCCCAAGCTGAACTTCGACCCCAAGGCCTTCGTGCCCATCATCCTGCTGGAGAAAAGCCCGCTGGTGCTGGTCGCGCCCATGGACCGGCCGTTCGGCAATGTCAACGAGGTCGTGGCCGCGGCCAAGGCCAGGCCCGGCCTGCTGAACATTGCCAACGCCGGCCCGGGCGGCGCCCACCATCTGTCGGCCGAACTGTTTGAAGCCGCGGCCGGCATCGACATGGTGGGCGTGCCCTTCAAGGGCGGCGGCCCGGCCTCGACGGCGCTGATGGCCGGCCAGGTGGACCTGATGTTCGAGCAGACCGGCGCGGCCATGCCGGCGATCCAGACCAAAAAGGTCAAACCCATTGCCGTGACCTCGGCGCAGCGCCTGCGCTTCATGCCCGACGTGCCGACCTTTGCCGAAGCCGGGTTTCCCGCGGTGACGGTCTCGAACTGGATGGGCTATGTCGCGCCCAGGGGCACGCCGCCCGAGATCGTGGCCAGGCTGCAGGCCGCATTCGCCAAGGCCATGGAGCACCCGGAAGTCAAGGACCGCATCGTCTCGCAGGGCAACGAGTTCGGCGGCGGCAGCAGCCAGGACTTCGCCGCCTTCATCGACAGCGAATCGGGCAAGTGGTCCAAGCTGGTGAAGGAACGCGGCATCCGCATGGAGTGAGCGGCGCGCGCCGCATCAAGCCTGGCGCGCAGTTGCCGCGGCGCGCCTGCGGCTCTTTTCCTCGGAGCTCGGGCAGTCCCGGGCCGCCTCCTGCTGCAGCCAGGCCAGAAATGCCGCAAGCCCGGGCCGGGACAGGCTTTCCTCGCGCCAGACGGCGTAATACGACAGCGGCGACAGCACGTTCAGTGCCGGCAGCAGCCGCACCAGCCGCCCCGCGGCCAGGTCGTCGCAGGCCATCACGCTGCGCGCCAGTGCAATGCCCTGCCCTTCGGCCGCGGCCTGCAGCACCGCGGCAGCGTTGTTGATGCGGTGCCCGCGCTCGACCGTCGCGCCCGGCACGCCGACGCGCTCGAACCAGGTCTGCCAGGTCACATAGCCCGAAGGGCCGTCGCCCGTCATGTCGTGGATCAGCGGGTGCCTGAGCAAATCGGCCGGCTCGCGTATGCGGGCCCTGGCCAGCAAGGCCGGCGAGCAGACCGGAAACACCGCTTCCTCCATGAGCTTTTGCGCGCAGAGTCCGGGCCAGCGGCCCGCGCCGTAGCGGATGCCCAGGTCGATGCGCTGCACGGCAAAGTCAAGCAGGCGCTGGCTGGTGTCCAGCAGCAGTTCGGTGCCCGGCTGCTGCGCCGAGAAGCGCTCGATGCGCGGCAGCAGCCATTTGGAGGCAAAGGCCGGGCTCATGGTCAGTTTCAGCACCTCGTGCGCGGGCGCCTGCCTGAGCCGGGCCAGGCCCAGGCCCAGGCGCTCGAAACCGGCGCGGATATCGGGCAGCGCGGCCAGCGCGGCTTCGGTGGGCACGATGCGCTGGCGGCCGCTGGCCACGCGCGTGAACAGCGCCACGCCCAGCCACTGCTCCAGGCCGCGCACCAGCTGGCCCACGGCCGCTGAACTCACGTTCAATTCATCGGCTGCCGCCGAAAAGCTCTGGTGGCGCGCGGCGGCTTCGAAGGCCTTGAGGGCATTGAGATGGGCGGGGGCAGTCATGGGAAAGAATTTCTTGGGCGGCCGCAAAGAATAAGCCGTTTGCGCCGTCGCCGGGAACAGAGAAGAATTCAACCCTGCTCCGGTAGCCTACCCTTGGCAAAACGGACAAGAAAAAATTTGCGGCGCATTCCAACCCCTCACCCTCCCATGCACATCAACGCCGATTTCACGCTCGCGGCCAGCGTCAGGCCCGAGAACCATCAGTGGATTGCCTCGCCACAAGCCGGCGTCGAGCGCGTCATGCTCGACCGCGTGGGTGCCGAAGTCGCGCGCGCCACCAGCCTGGTGCGCTATGCGCCGGGCTCGGACTTTCGTGCCCACCGCCATGCGGGCGGCGAGGAAATCCTGGTGCTGTCGGGCGTCTTCTCCGACGAGCATGGCGACTATCCCGCGGGCTGGTACCTGCGCAATCCGCCGGGCTCGTCGCACAGCCCGCGCAGCGCTCCGGGCGCGGTGATCTTCGTGAAGCTCCAGCAGATGCGCGACGACGAAACGCAGACGGTACGCATCGATACGCGCGATGCGGCCCGCTGGCAGGCGGCCGACGGCCGCGCGGTCTGCCGGCTCTTCGACGATGCGCACGAACAGGTGTCCATGCTGCGCCTGCCCGGCGCTGCGCCGCTGACCGTCCCGGAACGCGACGGCATGGAGCTGCTGGTCATTTCCGGCGCGCTGTCGGTCGATGGCATACCGCATCCCGCAGGCAGCTGGATCCGGCTGCCACCTGGGGCGCATCCTGCCATGCAGGCGCTGGAAGACACGCAGGTCTATGCCAAGACCGGTCCGGGGCTCTGGCCCACCGACAGTGCCGCAGCCGAGGGCCGTACGCCATGACCATCAACCTTTCGGTGCTGCGCCTTGCCGCCGCCCAGGCGCTGTCGGGCGCCAACTCCATCGTGGTCTATGCCAGCGGCGCGATCATCGGCCATATGCTCGCGCCGCGGCCCGAGTGGGCCACGCTGCCCATCACCATGTTCGTGGTCGGCATGGCGCTGGCCACGCTGCCCGCGGGACACATTGCGCGGCGCCATGGACGCGCGCGCGCCTTCCTGCTGGGCAATCTTTGCGGTGTGCTGATGGGCCTGCTGGCCGCGCTGGCCATCGTCCAGCAGTCGTTTGCGCTGTTCTGCCTGGCCACGCTGCTGGGCGGCGCCTACGCGGCCGTGGTGCTGACGTTCCGGTTTGCCGCGGCGGAATGCGTGACGCCCGAGGAGAAGCCGCGGGCGCTGTCCCTGGTGCTGGCGGGCGGCGTGCTGGCCGGCGTGGTCGGGCCGCAGATGGTCAGCGCCACCATGAATGCCTGGCCGCCCCATGCCTATGCGCTGACCTATGTCTGCTCCGCGGCGGTGGCCGTGCTGTCGGCGCTTGTGCTGCGGGGCGTGAAGCTCAACGCGGTGAAGCCGCCGGCGGCGGGCGCCGCGGTGCGCCCGCTGGGGCCCATCCTGCGCCAGCCGCTGTTCATGGCGGCGCTGCTGTGCGGCACCATCAGCTATCTGCTGATGAATTTCATGATGACCAGCGCCCCGCTGGCGATGGAGCTGTGCGGCATCTCGCGCCACCATTCCAATATCGGCATCGAGCTGCATGTCGTTGCCATGTATGCTCCGAGCTTTTTCACCGGCCGACTGCTCCAACGCTTTGGCGAGCTGCGCGTCATACTTGCCGGGCTGCTGCTCACGGCCTGCGCGGCGGCCACCGGGCTGATGGGCCTGAGCGTCGAACATTTCTGGGTCGGGCTGGTATTGCTGGGGCTGGGCTGGAATTTCGGCTTCCTCGGCGCATCGGCACTGGTGCTCAAGTGCCATGCGCCCGAAGACGGCCCGCGCGTGCAGTCGATCAACGATTTCGTGGTGTTCGGCGCCATGGCCATCGGCTCGTTTGCCTCGGGCGGCCTGCTTGCGGCCTACGGCTGGCAGTGGGTCACGGGCCTGATGCTGCCGTCCGTGGCGCTGGCGGTGCTGGCCTTGCTGTGGCTGGCGAAGAAACCCGCCATGGCCGCATTCCCCTCACCTGACGACAAATGACGAGTTCCCTGGTATCGATGCTGCCCGCAAACCTGCCGGCGCATCTGCTTTTCATGCTGTTCGTGGCGTTCTCGGTCTATGTGCAGACGCTCACCGGTTTTGCCTTGTCGCTGATGCTGCTGGGGCTGGTGGGACTGACGCATCTGTTTCCGCTGCCCGATGCGGTGAATGCGGTTTCCTTCCTGACCATCATCAATGCCGCGACTTTCCTGCAGCGCCGGCGCCCGATGCGCATCGAGCCCGTCATGATGGTGGCGGTGCTGGCCAGCATGGCGGGCTCGTTCATCGGCATGGGCATACTGGTCTATCTGGCGGCCAACGCGCTGCAACTGCTGCGCACGCTGCTGGGGCTGATCATCATCGGCTGCGCGCTGCTGCTGTGGCGCATGGGCCAGCCGCGCGCCACCCCCTCGCCGCCGCGCGTTTTCGCAGCGGTGGGCGCGCTGTCGGGCGTGCTTGGCGGCCTGTTCTCGGCTGCCGGTCCGCCGCTGGTGTATGTGGTCTACCGCCAGCCCTGGCCGCTGGCGCGCATCCAGGAGTCGCTGATCTTCGCGTTTGGCGTGGGCGCGCTGCTGCGGCTGGTGGTGCTGGGCCTCGCCGGGCAGATCGGCGCGCAGTCGCTGCTGCTCGCGGCCGAGGCGATTCCGGTGGTGCTGCTGGTGACGCTGCTGAGCGCCAACCGCAAGCCGCCGGTCTCGCGCGAAACGCTCAAGCACCTGGTCTGCCTGCTGCTGATTGCCGCGGGGGTGGGGATGCTGGCCTGAGGCGCCACGGCCTTTGCGCCGGCGGCTTGCCGGCGCTGTCGCTCAGGGCAGCCGTGCCGACGGCGTGATCTGGCGCGGATCGGTGCTGAGTTCCAGCAGCGAGAATCCCGCTACCTGGCGCGCGCGCGCCAGCGCCGCAGGAAAGTCTTCGGTGCTGTCCACGCGTTCGGCATGCGCGGCGCCCATGGCCCGGGCCAGCGCCACATAGTCGGGGCCGACCAGGCGCGTGCCGCTGACCCGGCCCGGGTAGTGGTTCTCCTGGTGCATGCGGATGGTGCCGTACATGCCGTTATTGACCACGAGCACCACCAGGCGCGCGCCGTGTTCGGCGGCGGTGGCCAACTCCTGCGGGTACATCAGGAAGCAGCCGTCGCCGGCGACGCACAGCACCTCGCGTTCGGGGTGGCGCAGCGCGGCGGCCACGGCGGCGGGCACGCCGTAGCCCATGGCCCCGCAGGTGGTGGCCAGCTCGGTGCGCGCCGCGCGGTACTGGTAGAAGCGATGCAGCCAGACCGAATAATTGCCGGCGCCGTTGGTGACCAGGGCGTCGTCCGGCAGCACGGCGCTCGCATGCGCGACGGCCTGGCCCAGATCGACGCCCACGGCCTCGGCCACGCGCCCGGGCGGCTGGCTGAAGGCTGCATGGGCCTGGCGCGCGGCCAGGGTCCAGCCATCCCAGGGCCGGCTGGCGGGCGCGGCCAGCGCCGCCAGTGCGGCGATGGCGCATGCGGTGTCGGCCTGCACCCCGATGTCCGGGCGGTAGACGCGCCCGATCTCGCCCGCATCGGGGTGGATGTGGATCAGCCTTTGCCGCGGCACCGGAACCTCGAGCAGCGTATAGGAGTCGGTCGAGACATCCCCCAGCCGCGTGCCGATGGCCAGGATCAGGTCGGCTCCCTTGACGGCCTCCTTGAGGCGCGGGTTCATGCCCAGGCTCAGGTGGCCCACGTACTGCGGGCTGCGGTTGTCCAGCGCATCCTGGCGCCGGAAAGCGCAGGCCACGGGCAGGTTCCAGGCGGCCGCGAAACGCTGCAACTGCTGCGCTGCCGCTGCGCTCCAGCCGCTGCCGCCGGCCACCACCAGCGGCTGGCGTGCCGCCTGCAGCGCCTGCGCGATCTGCGCCAGCGCCGCATCGGAGGGCGGTACGGCCTGCAATGCGCAGGCGGCAAAGGCCATGGTTTGCGTGGTCTCGACCAGCATGTCCTCGGGCAGCGACACCACCATCGGGCCCGGGCGGCCCGAGACCGCGGTGTGGAAGGCGCGCGCCACGATCTCGGCCATGCGCGAAGCGTCCGTGACCTCGACCACCCATTTGGCGAGGCCGCCGAACATGGCCTGGTAATCGACCTCCTGGAACGCGTCCCGGCCGACCTGGCGGCGCGCGATCTGGCCGACAAACAGGATCATCGGCGTGGAGTCCTGCTGCGCGATATGCACGCCGATGCTGGCGTGGGTGGCGCCCGGCCCGCGCGTGACCATGCAGATGCCCGGGCGCCCGGTCATCTTGCCGTCGGCCTCGGCCATGTTGGCCGCGCCGCCTTCGTGCTTGGTCACGATCAGCTCGATGCTGCCGCGCGCATCGTGCAGCGCATCCAGCACCGCCAGATAGCTTTCGCCGGGCACGCAGAACACGCGGTCAACGCCGTGCAGGCGCAGCGCGTCGACCAATACCTGTGCCGCGGTGCGCGGGGTGGCGGAGGCGGCGGTCCGGGAGGGGGTGTCTTCAAGCATGGGCATTTCCTGTGGTGAGCGGGCGGCAAGCCGGCCCGGATTGGCACGCAGTTTAGAAGCCGCTGGCGCCGGGCGCAGCGCGATTTGCGCAGGGCAGCCGTGCCGAAATCGCGTTGCCGCGCGGGGCCCGGTTTTTCTAGCATGGTCGCTGACGGCACGGCTGCGAAACCGTGGCCGCCACCCCCGCCCGCCGGCCTTTGCCGCGGCGCCAAAAAGGAGACAAGACATGCGCAAGAACATTCCCGGCAGGCGCGCCCTGCTGCTCAAAGCCGCCGCTGCCGCCGCCGCGGCCCACTGGCCGGTCACGCCGGCCCTGGCCGCCGATGCCTGGCCCGAGCGCAGCATCACCTACATCGTGCCGTTCACGCCGGGCGGCGCCACCGATATCCTGGGCCGGCTCTACAGCCAGGCGCTGGCCCAGAGCCTGAAGGTGCCGGTGGTGGTGGAGAACATCGGCGGCACCGGCGGCAGCCTGGGCTCGGCCAAGGCCGCGCGCGCCAAACCGGACGGCTACACGCTGGTCGGCGGCACCATCAGCTCGCATGCGATCAACATCAGCATCTACCCCTCCGTGGGCTACGACCCGGTCAAGTCGTTCGAGCCGGTGATCCTGAGCGGCACGCTGCCCAATGTCATGCTGGTGCGCGCCGACGGGCCGTTCAAGACGCTGGACGACGTCATTGCCGCCGGCAAGAAGCCCGGCAGCCGCATCAGCTACGGCTCCGCAGGCGTGGGCTCGTCGCAGCACCTGACCGGCGCCTTGTTCGCGCTGGAGACCGGCACCGAGTTGCTGCATGTGCCGTACAAGGGCTCCGGGCCGGCGCTGCAGGCGCTGATGTCCGGCGAGATCGACCTGCTGTTCGACAACATCACGCCCGGCATTCCCTTTGTCAACGCCGGCCGGCTGCGCGCGCTGGGCGTGACGTCGCTGCAGGAATCGCGCTCGCTGCCCGGCGTCAAACCGCTGGCGCAGCAGGGCCTGGCGGGCTTCGAGGTGCTGTCATGGCAGGCCGTGTTCGCGCCGGCCGGCACGCCCGCGCCCATCATCGACAAGCTGCATCGGCACATGGCCGCCACGCTGAAACAGCCCGAGGTGCAGGAAAAGCTCGCCGCGCTGGGGCTGGACGTCTCGGGCGCGGGCCCGCAGGCGCTGCGCGCGCTGCAGCGCCGCGAGGTGGCCAAATGGGCCGAGGTGGCGCGCCGCGCCCAGGTCAAGCTGGACTGACAGGCCTCCATGAGCACACTCCAGCACATCCATGCCCTGGCGGATTTCGAGGCCCCGGCGCGCCGCAGGCTGCCGCGCCAGCTGTTCAGCTACATCAGCAATGGCGCGGACGATGAGTCCTCGCTGCGCGCGAACCGCGCGGCGTTCGGGCGCTATGCGTTCGTGCCGCGCATGCTCGAGGGCGTGGCCCGGCGCTCGCAGCAGATCGAGCTGTTCGGCCAGACCTACCAGTCGCCGTTCGGCATCTCTCCGGTCGGCCTTGCGGCCATGTGGTGCTACCGCGGCGACCTGGTGCTGGCCCAGGCGGCGCAGCAGCTGGGCATTCCCGCGGTGATGAGCGGGGCCTCGCTGATTCCCATGGAGGAAGTGGCCGCCGCCGCGCCCGGCACCTGGTTCCAGGCCTATATGCCGGGCGAGCCGGCGCGCGTCGAGGCGCTGATCGCGCGCATCGCGCAGGCCGGCTTCAAGACCCTGGTGGTGACGGTGGACCTGCCGGTGCAGGTCAATCCCGAGCGCTACCTGAAGAATGGCTTCAGCACGCCGCTGCGCCCCAGCCTGCGGCTGGCCTGGGACGGCCTCAGCCATCCGCGCTGGCTTGCCGGCACCTTCCTGAAGACGCTGGCGCGGCATGGCATGCCGCACTTCGAGAACTGGCGCGCCGAGCGCGGCGCGCCGATCCTCGCGGCGCGCGCCGAACGCGACTTCCAGGCGCGCGATCACCTGGACTGGACGCACCTGGGCGTCATGCGCGAGCTGTGGAAGGGGCCGCTGGTGGTCAAGGGCATCCTGCGCTGGCAGGACGCGGTGAAGGCGCAGAAGCTGGGCGTCGACGGCATCATCGTCTCCAACCACGGCGGCCGGCAGCTCGATGGCGCGATCTCGCCGCTGCGCGTGCTGCCGGAAATCGTGCAGGCCGCCCCCGGGCTCACGGTGATGATGGACAGCGGCATCCGCCGCGGCAGCGATGTGCTCAAGGCGCTGGCGCTGGGCGCGCGCTGCGTGTTCAACGGCCGCTCCTTCAACTATGCGGCCACCGTGGCCGGGCCCGAGGGCGTGCGCCATGCGATCCAGATCCTGCGCAGCGAAGTGCAGCGCAACATGGCCTTGCTGGGCATCAACCGGCTGGACGAACTCGATGCCGCGCTGGTGCGCGACCAGCGGCGCGACTGAGGCGGCCGCCGCTCAGCCAGTCACCGCGTGCACCCCTGGCCACTGGCCCTGTTTGACCAGCGTGGCCACCACCTGGCGCAGCACCTGGGTGGTCTCCCATAGGCCGCTCGCGGCCGGCCGGTTCAGGGCCGTGGCGATGGCCACGGCGCGCAGCGCCTCGTCGCCGGCCAGGCGCACGGCCTGCAGCTGGCCGCGTTCGACCTCCTCCTGCACCGCGGCCAGCGGCAGCAGCGTGCAGCCATGGCCGGCCGCGACCAGGCGCCGCGTCATGAAGGTCGAGCCATCGCATTCCATGGCCACCTGCAGCCGCTTGCCATGGCGCTGGGCCCAGCTCTCGGCCAGGCCGCGCAGCCCGTGCCGCGTGGTCGGCAGCACCAGCGGCAGATCCAGCAGCGCGCCGATCGGCAGCGGATCGGACGGACGCCGCCAGCCCGGCGGCAGCACGCAGTACAGCGGCTCCTGCAGCAGCAGATCGTGGTCGACGATGCGCGACTGGGTGGGCACGTAAAGCAGCGCCACGTCGATCTTGCCTTCCTGCAGCCAGTCCACCAGCTGGTGGCCCATGCCTTCGACGAAGCGGATGCGCGCGCGCGCGAAGCGCGCCTGCAAGGCATGGCCCAGCGCGCCGAAGGTCATCTGGGCCAGGGTCGGCATCGCGGCAACGACGATCTGCGAGGGGCCGTCGGCCGCCAGGTCCGCCGCCACCCGGCGCGTGTGCTGCAGCGCATCGACCACCTTGCGCGCCTCGATCAGCAGCAGCGCGCCGGCATCGGTGGGCACCATGCCGCGGCCGCTGCGGTGGAACAGCTTCACGCCGGCCTCGTCCTCGAGCCGGCCGATATGCCGGGTCAGCGTCGACGGCTCCATGCCCAGCGCCGAAGCCGCCCGGGAGATGCTGCCGCTTTCCGCCACGATATGAAAATATTCCAGCGCGCCAAGGTCCATGGCCGGAATATACCGGTGCCGCAGCGCCGGCCCGCGGATCAGCGGCCGCTCATGACGCGCTGGCTTGCGGCGCCGCCGCGGCGGCAATCGCTTCGGACGGCCAGGCCGCCGGCACGGGCACCGCGCAGGGCGCGTCGGTGTCCACCGTGCCGAACAGCGCGGGACTCACGATCTCCAGATACTCCATGTCCGGCGAGTAATCAAACAGATAGTGGCGGATGCCGGGACGCTGGTGCACGCAATCGCCGGCTTCCACCAGCGTCACCTGGTCTTCGTACATGAACTTCGCCCAGCCCTTGGTCATCAGCACGATCTGGAAATCCGCGACATGCCGGTGCCAGCCCGTGCCCTGCTCCGGCGGCTTGTTGGCCTTGACCAGATGCGCGATCACCCGGCCATGGGTGGCATCGGCCACGCCCAGGTCCCGGTAGAGAAAGAAATCTCTCAGTCCATCGGAGCGCCACGGCGTTTCGCCCTCCTTGACGTGGGAGAAAAGGGTCACTTGCTCGCTGCTTGCAGTCATGACGGTGGCCTTGTGAGAGGGTCAAAGTGAAGTGGGCTGCTCGGTTGCAGCCGACGCCCAGGCAGCTCAAGGCCTTGCCATGCGCAAAAGACGCAGGTCCCGTTGCGCACACTCGGCCCCGACCTGGTGCCAATATGTGCGCCGACCTCCGGTTGGTCAAGAAACGCAAATGGCCAAAGCTTTCATCAGGGTTTTCCAGAAGTTCTTGCGGCACCTGCCGCCGCCCCCAGCCAGCGTCAGGCCGGCGGCGCGAAATGCCGAGTCCGCCGGCACGCGTCGCAAGAACACAACAATCTGAGGACAAAAAGCCACAGCATGCGGGCAAACACAAGATAATGATAACGATTCGCACTATCGTTTTTCTCCTGCTCCGTGGCCTTGCTGCTCATGCCACGCCCTTGCCGTGCATAGCCTCTACCAAGACCACCACCCCTGGCTGCAAAGCCTGCTGCGCAAGCGCCTGAGCAACCGCGAGGATGCGGCCGACCTGGCCCAGGACACTTTCCTGCGCCTGCTGCGCGCGCCCGTGCCGCAGGACGAGATCCGCGAGCCGCGGCGCTATCTGGCAACGATTGCCAAGGGCCTGGTCACCGACCTGTTCCGCCGCCGCGCGCTAGAGCGCGCCTATCTGGAATACCTCGCCGGCCTGCCGCAGGCACTGGCGCCGTCCGCCGAGGACCAATTGGCGCTGCAGCAGACGTTGCTCGAAGTCGACCGCCTGCTGCAAGGCCTGCCGCCCAAGGTGCGCGCGGCCTTCGTGCTGGCGCAGTTCGAGGAACTGAGCTATCCCGAGATCGCGCAGCGCCTGGGCATTTCGCTGCGCACGGTGAGCAACTACCTCGCGCGGGCGCTGGAACACTGCTGCCTGGCCATGGCATGAAGCCGGCCGTCGACCCCGAGCGCCAGGCCCTGCGCGAAGCCGTGACCTGGCAGGTGCGGCTGCGCGATGCTGCCACCGCAGACGAGGCGCGCCAGGGCTGGAGCCAGTGGCTTGCCGCCGACCCGGCGCACCAGCGCGCCTGGCAGCGCGTGCAGGCCGTCAATGCCCAGTTGGCCCAATTGCCGCCGGCGCTGGCGCGCCAGACGCTGGCGCCGCGCCCGCAGGCGTCGCGGCGCGGCGTGCTGCGCAGCCTGGCGCTCGGCCTGGGCGCGGGCAGCACCGCCTGGATGGGCTGGCAGGGCCTGCCCTGGCAGCAGTGGCGCGCCACGCACCGCACCGCCACCGGCGAGCGCCAGAACATCACGCTGCCCGACGGCTCGCTGCTGGCGCTGGACACGGCCAGCGGCGTGGATCTGGATTTCAACGAACGCGAGCGGCTGGTGCATTTGCGCGGCGGGCGGGTGCTGATTGCCACGGCCGCCGACGCGCTGGGCCGGCCGTTCAGCGTGCAGACGCCGCACGGCCGGGTGCAGGCGCTGGGCACGCGCTTCATGGTGCAGCTCGACGGCGCGGGCCGCAGCCATGTGCAGGTCGAGGAACATGCGGTGCGCCTGCTGCCCGCGGCCGGCGCGCCGCAGCAGCTCGCGGCCGGCGAGCAGGGCTGGTTCGACGCCGCCCGCGCGCAGGCGCCGGAGCCGGCCGATCCGTTTGCCGCGAGTTGGCAGCACGGCGGCCTGGTGGCCGTGGACATCGCGCTGGGCGATCTGCTGGCCCAGCTGGCGCGCTACCGCCGCGGCCACCTCGAATGCGCGCCCGAGGTGGCGCAGCTCAAGGTCTCGGGCGCGTTTCCCGTCGACGATACCGACCGCGCGCTGGCCGCGCTGGTCAGCCGCTTTCCGCTGCAGTTGCGCAGCCGCACGCGCTATTGGGTGCGCGTGGAAGCCCGGGATGCAGCCTCCTGAATGCCGAATTGCGCTTTTTTGAAAAAATAAAAAGATAGCACCCGAGTCAGGCCAGCTCCCGTCCCGGCGCGCAAACCACGGGGCAAATCCGCGGCCGCGCAGCAAAAAACTTCGCCGGCAGTTGCAGGATTGCCCGGGCTCATCCGGCATACGAGGAAACACCGCCCAGTTCCGCTCCGCCATGCCACGCCCTTCCCCGCCACTGCCGCCACACGGCCGCCGCGCGCCCGCGCGGCGCCGGCATGCGGGCGCGGCGCTGCTCGCCGGATGCATGTGGCTGGTGCCGGCGCTGGCGATGGCGCAAGCCGCTGCGCCCGCACGCGCCGAACTGCGCAGCTTTCAGATCGCAGCCGGGCCGCTGAGCCATGTCATTGCCCAGTACGCCAACCAGGCCGGCGTGGCGCTGTCCTTCGATGCCGCGCAGCTCGGCACGCGCCGCTCGCCCGGGCTGCAGGGCAGCTATTCGGTCAAAGACGGCTTTGCACGGCTGCTTGAAGGCACCGAGCTGCAGGCGGTGCATGAATCCAGCGGCGTCTACACGCTGCGCCTGCAGTCCCTGCACCCCGGCAGCGCCGCCAGCGTGCTGGACGGCGTCATCGTGCGCGCGCGCGCCGAGAACGCGGCCACCACCGAAGGCTCGGGCAGCTATGCCGCAGCCCAGGTGACGGCCAATATCGGCCAGCAGCGGGTGCGCGACATTCCCCAGCCGGTGAGCGTGCTCACGCGCCAGTGGATCGACGACCAGGCCCTGCCCGACCTGCACGCGGTGCTGAGGAACGCCACCGGCGTGACCGTCGACTACATCGACAGCGAGCGCATCAACTACTACGCGCGCGGCTACCAGATCGACTCGCTGCAGGTCGATGGCATGGGCATCAACCAGGTGACCTCGGCCGCGACCTTCATCCAGCCCGACACCGCCATGCTCGACCGCGTCGAGGTGCTGCGCGGCGCCTCGGGCCTGCTGCGCGGCGCGGGCAATCCGTCGGCCGTGGTGAACCTGGTGCGCAAACGCCCCAGCGCACAGTTCCAGGGTTCGGCGGCGCTGACGCTGGGCTCCTGGGACCGCCGGCGCCTCGAAGCCGACCTGTCGGGGCCGCTCAACGACGCCGGCACGCTGCGCGCGCGCCTGGTGGCGCTGGCCGACGACAAGGCCGCGTTCCAGACCGCGCGCCACGAGAAGCGCCAGAGCGTCTATGCGGTGCTCGAGGCCAACCTGAGCCCGCAGACGCGGCTCACCGCCAGCCTGCAGCAGACCGCGCTTGACGCGACCGGATCGTGGGGCGGCCTGCCCGCGAACCTCGACGGCAGCCAGCTCGGCTTGCCGCGCAGCACCTACCTGGGCACGCCCTGGAACGCCTGGAACCGCAGCAACCGCCAGGCCTATGTCGAGCTCGACCACCGCCTGGACCATGGCTGGCAGTTCAAGGCCCAGGCCGCGCGCAGCTATTTCCGCTCCGATGGCTTCAAGCAGACCTCGTTTTCCAGCGCCAGCGACACCAACCCCTATCTCGCCAACGTCACCACCTCGATCTATGACGGCGAAGCCAGCAGCCAGGGCACGCTGAGCCTGCAGGCCACGGGCCCGTTCGAGTGGCTGGGCCGGCGCCATGAGCTGGCGCTGGGCCTGGACATGCAGCGCGTGCGCGCCATCGGCAGCTCCGGCTACTGGGACGTGAGTCCGCTGTATGGCGTCGACATCCGCAGCTGGGACCCCTACACCAGCTACCCCGAGCCGGCCTACGGCGCGGGCAACGGCAACGCCTATTCCGCGCCCACGGCGCATGTGCACCAGCATGGCGGCTTCGCGCGTGTGCGCCTGTCGCTGAGCGACGCGCTCACCGCCATCGCCGGCGCGCGCCTGAGCTGGTGGGACTACCACGAGCCGGCCACGCCGGGCAGCGGCTATGGCGTGCGCCACGAACCCACGCCCTATGCCGGGCTGGTGTACGCGCTCTCGGAGCAGGTCAGCGCCTACGCCAGCTACAGCCGGATCTTCAGCTCGCAGAACAAGAAGCAGGCCGATGGCAGCCTGCTGCCGCCGATCGAGGGCCAGGACTTCGAAGCCGGCCTCAAGGGCGAGTTCCTGGACGGCCGGCTGCAGGGCACGCTGTCGGCCTTCGACATCGAATACACCGGCAGCGCGCTCGAGGACACGGCCTCGCCCATGCCCTGCCTGCCGTATTACCTCGCGGGCCGCTGCTACCTGGCCGGCGGCAAGAGCCGCAGCCGCGGCTGGGAGGCGGAGTTGTCGGGCGCGCCCGCGCCCGGTTGGCAGCTGCTGGCCAGCTACACCCACACCCGCAGCCGCATCCTGCGCGACGACAGCACGGCGCTGGTCGGCCAGCCGCTGCGTCCGGCCGACCCGCAGTATGCGCTGCGCGTGTTTGCCAGCCGCCAGCTGGCCAGCCCCTGGCCGGGCTGGACCGTGGGCGCCGGGGTCCGGCTGCAAAGCCGCACCTATACCAGCGTCGGCAACGTAACCACCCGCCAGGGTGGTTATGCGCTTTTTGATGCGCTCGTGGCCTACCGCTTCAGTTCCACGCTGGCACTGCAGCTCAATGCCAACAACCTGTTCGACAAGGTCTATTACGCCAAGTTCTCGCCCAACAGCCGGTTCTTCAACAACTACTACGGCGACCCGCGCAACCTGACGCTCACGTTGCGCGCGACCTTCTGAACACCGCTTTCCAGCCGTTTTCCCTTTCCATAACCTCTGATGTGAATGCAATGAAAAATCGTTCCTACTGCGCTTCCCCGCGCTTTGCCGCCAAGCCGCTCGCCCGCCTGATGGCGCAATGCCTGGGCACCGGCCTGGCCCTGGCCTCGCTGGGCGCGGCCGCCCAGAGCGCCGACAAGGCGCTGCAGGAGGTGGTGGTCAGCGACCAGGCCGCGGCCATTGGCGGCCTGCAAAAGACCTATTCGGGCGGACAGCTGGCGCGCGGCGGCGACCTGGGCATCCTGGGCCGCACCGACCTGATGAACGTGCCGTTCAGCACCACCAACTACACCGCCTCGTACATCGAGAACCAGCAGGCGCTGAACATCTCCGACGTGGTGATGAGCGATGCCTCGGTGCGCACGCTGCAGGCGCGCGGCGGCTTCGGCGAAGACTTCCAGATCCGCGGCTTCAGCCTGGGCATGCGCGATGTGTCGCTCAATGGCCTGTACGGCCTGGTGCCCGCCACGCGCGTGCCGCTGGAGATGATCGAGCGCGTCGAAGTGCTCAAGGGCCCGGGTTCGCTCACCAATGGCGTCGGCCCGAGCGGCAGCGTCGGCGGCAACATCAACCTGGTGACCAAGCGCGCCGGCGACGAACCGCTGACGCGCGTCATCGGCACCTACATGGGCCAGTCGCAGTTCGGCACCCACCTCGACGTGGGCCGGCGCTTTGGCACCGACAACCAGTGGGGCGTGCGCGCCAACGGCGTGTGGCGCAATGGCGAGGGCAATATCGACAATGGCCGCCAGCGCCTGGGCCTGGGCTCGCTGGGCCTCGATTTCGCCGGCGACAAGCTGCGCTGGTCGCTCGATGCACTGGCCACCGACGGCAAGACCGAAGAGGTCCGCCCGCAGATCGGCTTTCGCAGCGGCACCACCCAGGTGCCGGCCGTGCCCGACGCGCGCCTGAACTTCTTCCCCGGCACGCTGCTGACCGACAAGGCCAAGACCGTGATCTCGCGCCTCGAGTACGACCTCAACGACGCCACCACCGTCTACGGCGGCATCGGCTACAGCGATACCAAGAGCAACCAGACCTTCCCCGGCACCTGGGGCATGGAGCCCGATGCGCAGGGCAACTTCGGCGTCTACAACGGCTACTACGACGAGTACAACAAGACCAGCTCGGCCGATGCGGGCCTGCGCACGCGCTTCAAGACCGGCGGCGTCGGCCATACGCTGGTGCTGTCGGCCAACCACATGGCGCGCGAGACCGGCTACTTCTACACCAGCACCGCCACCGCCAATCCGTCCAACCTCTACAACCCGTCGCCGCTGCCCGTGATCACCGCGGCGCGCGGCGCGCCCAGCAAGACCGCCGACCTGACGCAGCAAAGCGTGGCGATTGCCGACACCCTGGCCTTTGCCAATGAGCGCGTGCTCGTGACCCTGGGCCTGCGCGACCAGAGCATCCACCAGAAGAGCGTCAACGGCTCGACGCCGTACAAGGCCAGCGCCGTCACGCCGCTGGCCGGCGTGGTGCTCAAGGCCGCGCGCGACACCTCGATCTACGGCAACTACACCGCCGGCCTGCAGGCCGGCTCCACCGCCGGCCCGACCTATGCCAACGCCGGCCAGGTGTTCGCGCCGCAGAAGACCAAGCAGATCGAGATCGGCGTGAAGCAGGACTGGGGCGTGCTGATGACGCAAGCCGCGCTGTTCCAGATCACCCAGCCCTCCACCACCACCGAAGGCAATGTCTACAGCTTTGGCGGCGAGCAGCGCAACCGCGGCCTGGAACTGACGGCCTACGGCGAAGTGCAGCGCGGCCTGCGCCTGATGGCCAGCGCGGCCTTCCTCGACGCCAAGCTGACGCGCACCGACGGCGGCGTCAACCAGGGCAACGATGCCAACGGCGTGCCCGCGCGCACCTTCAACGTGGGCCTCGACTGGGACACCCCCTGGGTGCCGGGCCTGAGCCTCAATGGCCGCGTGATCAGCACCTCGTCGATGTACTTCGACGCCGCCAACCAGCTGCGCATGCCCGGCTGGAGCCGTGTCGACATCGGCGCGCGCTACCGCACCAAGGTCGGCAGCCAGCCGCTGGTGCTGCGCGCCAGCCTCGAAAACGTGTCCGACAAGGCGTACTGGGTGACCAGCACCAACCCGAGCTATGCCACCGTGGGCGCGCCGCGCACGCTGATCCTGTCGGCGCAGATCGATTTCTGATCGCCTGAACCCGCCCGGCACCGCCAAGGCCTCGAAGCCCTGGCGGTGCCTTTGACTTTTCATCCTCAGCCACAAAGCCAATGCAAAGCCATACCATCAAGACCTGGGCCTGGGTACACAAATGGAGCAGCCTGGTCTGCACCGTTTTCATGCTGCTGCTGTGCCTCACCGGCCTGCCGCTGATCTTCCACCACGAGATCGGCCACCTGCTGGGCACCGAAGTCGAAGCCCCGGAGATGCCCGCCGGCACGCCGCATGCGAGCCTGGACCAGGTGCTCGACGTGGCGCGCGCGCAATACCCCGAGCGCATCGTGCAGTTCGTCTCCAAGTCCGACGAGACCGACGACATCTGGTACGTGACCATGACGCCGACGCCGGCCAACACCGACGACTTCCGCACGGTGGTCGTCGATGCCCGCACGGCCGAGCTGCTGCCGCTGCAGCCGCGCTTCGACGAAGGCTTCATGTGGATCATGTTCAAGCTGCATGTCGACCTGTTTGCGGGCCTGCCGGGCAAGCTCTTCCTGGGCTTCATGGGCTTGCTGCTGCTGGTGGCCATCGTCAGCGGCGTGGTGCTTTATGCGCCGTTCATGCGCAAGCTCGACTTCGGCACCGTGCGCCGCGAGCGCACGGCGCGCGTCAAGTGGCTGGACCTGCACAACCTGCTGGGCATCGTCACGCTGGTGTGGCTGTTCGTGGTCGGCGCCACCGGCATGATCAACACCTGGACCGACCTGGTGATCAAATACTGGCAGCACGACCAGCTCAGCAGCGTGCTCGCGCCCTACCAGGGCCAGCCGACGCTGGCCCAGGCCCAGCGCGCGCCGCTGCAGCAGTCGCTTGACGCGGCCATGCAGCAGGTGCCCGGCTCCAAGCTGTCGTTCATCGCCTTCCCCGGCACCAGCTATTCCAGCCCGCACCACAACACCGTGTTCCTGCGCGGCGACGAACCGCTGACCTCCAAGCTGCTGCACCCGGTGCTGGTCGATGCCAAGACCTCGGCCGTGACGGCGGCGCCGGCCATTCCCTGGTACCTCACCGCGCTGCTGGTCTCGCAGCCGCTGCACTTCGGCGACTACGGCGGCCGCGCCATGCAGATCATCTGGGCGCTGCTGGATATCGCCAGCATCTTCGTGCTCGGCACCGGGCTCTATCTGTGGCTGAAGAAGGGCCGCACGGCCGCCAGGCCGCAGGAGCTGCACGGCGACGCGAAAACCATTGCCCGGGAGGCCACGCCATGAAGCCGGCGCGCATGAAAAACCGTTTCCTGTCGCTGTGGGGCTGGCCCATCGTACTGGGCCTGCTCACGGCCATCGGCCTGGTCTCCGCGCTGTTCAGCGACGGCGGCTTCGGCGACCAGCTGTCGGGCGTGTGCCTGGGCATCGTCACGGCCGTGGGGCTGTGGTTCAGCTTCCGGCGCTGACGGCTGCCCCTTGCGCTGCCTGTCTCAGCGCACGGCGGGTGTTTCCTGGGCACGCGCAATGCGTGCCACACCCAGCTTGAGGCCGACCACGCCGAAGATGCGGTTCATGGTCTGGACGCTGCCTTCGCTGCGCTCCTGCTCGATATCCTGCAGCGTGCGATGGGCCACTCCGGTGAGTTTCGCCATCTCGGCCACGGTCAGCCGCATCGTGGTTCGGAGATGGCGCACCGCCTGCGGCAATGACCATTGCGGATGGGACAGCACATCCTCGATGGCCTGCTGGCGCAGTTCCAGTTGCTCGGCAATCGAAAGCGGGTTGAAACGTTTGTCCATGGTGCTCAGGCCAATGCAGCCAGTTCCTGCGCCCGGGCCAGGAGGCCGGGGCGCAAGTGGTTCAACACGTCGGCATCGATACCCATGGCCTCGCCTTCGGCAGCAATGCGCCGCAGCGCGGGCACCATGGCCCGCAAGCCTTCCACCAGCGCCGCACGTTGCAGCAGCGCCGGGCCCTTCTTGCGGCGCGCGCGCTGCACCTGCCGCGCGCTTTCGCACACACTGTCGAGTACGCGTGACCAGTCGGGCCTGCCGCCGTCATTGCCCTCCCAGCGGATGCGCCGCGCAATGCCGTCGGGATGCAGGTACATGGGCGCGAAGTCGAACAGCGGCGTCAGCGTGATGCGGCCGGAAAAATCCCTTTGCAGGGCCGTGTTGCGCGCATGGTTGTCCTTGTTCCCCAACGCCAGATTGGCCACATCGCGCCGCAGGTATTCCAGCACCTCCTGCTGCGGGTCGGTGCAATAGCGCAGCAGCCCCTCACAGACCTGGTCATGCGAGGGGACGGCTTCGAAGCCGGGCATGCCGGTCAGCGTCGCAATGCTCTCCTGGGCCAGGCGCACGACCGCGCCATTTTCCACGCGGCGGTCGAAGCGCTCGATGAATAGCGCGCGCTCGCGCAGCACCAGCGGGGCATGCACCCGCATCCCCAGTTCCTTGGCCAACTGCATGTACACCGCTTCATGGCGCAGGATGCTGGCCAGGCCAGGATCGGTGCCGCGGCCAAACTTGACGATGTAATGCCTGCAGGCCTGCTCGTCCGGCAGCGTATGGTCCAGGTAAAGCAGCCCGTCATGGGCCCGCGTCAGCAGCACCTTGGGCCACTCGCCCTGCACTCCCGAGGAGCCGGCGACAAACAGACCATGTGCCGCCAGGTATTCGGAAAAATCGTCGCCGCGCTGCGCCACTTCCTCGTCGGTAAAGCCGCGGAAACCGCCGGCATGGTCGGCAAGCCAGGCGGCAGCTTCCTTGACGCGCAGGTTGCCAATGGGATTGCCGGAGCCGGCGAGCAGCAACGGCCAGTCGGCCACTGCGTCCGCCGTGGGCGGCAACCCCATGCGCCGCAGCAATTCCTGGCGGCCAAAGCCCTGGGGCAGCAGGTCGATGAGAAATACCGGCCAGTGCGCCAGTTGCACCGGCTCCAGACCCACGGGCCAGGCAGCGCACAGCGCATGCGCATCATTTTCCCGGCTGTGCTCGAAAGCCCAGTCGACCGCATAGCCGGTATACGACGGGCTTCTCCAGCCCGCGTTTTCCGGGCCGAGCAAGCGCACGCTGGCAACGTCATGCCAAGCGCCGGATGCATGCAACTGAAGGGTGCAATGACTCATTTACACGGAATTCTAGCAAATATAGGCCGTTTTGACCGCCTAATTAGATTACTTTTCCGTGCAAATAGCATCAACGCAGTATTCAGAGAGCCGGGTGACAGTGCCTTTCACATGCCGCGAAACACCGCCGGCCGTTTTTCCGCAAACGAGCGGATGCCCTCCTGCACATCGGCCGTCGCATAGAGCCGGCGCTGCTGCGCCTCCAGCACCTCGGCCGCGGCCTGCGGGCCGGAGCCCAGGGCCAGGCGCGCGTTCTCCAGCGTGGCCTGCACCGCCAGCGGCGCCTGGGCCGCGATGCGCTGCGCGTAATGCCAGGCGCGCGCGAATTCCTGGCCCGCGGGCACCACCTCCTGCACCAGGCCCATGGCCAGCGCCTCCCGGGCCGTGAACTCGTCGCCGGTGAGCAGGAACTTCATCGCCTGGCCCCAGCCCGCGCGCTGCGGCAGGCGGATGGTGGCGCCGCAGGTGGGCATGATGCCGCGCGCGACTTCCTGCTGCGCGAAGCGGCAGTTGTCGGCGGCCACGCAGATCTCGCTGGCCAGCGCCAGTTCCACCGCCAGCGTGAAGCTGATGCCCTTGAGCGCCACGACCATGGGCTTGCGCCGCAGCCGGCCGCGCAGGTTGAACGGGTCGACCTCCTCGGGCGGATACAGCGGCAGGCCGGCCTGGCGCAGCGGCGCGATCTTCGCCAGGTCGACGCCGGCGCTGAAATGTTCGCCATGCGCATGCAGCAGGCCGACAAACAGGTCGGAGGAATCCTCGAGCCGCGTACAGGCCCGGGCCAGCTGCGTGAACATGGCCGGCGTGAAGCCGTTGCGCTTTTCGGGCCGGTCGATGCCGATCAGCAGCACGGCGCCGCGCTGCTCCACCGTGATCTGCCCATCGGGATCGCGGGCCGTCGGCGTGTCTGTCACGGGCGCTTCCTGCATGGCCATCAATCCAGCGCCAGATTCATGGGTTTGACAATCGCGCCCCAATGCACATATTCCGCATGCAGCAATTCGCCAAACTGTTTCGGGCTGGCCGAGGAAACCGCGGTTTCTCCGCCCGCGGCCAGCTTGGCGGCAAAATCCGGCGTGGCGACAGCGGCCACCACCGCCTGGTGCAGGCGGTTGATCACGGGCGCGGGCGTGCCCGCGGGTGCCAGCAGGCCGAAATTGGTATAGGCCACGAGATTCGGATAACCCGCTTCGCGCAGGGTCGCGACATCGGGAATCTGCGCCGCGCGTTCCTCGGACATGATGCCCAAGATGCGCAGCTTGCCCGCCTGGTGCATGCCGATGGCGCTGGACATGACTTCGATATTCACGTCGATGCGCCCTCCCATCAGGTCGGCATAGGCCGCGGCCGTGCCCTTGTACGGCACCTCGACCATTTTCACGCCCAGGGTGCGGCCCATCCATTCGCCGATGATGTTCGTGAGACTGCCGGTGCCGGTGGTGCCGTAGCTCACGCCGCCGGGCTTGGCCTTGGCCCAGGCAATGAATTCCTGCATGTTCTTCGCCGGAAAATCCGGCGCCGCCACGACGCCGAACGGCAGCCGCGAGACGATGGAGATCGGCGCGAACTCCTCGGGCTTGTAGCTGAGGCGGCGGTAGATGTAAGGGTTCACCGACGTCGTGGTGCCCGGCGCCATGAACAGCGTATAGCCATCCTTGGGTGCGCGCGCGATATAGGCCGCGGCCAGCGTGGTGGCGGCGCCCGGGCGGTTCTCGATCAACACCGCGGTGCCGAGGTTTTTCGCCATCAGCTCGCCCACGCGCCGCGCGGTGATATCCGTCGGCCCTCCCGGTGCATAAGGCACGACGATGGTTACCGGCTTGCTCGGAAATGCCTGGGCCCAGGCGCCCGCGGCACATATCGCCGTGCCAATGCACAGCCCCCATTTTCTCCAGGCCAGGGAATATCTCATTGCACTGTCTCCTTGCTTGAAAAGCCGCTTCTGTCCGGCGGCATGCATTACCGGCTGGCAGCCGGCTTCCATGAGGGAATCCATCGGGCGGGTGCGGCTTTCAGCGCGTTTTTGCGGGCAGCAGGCTGCGCGCGAGAATGTCGCGCTGGACTTCGCTCGCGCCGCCATAAATCGTGCCCGGGCGCGACACCATATACAGCCGGTGCAGGTCGATATTCACCGCGCCAAAGGCCTGGGCGCCATTGACGGCGCCGCGTTCCGCGGCAAGGTCCATCACCAGCTCGACGATTTTCTGGAACAGCTCGGTGGAGACCAGCTTGAGCACCGAATATTCGGCATCGAGCGTCTGGCCGGCCAGCGCCGCGGCGCAGGTTTCGGCATACAGGCCGTGGAAATCATGCAGTTCGCAGGCCAGCTGGGCCAGGCGGTCATTGGGCAATGCGGCGGCGCGCATGTCGGGGGCGGCGTCCAGCATCTGCCGCAGGTAGTTGAATGCCTGCTGCGCCAGCGCCGGGCTGCCGTTGACCAGGCGCTCGACGCCCAGCAGGCTCTTGGCGACGTTCCAGCCATTGTCGAGCGGGCCCAGCAGGCGGCTCGCCGGCACTTCGACGTTGTCGAAGAACACTTCGCAGAATTCGTCGTCGCCGGCCATGTTGACGATGGGCCGCACCGTGATGCCCGGCGAGTTCAGGTCGACCAGCAGCAGGCTGATGCCCTGCTGCTTGCGCTCGTACTGCCCGGTGCGCACCAGCATGAAGATGCGGCTGGCATTGTTCGCGTGGCTGGTCCAGATCTTCTGGCCGTTGACGATGAACACATCGTCGCGGCGCTCGGCGCGGGTGCGCAGCGACGCGAGGTCCGAGCCCGCGCCGGGCTCGGAATAGCCCTGGCACCAGACCTCCTCGCCGCGCAGGATGCCTGGCAGGAAGCGCGCCTGCTGCTCGGCCGTGCCGTAGCGGATCAGGATGGGCGCGAGCAGCGTGCTGCCCATGTCGAGCACGCGCGCCACGCCATGCGCATCGAAGACCTGCTTGTAGAGCAGCTGCTTGCGCAGCGGCAGGCCCATGCCGCCCGCCGCGCGCGCAATGCCCGGCGCGCGCAGGCCGTGGCGGTGCAGCGTGCCCAGCCAGTCGCGCTCGGCCGCGCCGCGCAGGCGCAGCACGATGGGCTGGCGCCATTCGGGCGGATAGTGGGCCTGCAGCCAGGCTTCGAGGCGCGCCGCGAACTCGCTATCGGACAACTGCGCCCAGGCCTCGGGCGTGGCCGGATGCGGGCCGGCCGGGAAGCCGCCGCGCAGCTCCGGCGCTGCGGGCCGGTCGAACGCCAGTGCCGCAAACCGGCGCCGGTGCGCGGGCGCGTTGCCGAATGCGGGTGCGTGCCGCAGCGCCGCATCGGCACACAAGCCGATGTCGGCCTCCTCGGTATAGCCCATCGCCCCATGCAGTTGCATGGCCGCGCGCGTCGCGCGCAGCGCGAGTTCGGAGCAGCGCGCCTTGGCGGCGCTCGCGGCGGCGGCGAAGTCGTCAGGCGCCGCCGCGTGGATCTCACAGGCCTTGCGCCACGAGGCAAAGGCCAGGCGCTTTTGCAGGTCCAGATCGACCACGCGATGGCGCACGGTCTGCAGCGCCGCCAGCGGCTGGCCGAACTGCACGCGTTGCGCCAGATAGGCGGCCGTGCTGTCCAGCGCGGCTTCGGCCAGCCCGGCCAGATAGGCGGCGGCCACCACGCGGGTCTCGTCAAGCGCCACGCCCAGCGCGCGCCGCGCGGCGGCGCCCGTGGCCAAGAGCGCATCGGCGGAGATCCGCACCGCGTCGAAATGCAGCGTGTCCATCGCGCTGCCGTCGGCACGCAATTGCGCGTCGCGCCGCACGCCGGCGGCCTGCGCGGCCACCCGCACCAGCCGGGGCTGGCCGTCCTCGCTGGCCGCCACCAGCCATTGGTCGGCCGCGCCCTCGACCGCGACACAGGTCCCGTCCAGCACCAGGCCCTGCGCATCGCGCGCCAGCACCGCGCCGCTCCAGCCGGGATCGATCTCGCCCGGCTGCGCCTGCCAGGCCAGCGTCAGCACCTGCGCGCCGTCCACCAGCTCGCCGGCCAGCGCGTCGCGCAGGTCCGAGGCCGGCAACGCGGCCAGCAGCGCGGCCGGCGCCACGGCGCAGCCGACAAAGGGATCGGGCAGCAGCGCCGCCCCGAGCCGCGCCGCGAGCGCGGCCGCGGCCGACAGCGGCAGGCCAAAGCCGCCCAGTTCCTCGGGCAGGCGCATGCCCAGCCAGCCGCATTCGCCCATGGCCGACCACAGCCGCGCATCGAAGCGCCGCCCTTCGCTGCGCCAGCAGCGCGCGCGCTGCAGCGAATGCCGGGCCTGCAGAAACTGCTGCGCACCATCCAGCAGCATGCGCTCGACTTCCTGGCGCTCCTCGAACGCGTCGACGACCTGGTTCATGGCTGGCTTTCGGTGGCGGCAAGCGCCATCAGGGCGCGGTCATCGGCGGCATCGGGCGCGGCCCAGCGGCTGGCGCGGCTCAGCCGCTCGCGGCACTCGGCCACCATGCGCTCGATCAGTTCCTCGCAGCTGGGAATGTCATGGATCAGTCCGATGCACTGGCCGGCGCTGAGAATGCCGCCGTGCACCTCGCCGCTTTCGAGCGCCGCGCGCCCGCGCGTGCCCACCACCAGCGGCCGCAGGTCCTCGAACGCGCAGCCGCCGGGCTGCGCCTCGAGCGCGCGCACCTGCTCGGCAATCTCGTTGCGGAAGACGCGCGCGGTGTTCTTCAGCGTGCGGTAGATCAGCGCCGTGTCGCGCTCGCTGCCGGCGACATAGGCCTGCTTGATGTGCTCATGGATGGGCGCCTCGCGCGTGACGCAAAAGCGCGTGCCCATGTTCACGCCTTCGGCGCCCAGCACCAGCGCGGCGGCCAGGCCGCGGCCGTCGGCAATGCCGCCCGAGGCAATCACCGGGATCTTCAGCGCCCGCGCCGCGGCCGGGATCAGCACCAGCCCGCCGACATCGTCCTCGCCCGGATGGCCCGCGCATTCGAGCCCGTCGATGGACACCATGTCGACGCCCGCACGCTCGGCCGACAGCGCATGGCGCACGGTGGTGCATTTGTGCACGATGGTGATGCCATGCTGCCGGAAGGTGCGGATGAATTCCTCGGGAATCCGGCCCGCCGTCTCGACGATCTTCACGCCGCTGTCGACGATGGCGGCGACATACTCGGCATAGGGCCGGGGCACCGACGAGGGCAGCATGGTGAGGTTCACGCCAAACGGCTTGTGCGTCATGCGCCGGCAGCGCGCGATTTCCTGGCGCAGGTCGTCGGCCGTGGCCTGGGTGAGCCCGGTCAGGATGCCCAGGCCGCCGGCATTGGAGACGGCCGAGGCGAGCTCGGCCAGGCCGACCCACTGCATTCCGCCCTGGATGATGGGATATTCAATGCCCAGCTTTTCGGTGACACGTGTTTTCATCGTTTTTCCGCAGGAGTTGAAGACAGATCCGCGCACATGGCACGCATGCGGCGGCCGCCACCGGCCTGGCACGGGGCCCGGCGGTGGGCACAGGATTTACTCGGCCTTGATGCCTTTTTCCTTGATCAGATCGCCCCAGAGCCGGTATTCGGCGGCCATGTCGGCCTTGAGCCTGGCGGGGCTGTCCTGGCCGGTGGGCATCAGCGCCAGCGCCGCGAGCTTGGCGCTGAACGCGGGCTCGGCCATGATCTCGGCGGTGGCGGCATTCACCGCGGCCACCGCCGCGTCGGGCGCGCCGGCGGCGGTGAACAGGTGGTACCAGCCGCGGCCGAACTGCTGGCCTTTGGTGAACATCGGCGGGATCTCGGGCATGGCCGCCCAGGGCTTGTCGTCGGCCACGCCCAGCGCGCGCAGCTTGCCGGCCTTGAGGTGCGGCAGCGAGGTGGTCATGGCATCGAGCATGGTCTGCACCCGTCCCGACATCACATCGACCAGCGCCGGCGCAGTGCCCTTGTAGGGCACGGTGACCATCTTCACGCCATAGGCCTCCTGGAACTGCGTGCCGATCAGATGCGTGATGCCGCCCTGGCTGGGCGTGGCGTAGTTGACCTTGCCGGGGTTGGCCTTCATGTAGCTGATCAGTTCGGGCAGCGTCTTTTGCGGCAGGTCGGCGGGCGTGACCAGCACGAACACGATCTCGGTCAGCGACGCCACGGGCTTGAGCTCCTTGAGCACATTGACCGGGCTCGAACCTTGCAGCTGCGGCGAGATCAGCAAGGTGTTGGTCACCAGCAGCAGCGTGTGGCCGTCGGCGGGCGCGCTCGCCACCTGGGCCGCGGCCAGCAGCGTGCCCGCGCCGGGCTTGTTTTCCACGATCACCGGCTGCTTGAGCTTGTCCTGCAGCTTCTGGCCGAAGTCGCGCGCCAGGATGTCGGCGCCGCCTCCGGGCGGATAGGCCACGACGATGCGCAGCGGCTTGGTTGGAAAGGCCTGCGCGGCGGCGGCCAGCGGCAGGCTGCACAGCGCCAGCAGCGCGAAAAGGCGGCGGTTGAATCGGATGGGCATGGCGGTGTTCCTCGGGCGGCGTTCAGGCCAGCGCCGCGGCGCCACGCGGCTGGGCGCCCCCGGACTGGGCGCCGCCGGACTGGGCGCGCGCGGACTGCGCATCGATCCATTGCTGGCGCTGCTGCCAGCGCGCCAGGGTCCAGAAGCAGCTGTCCATGGAACGGAACAGCGCGATATGCGGCAGGGAGGCGGTATCGGCATAGCCCGGCCCGCCCATCCACTGCGTGAGCCACACGTTGCAGGCGATCTTGCCGAAGCGCGCGGCCTGCTCGTTGAGCGTGGCAATGCGCGGCGTCGCCGACTCGTAGGCCTGGATATGCGGCGTGACCACGCAGTCGTAGGCAGCATCGCCCATGGTGGCCGCCGCGCAGGCGCTGAAAGACGCCGGGTGGCTGATGACCTGGGCCGTGGTGTCGAACGGGTTGTGCGGATAGCCAAAGGCCGGAATGGTGTCGGCCAGCACCTGCGCGTTGGCCGCATCGGCGGGCGGCGGCAGTTCGATGCCGTGCGCGGCGGCGGCATCGGCGGCAATGATGCAGGCGCCGCCCGAGGTGCTGAGAATCGCCGCGCCGCGGCCGCCGGCGCGCGGCGCCTTGGCAAAGAAGCTGGCCACTTCGAGCACACGGTCGAAATGCTCGACCATGACCGCGCCGCAGCGCGCGAACAGCGCTTGCCAGTCGGCCTGGCTGCCGGCCACCGAGGCCGTGTGGCGCCACGCGGCATGGATGCCCTTGGCCGAGCAGCCGAGCTTGTGCACGATCAGCGGCTTGCCGGCGGCCAGCGCGATGCGCGCCGCCTGCTCCATGCGCGCCGGGTGCTCGTGGCCCTCGATGATGCAGACGATGGCCGCGCAGGCGCTCTCGCCGGCCAGGTAGCTCACGTAGTCGGCGACATCGACATCGACCATGTTGCCGCAGGCCAGCGCGTGGCTGATGGGCGTGCCGGCATTCGCGCCCTGCGCAATCGCCATCGCCAGCGCGCCCGACTGGCTGGCGATGCCGACCGCGGCGGGCCCGGGCAGGTAGCCCGGGAATTCCGAGAACGACAAGTGGGTGGAGGCGGCGTAGTTGGCAAAGCCCAGGCAGTTGGGGCCGACCAGCCGCGTCTTGCTGCCGCGCACCAGCGCCGACAGCGCGCGCTGCGCGCTCAGGCCCTCAGCCTGGTCGGTTTCGGCATAGCCCGAGGCAAACACCAGCACGCCGGGCAGTTGCGCTTCGACGCATTGCGCCACCAGCTCATAGACCTTCTCGCGCGGCACGGCGATGACGGCGCAATCGGGCACCTCGGGCAGGGCCGCGAGGTCGGGATAGCAGGGGTCGGCGCCCAGCGTCGCGTACTGCGGGTTGACCAGGTAGACCCGGCCCGTGTAGTGGGTGCGCAGGTTCCTCAGCGTGCGCTCGCCAAACGAGCCCGGGCGGCTCGAGGCGCCGATGATCACGACGCTGCGCGGCGCCAGCAGCCCGGCCAGCTCGCCATGGGAATACACCGTTTCTCGCAAGGAATGCATGGTTCTTGTCTCCTGGTTCTATTCGCAGGCAAGTCGCGTTGGCGGGCGATCTATTGCTCGAAATCCTAGCCACCGCGCGGCGCGGCAGCCAATACTTTTGCGCTTCCCACCGATACCGAAGCGCTATCGAAACCCAGGCAAAACCCGGGGATCGACGGCCAGCCCCAGGCCGGCGCCGGGCTCATACGCCGATGGTGTAGCCGCCGTTGACCGACAGGTGCTGGCCCGTGACATAGGACGCGGCATCCGACAGCAGGAAGGCCACCGGGCGCGCCACCTCGCCGGCCTCGCCCCAGCGGCCCAGCGGAATCTGCGCCAGATAGGTGTCGGCGAACTTCTCGCCGCGGATGGTTTCGGTCATTGGCGTCTCCACCACGCCAAAACCCACGGTGTTGCAGCGGATGTTGTACTTCGCCCATTCGCGCGCCGCGCACATCGTCATGCCCAGCACGCCGGCCTTGGCCGTGCCGTAGTTGATCTGGCCGATGGTGCCGCGGCGGCCCGCGTCGGACGAAATGTTGACGATCGAGCCGGCGATCTGCTCGCCGGCCTTGGCGCGCGCCAGCAGGTGGCGGCCCAGCGCCTGCAGGAACTGGAAGGCGCCCGTCAGGTGCACGTCGATCACGGTCTGCCAGGACTCGAGCGTCATCTTGTCGATCATCGCGGTGCGCGTCACGCCGGCGTTGTTGACCAGGCCGTTGACGCCGCCGAACGCGGCCACGCCGGCATCGACCGCGGCCTGGGCCACGGCGGGGTCGGTGACGCTGCCGATCACGGTCACGCAGCGGCCTTCGCCGAGTTCGGCGCGCAGCGCCGCGAGCGCCGCGTCATTGAGGTCCACCGCCACCACCTTGCCGCCCAGCGCGACGATGGTCGAGGCCAGCGCCTTGCCTATGCCCTGGGCCGCGCCGGTGACGATGATCTGCTTGTTGTCGAGAGAGAAGTCGGGAGTTTGCACGAATAAGTCCTTGATGTCGGTGCCCGCGCGGGCAGGCGTTAAAGCGTTTCCTCGGTGCCCAGCACCATGGTCGCCTGGCTGGAGAGTTCGCCGCCATTGCCGTGGGCCAGCGCCAGCTTCGCGTCCTTGACCTGGCGCGCGCCGGCCGTGCCCTGCAGCTGCTGCACGGCTTCGACGATGGTGAACAGCCCGTACATGCCCGGGTGCACGCACGACAGGCCGCCGCCATTGGTGTTGACCGGCAGCTCGCCGCCGGGCGCGATGCGCCCGCCTTCGACAAAGGCGCCGGCCTCGCCCTTCCGGCAAAAGCCCAGGTCCTCGAGAAACAGCAGGGTATTGATGGTGAACGCGTCGTAGACCTCGACGACATCGATGTCCTTGGGCGTGACGCCGGCCTGGGCCATGGCGCGCGGGCCCGAGATCGCGGCCGCGGTGGTGGTCAGGTCCGGCATCGAGGTGATGTCGCGGTGGTGCGTCGACGCGGCGTTGCCCAGGATGTAGACCGGCCGCTGCGCCAGGCTTTTGGCGCGGTCGGCGCGCGTCATGACGATGGCCGCGGCGCCGTCGGTGACCAGGCAGCAGTCGCGCACCGACAGCGGGTCGCTGACCAGGCGCGACGCCAGGTACTCGTGCATGCCCAGCGGCTCGCGCAGGAAGGCGTCGGGATTGAGCTGCGCCCACTGGCGCGCGGCAATCGCCACCGCGCCCAGCTGTTCGCGCTTGAGGCCGTATTCATGCATGTAGCGCGAGGTGGCCAGCGCATACGCGCCCACCGGCCGCGGCAGCTTGTACGGCGCTTCGTAGGGCGAGGGCCGCATCGCGCTGACCAGCCCGCCCGCGGCGCTGCGCTGGTTGCTGCCGTAGGCCACCAGCGCCACGTCGCACTGGCCCGCTTCCAGCGCCAGCGCGGCCCACATGCAGTGCGTGAGGAACGCCGAGCCGCCGGTGCGGTTGTTGTCCGTGACCTGGGGCGTGATGCCCAGGTACTCGGCAAACGTCAGGCCCGAGAGGAAGTCGTCGGGCAGGCCGATGAACAGCCCGTCGACATCGCCGGGCTTCAAGCCGGCCGAGGCCAGCGCGCGCAGGCTGGCCGATACCGCCAGGTCCATCGAGGACAGGCCGGGCGCCTCGCCCATGCCGTAGGTGGCCGACGCCACGATGGCGGTCTTGCCGCGCGGAAATTTGTCTTGGCTCATGGTGTCTGGGCTTTCCTATGGCTGGGCGTCGAACACGACCAGGGGCTTGCCGTCGGCGCTGGCGATGCGCGCCTTCACGGCCATGCCGATGCGCACTTCCCCGGGCGCCACGCCCTCGACGCGGCTCATCATGCGCGGGCCCTCGGCGAGCTGCACCAGGGCCACGTTGAACGCCGGCTCGGGCGGCTTGCGCCGCACCACGGTGGTCGCATGGACAATGCCGTCGCCGCTGGCCGCGACCCATTCGAGATCGCGGTTGCCGGTGCGCGGCTCGGCCACGCGCGGGTAGAACACATAGCCGCCCGAGCTGCGCGAGCGCTGCAGCATGAAGCGGCCTTCGGCCAGGTGGGCGAAATACTCGCGCTCGGGCTGCGGCACGCGCGCCTCGGCGGCGGGGGTCTGGGAATCCTGGGTCACTGCTTGTCCTCCGTGGGCCAGCTGTAGAGCGCCGGCTGTTTGTCGATGAAGCGCTGCACCGCCTGCTGGTGGAAGCGGCTTTCGCGGCACATCGCCTGGGCCATGGCCTCCTGCGCGCAGACGCTGTGGCGCTCGCTCTCGAAAGCCCGGTTCATGATCGACTTGGCCAGGCCGATGGCGCCGGCCGGTGCCTGCTCGAAACGCGCCGCGAGTTCCAGCGCCGCCTGGCGCAGGTCGCCGTCGACGATCCGGTGCACCAGTCCCATGCGCCGGGCCTCGTCGGTGTCCACCACGCGCCCGGTGAACACCAGTTCCTTGGCCGTGGACAAGCCCACGGCGCGCGGCAGCAGATACATCGCGGCCATGTCGGGCACGTAGCCGATGCGGCTGAACACCGCGCAGAACGTGGCGCGCGGCGTGGCCAGCACGAAATCCGCGCACAGCGCGAACGACAGCCCGGCGCCGAACGCCACGCCGTCGATAGCGGCAATCACCGGCTTTTCGATGTCGATCAGTTCATTGAACCAGCGGTGGATGTTGAGGATGCGCTCGCGGCCCTCGAAGACGTCGCGTTCCGCGGCCTGGGCCTCGGCCAGGATCTTCACGTCGCCGCCGGCGCAAAAGTGCTTGCCGGCGCCGGTGATGACGATGGCCTTGACCTGCGGGTCGTCGCGCAGCTGCGGCACGGCCTGGGCCAGTTCGCTGCGCATCTGGTAGTCGAGCGCGTTGCGCGCCTCGGGCCGGTTCAGCGTGAGCACGGCGGTGCTGCCCACGCGTTCGACAAGAATGGCTGGCATCTGCGGTCCCCGGCTCAATGCGTGACCTGGATCAGCCACTGGGCGACCAGCACCGGGCGCTCCACGCCGTCGGCATGCACTTCGACGTTCCAGGTGCAGCGCAGCCCGCCCGGCGCCACGTCCTCGGCCTTGACCAGCGTGAAGCGGCCATGCACCTGCGCGCCGCTCTTGACCGGGCCGGTGAAGCGCACCTTGTCGAAGCCGTAGTTCACGCCATGCCGGCGGTTGGGAAACTTCAGGCACTGGCCGTACCAGGCGGGCAGCAGCGACAGCGTCAGCAGGCCGTGCGCAATGGTCGAGCCATACGGCGATTCCTGCGCCGCGCGTTCGACGTCGACATGCAGCCACTGGTGGTCGCCGGTGATGTCGGCAAAGCGGTCGATCATGCTCTGGTCGATCTGCAGCGGCGCGCTGGTGGCGCTTTTGCCGACGAAGGCGCGGATCGCTTCGGGAGAGTCCAGGGTCACCATGTGTGTGTTCCTTGAAGAGGGAGTGACGGTGTCAGTCGGCCTTGATGCCCAGCGACTTGGCCAGCGGAATCCAGCGCGCGCGCTCCTCGGCGATGAAGCTGCCGAAGGCCTGCGGCGAGCCGGGCATGGGCTGGGCGCCGATGTTGTTGAGCCGGGTCACCAGATCGGGGCGCTTGAAGGCCTCGTTGACGGCCTTGTTCAGGCTGTCGATCGCGGCCTGCGGCGTGCCGGCGCGCGCCATCACGCCGAACCAGGCGCTGGCCTCGTTGCCGGGAAAGCCGGCTTCGGCCAGCGTGGGCACCTCGGGAATCTGCGGAAAACGCTTGCCGTCGAGAATCGCCAGCGGCACGATGCGCCCGGCCTTGGCCTGCTGCAGGCACGAGGGCAAGGCATCGAACATGATGTCGATGTTGTTGCCCAGCATGCTGGTGATGGCCGGCGCGCTGCCGCTGAAGGGCACGTGGGTCACGCGAAAGCCCATCGCGCGGCTCGCGCTCTCGCCGGCGAGGTGGGTGATGTTGCCGCTGCTGGCCGAGCCCATGGTGAAGCCGGTGTCGCTTTTCTTCGCCAGCGCGATGAACTCCGCCACGTTCTTGGCGCCGAGATTGCCGCGCGTCACCAGCAAGAGCGGTGACTTGCCCATGCCGACCACGGGCACGAAGTCCTTTTCCGGGTTGTAGGCCATCTTGGCGTAGATCGCCTGGTTGATGACCATGGGCGCATTCGAGCCGACAAAGAAGGTGTGGCCGTCGGCGTCGGCGCGCAGCGCGGTTTCGGCGGCAATCATGCCGGCCGCGCCGGCCTTGTTGTCGATGACGATCGGCGTGCCCAGGACCTGCGCGGCCTCGTTGGCCACCAGGCGCGTGATCTGGTCGGCCGCGCCGCCGGCCGGATAGGGCACGACAAAGCGTATCGGCGTGCGGCTTTGCGCGCTGGCGCTGGCGGCCGTGGCCAGCAGGGCCGCGCCGGCCAGCGCATGAAGGAATTGGCGTCGCATGGTGTCTCCTGTGCTTGTTATCGGGAATGCGGGATCAGACGATGCCCTGGGCGCGCAGTGCGGCAATGCGTTCGGGCGCCAGCCCGAGCTGGCCGGCCAGCACCGCGTCGGTGTGTTCGCCCAGCGTCGGCGCGGCGCGGCCGTACTGCAGCGGCGTGTGCGAGAAGCGCAGCGGGCTGGCCACCGCGGGGGCCTGCACGCCCGCGCCATGCGGCAGCGACAGCCGCATGCCGCGGTGGCGCACCTGCGGGTCCTCGAACACCTGCTGCATGTTGTAGATCGGCCCGCAGGGCACGTTGGCCGCCTCGAGCAGTTCGATCCACTCGGCCATGGTCTTTTCCCGCAGCAGGTCGGCAAGCTGCGGAATCAGGAGCTCGCGGTGGCGGTTGCGGTTGCCGGCGCTGGCATAGCGCTCGTCCGTGGCCAGGTCGGCCCGGCCCAGCACCTGGCACAGCGCGCGGTACTGCGAGTCGTTGCCCACCGCCAGGATCAGGCTGCCCTCGCGGCAGCGGAACACCTGGTAGGGCACCATGTTGGCGTGGGCATTGCCCATGCGCTGCGGAATCTTTCCCGACAGGAAGTAGTTGATCGCGACATAGGAGTTGACGCTCACCATGCAGTCGAGCAGCGACAGGTCGATGTGCTGGCCGGCGCCGCTCACATGGCGGTGCTCGAGCGCGCCGAGGATGGCGGTGGTCGCATACATGCCCGTGAGCAGGTCGCTGATGGCAATGCCGGCCTTCATCGGCTCGTCGCCGGGCGCGCCCTCGGGCTGGCCGGTGATGCTCATCAGCCCGCCCATGCCCTGGAACACGAAGTCGTAGCCGGGCAGCGCGGCATACGGCCCGTCCTGTCCAAAGCCGGTGATCGAGCAATAGACCAGGCGCGGGTTGATCTGCTGCAGGTCCTCATAGCCCAGGCCGTAGCGCGCCAGCGTGCCGACCTTGTAGTTCTCGACCACCACGTCCGCGTCCTTGGCCAGCGCGCGGATCAGCGCCTGGCCCTCGGGCTGGGACAGGTCGCAGGTGACCGACTTCTTGCCGCGGTTGGCGCTGAGGAAATAGGACGAATCCCGGGTCTCGTTGCCATCCGCATCCTTGAGGAACGGCGGCCCCCAGCCGCGCGTGTCGTCGCCCTGCACGGGACGCTCGATCTTGATGACCTCGGCGCCCATGTCGGCGAGATTCTGCGTCGCCCACGGCCCCGCGAGGACGCGCGTCAGGTCGAGTACTTTGATATGGCCCAGTACGGATGTCATGCGTTCGATCGCCTCCGAAAACGCGTGCCGGCACGGTGGCCGGCGGTGTTGTTCATGGCTTTCAGCGTACGCAGCGCAGATTTGGGCGTCCAATATTAAATTCAGGAATATCAATATCGACCCGGTATTGAATACCAAGGTTTACCCGAGGTCCCGAAAATACCGATATTCAATTCAATATCGGAAAATACCAAAACGATATTGGACAGCGTGGGGGGTGCCACGTAATGTCGGCTTCAGTGCATTTGCCCGAGAGCCACCCATGACCCAATACCTGCTGTACGAACAAGATGCCCATGTCGTCACGCTCACGCTCAACGACCCGGAGCGCCACAACCCGCTGACCGGCAGCTCGCTGCTCGATGAATTGCTAGCCGCGCTCCAGCGCATCGAGGCCGACCGCTCGGTGCGCGTGGTGATCCTGACCGGCAAGGGCGCGTCCTTCAGCGCCGGCGGCAACGTCAAGGCCATGCTGCGCCAGGCCAGCGGCGAGGTCGACGCGATGCAGGTGCGCCAGGAATACCGCAGCGGCATCCAGCGCCTGCCGCTGGCGCTGTTCAACCTCGAGGTACCGGTGATCGCGGCCATCAACGGCCATGCGATCGGCGCCGGCCTGGACCTGAGCTGCATGTGCGACATGCGCATTGCCGTCGACAGCGCGAAGTTCGCCGAGAGCTTCGTCAAGGTCGGCATCGTGGCCGGCGACGGCGGCGCCTGGCTGCTGCCGCGCATCATCGGGCTGTCGCGCGCGGCCGAGCTGTCCTTCACCGGCCGCAGCATCGATGCGCGCCAGGCGCTGGAGTGGAACCTGGTGTCGCAGGTGGTGCCCGCGGCCGAGCTGATGCCGGCCGCGCGCAAATTGGCCGAGGAGATTGCCGCCAACCCGCCGCATGCCGTGCGCCTGACCAAGCGGCTGATCCGCGAAGGCATGACCACGCGCCTCGATACGCTGCTGGAGATGGCCGCGATGTACCAGGCCGTGTCGCACCAGACCGCCGACCACCGCGAGGCGGTCATGGCCTTCATCGAGAAGCGCAAGCCCGATTTCAGCCGCTGAAAACCGCTTCGGGCGCTGCGGTTATGCTCCGAGCCACGATGATCACCATGGACCTGCGGCGCATCCGCCACTTCGTCACGCTCGCGGAAACGCTTAATTTCCGCATGGCGGCCGAGCGGCTGCACATGTCCCAGCCGCCGCTGTCGGTGTCGATCCAGAAGCTCGAAGCCGAACTCGGCACCAAGCTGTTCACGCGCGGCAGCGGCGGCGTCGCGCTGACGCCCAGCGGCCGCGCGGCGCTGGCCGAGGCGCGCCGGCTGCTGTTCCACAACGACCAGTTCGTCGACCTCGCGAGCCAGGCCTCGCATGGCACGGGCGGCACGCTGGAGGTCGGCTTCGTCGGCTCCTGCACCTTTGGACTGCTGCAAAAGCTGGTGCCGCGCTTTCGCATCGAGTACCCGGGCGTGGACCTGATCCTCAAGGAAGCCACCTCGACCGCCATCCTGCAGCAGATCGAGAACGACGAACTGGACATCGGCCTGGTGCGCACCCCGCTGCTCGACAGCGCCCAGGTCAGGCTGGTGATGCTCGAGACCGAGGAGTTCGTGGCCGCGATTCCGCGCGGCAACCCGCTGGCCGCCCGGCACGAGCTGCAGCTTGCCGAGCTGTCGCACGAAGCCTTCGTGATGTACACGCGCAACTATGCGGCGGGCCTGCACAGCGCGGCCATGCTTGCCTGCCAGCATGCGGGCTTCATTCCGCGCGTGGCGCAGGAAGCCACGCAGGTGCAGACGGTGCTGGCCATGGTCGAGAGCGGCCTGGGCGTGGCGCTGGTGCCATCGATCATGCAACGCTTTGCCAGCGAGAAGATGGTCTACCGCAAGCTGCTCAAGCTGCCGCAGGCGGCCTCGATCGGCATGGCGCTGGCCTACCGCCCGGAGATGGAAAGCGCCGCCGCCCAGCGCTTTCGCCAGCTTGCCGAGCGCGAGTTCTCGGGCTACGGCGAAGGGCTGGTCAGCGCGCTCTGACGGGCCCCTTCTTGCGCCGCGCGGCGCTTGCCCTCTTGCATCGCCTCCGGCTTGCGCCACCCAGGCACAGCCGCGCCATGTCGCGGGTTTTCCCCATGTATTCAATCTTGTGTTTTTGCAACGCAGTGGCTAAAGTCCATGCAAAACACAATCCTGTATACAAATGCTTGAAAATGCCGACAAACCCAGTTCGCAGAACGTGCTGGCCCAAGTCAGCGATTACCTGACCGGCCTCAAGGCCTCGATCGAGGCGCCGGTGCGCGTGCGCGAGGAAGAGCTCGCGGGCCGGCTCGGCGTGAGCCGCACGCCGGTGCGCGAGGCGCTGATCCGGCTTGACACCATTGGCCTGGTCAGCCTGCGCCCGGGCAAGGGCGCGCTGCTTGCCCCTACCTCGGATACCGACTACCTCGAATGGCTGCAGATCCGCGAGCAGCTCGAAGGCCTGGCCACACGCGAGGCGGCAATGAACGCCACCCAGCGCGACGTCGACCACCTGCGCCGGATCTTTGCGCCGTTCATGGACGCAGCGCAGGCCGCGGCGCAACCGGCCAATGCCTATGCCAGGGCCAATGTCGACTTCCACCAGGAGATCGTGCGCCTGTCGGGCAACGCGCTGCTGGTGAAGATGTGGGCGCTGTTCGGCCACCTGCAGACCAGCTACCGGCGCCAGACCATTGCCCGGCTGCACCGCCAGGACGACTCCATGCGCGAGCACCTCGAAATCATCGACGCCATCCACCGGCGCGATGCCGATGGCGCCGAAGACATTGCCCGGCGCCATGTGCGCAGCCTGCTCAAGGCCTTTGCCGCGGCCACCCCACCCTGACCTGATGGAACAGAAGATGAAGTTTGCAACTTTCCTGCCGGCGCAGTCGCGCCAGCCGTCCCTGGGCGTCGAGACGCCGTCCGGCGACTTTCTCGACCTCACCGCGGCCGCCGCCGTGCTCGGCCCGGTGATTCCCGGCTCGATGGCGCAGCTGATCCGCGGCGGCGCGGCGGCCATCCAGGCGGTGGCCGAAGCCCTGGCGAGCCCCCGCGTCAACGGCCTGCTGCAGGCCCGCGACAGCCTCACTTTCCTGCCGCCGATACGCACCGGCAAGAACGTCTTCTGCGTGGGCCGCAACTACCGCGAGCACATCATCGAAGGCAACCGTGCCAACGGCCGGCCCGAAAACCAGTTTCCCGAAGCCATCGAGTTCTTCACCAAGCCGGCGACGGCGCTGGTCGGCCACCAGGGCGCGGTGCTGCGCCATGAAGCCATCACCAACAGCCTCGACTATGAGGTCGAGCTGGCCATCGTGATCGGCAAGGGCGGCGCCAACATCCGCGAAGAAGACGCGCTGCAGCATGTGTTCGGCTACACCGTGGTCAACGACATCACCGCGCGCGACCTGCAAAAGCGCCACGGCCAGTGGTTCAAGGGCAAGGGCCTCGACACCAGCTGCCCGGTGGGCCCGGTGATCACCCACCACAGCGCCATCGCCGACCCGAACCAGCTCGAACTGAGCCTCACGGTGAACGGCGAGCAGCGCCAGCGGCACAACACCAACGACATGATCTTCAGCGTGCAGCGCATCATCGCCGAGCTGTCCATCGGCATGACGCTCGAGCCCGGCGACATCATCTCCACCGGCACGCCGCAGGGCGTGGGCTTTGCCATGACCCCGCCCGCCTGCCTGCAGGCCGGCGATGTGGTGCGGGCCACGGTGCAAGGCATAGGCACGCTGGAAAACCGCATCGTTGGCGGCTGACCCCACCCGCATTCCAAAAAAACCTCCAGGGAGACAAGAGCATGAAAAAAATCACCGGCATCGTGCTGGCCGCCGCCATCCATTCCATCGCTTTCAGCGCCCACGCCGACGGCAAGACCATCGAGCTGGTGGTGCCGTTTGCCACCGGCGGCTCGACCGACGTCTACGCGCGTTTTCTCGCCAAGGAACTCGCCACCGAGCTCAAGGCCAATCTGATCGTGGTGAACCGCCCGGGCGCGGGCGGCGGCGTGGGCGCCGCGGCCGTGGCGCGCGCCGTGCCCGACGGCAAGACCATCCTGCTGGGCACCATCAGCACGCATGCCATCAATTCCTGGATCTACAGCAACATGCCCTACGACCCGGCCAAGGACTTCACGCCCGTGGCCAAGGTCGTGGCCATGCCCAATGTGCTGGTGGTGCGCGCCGAATCCCCGATCAAGAGCGTCGATGACCTGGTGAACGCGTCGAAGGCCAAGCAGCTGACCTTTGGCTCGGCCGGCGGCGGCACCACCAGCAACCTGGCCGGCGAGTTGATGAAGCAGGTCAAGCCCGAAATGAAGCTGACCCATGTGCCCTACAAGGGCTCGGCGCCGGCCATCACCGACCTGATCGGCGGCCATACCGACCTGCAGTTCGACAACCTGACCAGCCTGCTGGGCCAGATCCAGTCCGGGCGCCTGCGCGCGCTGGCGGTCTCGTCGGCCCAGCCTTCGGAGCAGCTGCCCGGCATCAAGCCGCTGGCCGAGCAGGGCTTCAAGGGCTACGACCTGCAGTCGTGGTTCGGCATCTTCCTGCCCAAGGGCGCCTCGGCGGCGACCGTCGCCGAACTGTCGGAGGCGCTCAAGCGCGCCTACGCCAAGCCCGAGTTCCTGCAGCAGATCAAGGCTGCGGGCATCACGCCCGACTTGGTCCTGACGCCGGAATTCAACCGCTTTGTCGCGGCCGAGCAGGACAAGTGGGGCAAGGTCGTCAAGGCCGCCAACATCAAGCTGGACTGAGCGCACGCCGCGTGAAAAACATCTACAACCTGGAAGACTTCCGCGGCCTGGCGCGCCAGCGGCTGCCGGCATCGATGTATGCCTACATCGCCAACGGCGCCGAGGACGAGCTGTCGCTGCGCTGGAACCGCGCGGCGTTCGAGGACTATGAGTTCATTCCGCGCATGCTGGTCGACGTGTCGGCCCGGACGCAGCACATCGAACTCTTCGGCCAGCGCTACGCCAGCCCGTTCGGCATCGCGCCCGTGGGCCTGGGCGCGATGTACCACTTCGACGGCGACGTGGCACTGGCGCGCGCCGCGCATGCGCATGGCATTCCCTATGTGCTCAGCGGCGCCTCGCTCACGCGGCTGGAGAAGGTCGCGGCCGCGGCGCCGGGCATCTGGTTCCAGGCCTACCTGCCGGGCGATCCGCGCGAGGTCCAGCGCCTGCTCGACCGCGCCGCGGCCGCGGGCATCGCCAACCTGGTGATCACCGTCGATATCCCGGTGTCGGTGAGCCCGGACCGCTATGCGCGCTTTGGTTTCTCGTCGCCGCTGCGGCCATCGCTGGACATGCTGTGGCAAGGCGTGACCCATCCGCGCTGGACCATCGGCACCTTCCTGCGCACGCTGGCCCAGCATGGCATGCCGCATCTGGAGAACTGGCGCGCCGACCGCGGCAATCCAGTGCTGTCCTCCACGCTGCAAAAAGACGTCAGGAACCGCGACAACTTCACCTGGGACCATATCCGCGTGGCCCGCAGCCACTGGCAGGGCCGGCTCATCATCAAGGGCATCATGTGCGGCGCCGACGCAGTGCAGGCCCGGGAGGCGGGCGCCGACGGCATCATCGTCTCCAACCATGGCGGGCGCCAGGCCGACAGCGTGGCCACGCCGCTGAGCGTGCTGGCCGAGGTCGTCGAGGCGGCCCCGGGCCTGGTGGTGATGATGGATGGCGGCATTCGCCGCGGCGCGGATGTGCTCAAAGCGCTGGCACTGGGCGCGCGCTGTGTGTTTGCGGGCCGGCCCTTCAACCTGGCGCTGGCCGCCGCTGGACAGCCGGGCGTCGAAACCGCGATCGCGCTGCTGCGCGACGAGCTGCAGCGCAACCTCGCGCTGCTGGGGCTCAATCACCCCTACGAGATCGGCCCCACGCGGCTGCGCCGGCGTGCGCGCTGAGGCGGCCAGCGCTGCGGCGCCAGGCCTACAGCCGGATGCCGCCCTGTCCGAGGGCCGTTGCCGACGCGCTGGCGCATGCTCTGGGCATGACGCAAGAGACGCCCAGCGACGCTGAATTCCAGCCTTTCATCGACGCGCAGCGCGGTGTGTTCGAGACCGCGCTGCAGGAGTTGCGCGCCGGACAAAAGCAGTCGCACTGGATGTGGTTCATCTTCCCCCAGCTCGACGGCCTGGGCCGCAGCGCGATGGCGCGGCGCTTTGCCATCCACGATCTGGCGCAAGCCCGGCGCTATCTGCAGCACCCGCTGCTCGGCGCGCGGCTGATCGCGGCGGCGCAAACCGCCCAGGCCGCATTGCAGCCCGGCACCGGCTTGCTGCATCTGTTCGGCGCCATCGACAGCCAGAAATTCATCTCCTGCATGACGCTTTTCCGCGCGGCTGCGGGTGAGGACTCGGTGTTTGCGCAGATCCTGCTGGGCCTGCAGGCCAGCGATGGCAAGACGCTGGAGCTGCTTGGCAGCCTATAGCGCTCGGGCCGTTGGCGGCACTTCACTGACGCTTGCGTTCAGCCTGGCCCGAGATCGCCTATAGCCGCCCGCAACTGTGCCACTTCCGCCGCGAGATTGCGCGCCGCTGCGCCAGCGAAGGCATTGCGCCCGCGCACCGTGTGGTACAGACCGGGTCCGGTGCGCAGAAAGGCTTCGAGCACCGCCAGCCGGCCGCGCAGGAACAGCGCCTCGGGCACATGCGCATACTCCTGGCGCACCTGCGCCTGGTATTGCGCGTAACGCTGCGGCGTCGCGCCAAGGATCGCCAGGTCGATGTCGACGATCAGCTTTTCATCCTCGGTGCGAGGCGTTGCGGCATGCTTGGTGACATCGATCAGCGCCACGATGGCCTGCGCCAGTTCTGGCCCTGCCTGCATCTGCGCCAGCATTTCCCGGGCAATGCGCGCGCTCATGTCTTCATTGTCCGACCGCTTCGGGTCATACACCACGTCGTGGAAGAACAGCGCCAGGGCCACCGCCTTCGGCCAGTCCTGCACTCCGCGCCATGCGTGCAGAAGATCGAGGGATTCCAACAGGTGCTGGGTGGTGTGGTAGGCACGCTGCGGCTCGCTCCAGCCGGCCAGCACGCGCGCGAACAGTTGCGCCGACACGGCGGCCGGCAATGCCGGGCAACTGCGCGCCCAATAGGCCTGCAGCCGATTTACCGCGCTGCTTTCTTGCGGATGGTTCATCGCCGCATTGTGTCGCATGCACTGGCCGGCCGCGCCCGCTGCGGCGACAATGCCCGCATGACGCAAAGCACCCAAGACTCCCGGCCGGTCTACCAGGCCGCCTGCCACTGCGGCAGTGTGCGTTTCAGCCTGCGGCTGGCCGACGGCCTGCGCAGCGCGCGCCGCTGCAACTGCTCGTACTGCCGCATGCGCGGCGCGGTCGCGGTCACGGTTCGGCTGGAGGACCTCGAGGTGCTGCAAGGCCAGGAATCGCTGGCGCTCTACCAGTTCCACACCGGCGAAGCCAAGCACCACTTCTGCGCACAGTGCGGCATCTACACCTTCCACCAGCGGCGCTCCTCGCCGGACCAGTACGGCGTCAACGTCGCCTGCATCGAAGGCATGAGCCCGTTTGACTTTGCCGAGGTGCCGGTCAGCGACGGCGTGCACCATCCCAAGGACCGTGCGGACGGCGCGGCGCCCCCTGCGGGCTGGCTGCGCTACGAAGCCAATCCCGCGGCGCGGAACAACTGAACGGCCAATGCCCGCCGCCCGGCGCCCGCGCCCCAGGCCCGGGATAATCGCGGCTTTGCATTCCACCCGGGCGGCCTGGCCGGCCCGGGTGCATTTTTTCTGGAACGACACATGACAAGCATCACCGAGGACCTGCGCTTCGTGGGCATCGACGACGAAGGCTATGCGCAAGCCGTGGCCGCGGCCAGGAGCTTCCGGTATGGCGACGACCAGGCGGGCTTTGCCTTCACCGGCAAGGCCACGCTGATGTTCCAGCGCGAGGCACCCGAGTGGGAGCATGGCGCGTTCAGCAGCACGGTGCTGATCACCTTCATCGATCCGATCCAGGGCGCACCGGACGCGGAAGATGCGCAGGACGAAGACTTCCTGCGCGCGGTCAGCGACCGCGTGAATTTCCTGCACGTTCCGGTCGAGTGCCAGGACATGCAGGTCGACGACGTCTGGGGCATCGACTGCGAGTTTTTGATGTTTGCCCTGCCCCACCCCCAGGATGAAGGCGCCAGCGCCTGGCTGCTGGTTCCCGGACCCGGGCAGCGCACGGTCTCGTCGCGGCACACGGTGCAGGACTACCAGCTGGCGGAACTGAAGCGCGCCGCGGCCGAGCTGGGCCTCGATGGCTCCGAGGAACCCAAGCTGCGTTGAACTCCCGGGCGGGGAACGCGGGCCGTGCGGCCTATGCGCCAAACCCCGCCAGTGCCAGCACATGCGGCCGGCCTATCCACAGCGCGCGGTCGCGGTGGTCGGTCAGCGCGTCGCCGGTGTTGGGATGCAGGAAGACATCGAGCGCGCCATGGTTCAGCGCCAGCCAGCCCACGACCTGCGCAAAATCTTCCAGACTGATGCGCAGCTGAAAACTCCACATTGGATGCGGCCCGACGGGACGCTCATGGAAGCGGCCGATATCGACCCGCGGCGCAAATGCCCGCGTCGCGGCTTCGCGCAAGGCCCAGGCCGCGTCCCGGCTCGACGCATCGAAATAGACATGGGCATGCCAGTCCTGGATCTGGGTGGGGTTTAAAAAGTTCATGTTGCTCCATTGCCGCGCGCCCTGGGCGCAACCCGCCCCGGGCCCGAAGCGCATCGCTCGGTGGAAGCCGGATTTTCGCACTCCGCCCCCGCCCGTCGGACGCCAGAATTTAGCCGCTAAAATTTTTCGCGGCGGGGGCGGGAGGTCTTCGCCGACAATGGCGGCCCGGAAAATGAATGGATCAGCAATGAGCACAGAACAACAAGCCACCGACTGGAATGCCTGGAGCCGCGAGGCCGTGGAGGCCATGGTGGCCGGCAATGCCCGCTGGCAGAGCGAGTTCGGTCTGCAAGGATCGCCCAAGTACCACTGGGACCTGGAAAGCGCCACATTGACGTTCGAAGGCACGCTGGGCCAGGTGCTGGCCACTGTATGCCTGGTGGGCACGACCAGTGCCAGCGAAGGCAGCTTTGTCTGGAGCTGGGCCAACGAGGCCATTCCACGCCAGCATGGCGCGGCGCTGGAGGTGGTGCATGACTTCGGCCGCGAAAACCAGCTGGCGCTGCTGACCACGCCGCGCATCCAGGGCGGGCGTCCCGAGGCCACCGAGTGCCTGTGCATCGCCGGCCGCCTGCAGCGCGCCGTCGGCACCTTCATCGACCAGCAAGGCGACGTGACGCTGTACTTCACGCTGCTGCACCTGCGCATGGCGCCGGCCCAGGGCGAGTGGCTGCACTGAACCCGCGCTGATCGCTGTCAGGACCCCATCACTACCGGCCCGCCCTTTTGCAGCGCGCGCTGGTAGGCGGGCCGCTGCTGCATGCGCTCGCGATACGCCAGCAGATGCGGCCAGCCGGCGACATTGCCGCCGCGCGCCAGCGCCGCCTCGACCGCAAAGCTCATCTGGAAATCGGCCATGGTGAGGTGCTCGCCCGCGAACCAGCGCTGCTGCGCCAGATGTGCGTCCATGAACGCCAGCGCGGTCTGCACATTCGGATCGATGAGCTTTTGCGCGACCGTGGCGCACAGCGCGCGCGCCACCGGGCGCACGAAAAAAGGCATGGGCTGGTGCGGGATGGTGCTGAACACCAGTTTCATGACCAGCCAGTTCATCAGCGAGCCTTCGGCGTAATGCATCCAGAAGCGGCACTGCCGGTATTCTGGCGTGCCGCGCGCCGGCTCGAGATGCGCCAGTTCGGCAGGCGCCTGCGCCGCATGGCACTCGGCCAGGTACTCGATGATGGCGCCCGACTCGGCCACCACGGTGCTGCCGTCAGTGATCACCGGCGACTTGCCCAGCGGATGAATCGCCTTGAGCTCGGGCGGCGCCAGGCGGGTTTTCGGATCGCGCCGGTAGCGCTTGAGTTCATAGGGCACGCCCAGCTCTTCGAGCAGCCACAGGACGCGTTGCGAGCGCGAGGTTTCAAGATGGTGCACGGTCAACGTCATCGGGGTCTCCTCGGGTGATGGGCCAGTTTAGCCAACCGCACCGCTCGCCGCTTGCGGCGGGCACCAGCACCGTCGAGCGCCGCGCGCAGGCCGGATCCGCTATGACCTGCCGATCAGCAGCGAAACCACCCCGGCCGCAATCAGCGGCCCGACCGGCACGCCGCGGAAGAACGCCACGCCCAGGATCGTGCCGACCATCAGCCCGGCCACCACGCCCGGCTGCGCCGACATCAGCGTCACGCCGCGCCCGCCCAGCCACGCCACGAAAATGCCCACCAGGATCGCCACGCCCGACTTCCAGTGGGTGAAGGATTTGAGCAGGTCCATCGCCGGAATCTTGCCGCTGGCAATCGGCACCATCACCGCCACCATCAGCAGGAAGATGCCGATATTGAGGCCATGCTTTTGCAGCCACGGAAAATACAGTGCCAGCGGCGAGACGCGGATCACGATCAGCACCACCATGGCGGCCGCCACGGTGTAATTGCCGGCAAACATGCTGAGCCCAGCCAGGGCCAGGAGAATGAGGACGATGGGTTCGAACAGAGACATGACAGGACCGGGTGCCAGTGCAGGGACGGGTCGTTCAGTGGAAACCCGGATTTTGGCATTCCTGGCTGGAGCTTGGATTCCAGCGGGCAAAACTTTGGCTCGATGTTGAGCGGATGGGTCGATTCAGGGGTGAGGTTCTGCAACAGGCTTCCATGTCGGGCTAGCGCTGCGTACAACGAGCTATTACTTACGTCCAATGCGCGGGCAATGAGTGGTGTTGCCAGCTTGATGGTTGAGTGCATAGAAGCATTGGGTAGACCACTGGACCTGCGGCCGGTGGCGAGGTCGGCTTTGCAGCGATTACAGCCAGTCGCACAACAGCGCCGTTCTAAGGTAGATCAAAGTTGCTTTTGTCAGGCGTGTAGAGTGCGTTCGGCATTTAAAGCCGCCGCCATGGTATTCCTGCCGCTGTTGCATGTCATTGGCGCCAATCTGCAAGCTGACGATGATTCGTAGCGGAACGGCAGCGGTGAACTATCTGCCGCTGCGCACAGTCAGGTGCGATGCATGCAGATCCCGCATTGGGTGGTCGGTTCGGATGGCAATGCAGATATCCCTGCACAGATTTTTGAGCTCGGAGTCTGGCAACAGTTCGGGCTCTGTTCTTTGTAGGCCTGCGCTGTGCATCGGTTCGGAAATTCACCCCATAAGCCCGTGCAATACTCGCCCTCGTAGGGTTGAAACCCCAAGCCCACGTTCGTAATACATGACCCAAGAAACCAATAACCTCGCCGCTGACCTTTGGGCGCTGGCCGATCTGCTGCGCGGCGACTTCAAGCAAAGCCAATATGGCCGCGTCATCCTGCCCTTTGCGCTGCTGCGCCGCTTGGAGTGTGTGCTGGAAAGCAGCAAGCCCGCTGTGCTGGCCGAAGCCGCCAAGGTCGAGAAGATGGCGATTGCCGAAGAGGCCAAGGAAAAGCTGCTCCGGCGCGCCTCTGGCGGGCTGTCTTTTTTCAACACCTCGCCTATGGACCTCAGCACCCTCGGTGAGTCGGGCATCAAAGCCAATCTGGAACGCTACATCCAGTGCTTTTCCAAAGACGCCCGCGAGATTTTTGATCACTTCAAGTTTTCTGAATTCGTTAGTCTGCTGAACGACGCCAACCTGCTCTACAAAGTGGTGCAAAAAGTCCGCACCATGGATCTGCACCCCAAGGTCGTTTCCAACCACGACATGGGGCTGGTGTTTGAAGAGCTGATCCGCAAGTTTGCCGAAAGCTCCAACGAGACGGCGGGCGAGCACTTCACCCCGCGTGACATCGTGCGCCTCACCACCTCGCTGGTATTCATGGAAGACGATGAAGCCCTCACCAAGCCCGGCATCATCCGCACCATTTACGACCCCACAGCGGGAACGGGCGGCTTTCTCTCGGCGGGCATGGAATATGTGCACGAGCTGAACCCACAGGCCGTGATGCGCGCCTTTGGCCAGGAGCTGAACCCCGAGAGCTACGCCATCTGCAAGGCTGACATGCTTATCAAGGGGCAGGATGTCAGCAACATCAAGCTCGGCAACACGCTCTCCAACGACCACCTCTACGCCAGCAAGTTCGATTACATGCTCTCCAACCCGCCCTTTGGCGTGGACTGGAAAAAGATCGAAGGCGACATTACCGACGAACACACCCTCAAAGGCTTTGACGGCCGTTTTGGCCCCGGCCTGCCGCGGGTGTCCGATGGATCGCTGCTGTTTTTGCTGCATCTCATCAGCAAACTGCGCGATGTGAAGGACGGCGGCTCACGCATCGGCATCATCCTCAATGGCTCGCCGCTGTTCACTGGTGGCGCAGGCTCGGGCGAATCCGAAATCCGGCGCCATATTCTGGAAAGCGATCTGCTCGAAGCCATCGTCGCCCTGCCCACCGACATGTTCTACAACACCGGCATTGCCACCTATGTGTGGGTGCTGTCGAACAAAAAGCCTGCTGAGCGCAAAGGCAAGGTGCAGCTCATCAACGGCGCCAACCTCTGCGGCAAGATGCGCAAATCGCTGGGCAGCAAGCGCAATGTGATGGACGAGGCCGACATTGCCACCATCACCCGTTGCTTTGGCAGGTTTGAGGTGATCGAGACGCAGGCGCTCAACAAACTGGCGGAAGCCAAAAGCAACCGGGGCCGCCAAGCCGCCAACCCCAAGCCCGAAGGCGTCAAAACCTTTGCCAGCAAAATTTTTGCCACGCACGAGTTTGGCTACCGCCGCATCACCATCGAGCGCCCCCTGCGCCTGTCGTGGCAGTTCAGCGATGAACGCATTGCCTGCCTGCGCTTTGAGTCTGGCGCGCTGAATGCAGCCATGCAGTGGGTCTACGCCGAGTACGGCCAGCCCTACTGGCAAGACGCTGCCGACTGCGACCTCTACGGCCAGCTGGACGACTACGCCGAAGAAATACGCGCCCACCTCAAGCGCCACTTTGCCGACCTCAAGGAAAAGCAGATCAAAGACCTGCTCGACGCCCGCACCTGGCTGGCACAAAAGGCGCTGTTGCTCAAGGCCCGCGCCCTGCAAAGCGCAATCGGCAGCGCCCAGCACGACGACTTCAATGCCTATAACGAAGCCATCAAGGGCGCCAGCAAAAAGGCAGGCATCACGCTCGATGCCAAAGAGAAAAAGCAGATCGCCGATGCCGTGAGCTGGAAGAGCCCAACCGCTGAAAAGGTGGTCAAGAAGGTGCATAAAGGCAAAGCCCATCCGCTCTACGGCCTGTTCGCCGTGAACCAGGAGGTCATCGAATACCAGGCCGATGGCGAGCTGCGCGATTTTGAAAACGTGGCCCTGGACCCCAGTCGCACCGTGAGCGAGAGCGTAGAGGCCTACTTCATCGCCGAAGTGCAGCCCCATGTGCCCGATGCGTGGATAGACGCCAGCAAGCGCGACGCCAAAGATGGCGAGATCGGTATCGTCGGCTATGAAATTCCGTTCAACCGCCACTTTTACCAGTACCAGCCGCCACGGCCGTTGGAAGAGATAGATGCCGACTTGGACGCCGTGAGCGCCGAGATCATGGCGCTGCTGCGTGAGGTGCATTCGTGAATCGGTACAAGGCTTATCCGGAGTATGAAAAATCAAAACTCCAATGGGCAGACAGAACACCAAAGCACTGGAATTCTGTACATCTTCGCTGGATTGCAAAACTATATGCCGGAGGTACGCCATCCAAGGCTATTGAGGAGTATTGGGAAAATGGGTCAGTTCCTTGGATTAATTCTGGCGAAGTAAATCAAGGCCTAATTTCGGAAGTATCAACCTACATTACAGAAGCTGCCTACAAAAACAGCAGTGCGAAATGGATTCCTAAAAATGCACTGGTGATGGCGCTTGCGGGGCAGGGAAAAACGAAAGGAATGATTGCGCAGCTTGCAATAGATGCAACATGCAATCAGTCTATGGCTGCCATCGTTTCTCAAGACTTACAGAGTTCACGTTATTTATTCTGGTGGTTGCACTCAAACTACCAGAACATCAGAAACATGGCCGGAGGCGACCTTCGAGATGGCCTAAATTTAGAGTTATTGGGCGATATAGGTTGTCCGATTCCAAATGTAGAAGAACAGTTGTCCATCGCCGCCTTCCTCGACCACGAAACGGCGAAGATTGATGCCTTGATCGAGAAGCAGCAGTGGTTGATTGAGTTGCTCAAGGAAAAGCGCCAAGCCGTCATCAGCCACGCCGTCACCAAAGGCCTCAACCCCAACGCCCCGATGAAAGACTCTGGCGTGGAGTGGCTAGGTGAAGTGCCTGCGCATTGGGGAATGACAAAATTTCACTATAAGATTGACTTACTCGAAGGGCCGGGGATTTTGGCGAATGACTTTCACGATGAGGGCGTGCCTCTATTGCGCATACAAAATGTGAAAGATAAGTTTGTAAGTAGAGACTACAAAACCTATCTATCCCCATCTAAAGTTCGAGCAAAGTGGGAGCACTTCCGAGTCGCGCAAGGCGATTTAATTATTAGCTGTAGTGCAACCACTGGTCTCGTATCTGAGGTTGGGGAAGACACAGTTGGGGCTGTCCCTTACACCGGCTTGATAAGACTGCGTCCACAAGTTAAGGCTTCCATCACCAAAGAATTCATTCGCTGTCTTGTTCAATCAGACCTTTTCTTTGAGCAAATAAAGCTACTCCAGTCAGGATCAACGATTCAGCATTTCGGGCCATACCATCTGCAGCAGATGCACATCACATTGCCTGCGCTTACTGAGCAAAATGAAATTGCAAAAGCCGTCAAAGAAAAAACAGCTCGTCTCGACAAACTAATTTCTATTGCAGATCAGCAAATTGAGCTCATGCAAGAACGCCGCACCGCTCTAATCTCCGCCGCCGTCACCGGCAAGATCGATGTGCGCGACTGGCAAGCCGCCGCCTGACGGCCTTCATCCACACAGCCCCACCTCTCCCGACCATGAGCGACCCAGCCACCGAACGCATTTTTCAAGACGACATCATTCGCCAGTTGCTTGCCAATAGCTGGTTGCTCGGCTCGCCGGAAAAGTACAACCGCGAACTGGCCCTGTACCCCGAGGATGCGCTGGGCTTTGTGCAAGAGACGCAAGATGCACAGTGGCAAAGGTTTTGCGCCAACCACCCCAAAGATGCGGAGCAGAAGTTTTTGCAACTGATTGCCACGCAACTGGGCAAGGCCGACCCCAACGCCACGCACAAAGACAGCCGCACCTTTGGCACGCTGGGGGTGCTGCGCCACGAGTTGCGTGACCGCAATGCGCGCTTGTCGCTGTGCCAGTTCAAGCCCGAGCACGACTTGAACCCGGACACGCTGGCCCGCTACGCCAAAAATCGCCTGCGCGTGGTGCCCGAGCTAGTGTACAGCCCGTGGTGTACCGATGCCTGTTTCGCGGCGACCGGTACAAAGGCCAAGGCGTGGCGCATTGACCTGGCGCTGTTCGTCAACGGCGTGCCGGTGGCCACGCTGGAGCTAAAGAGCGAGTTCAAGCAGGCGGTGGACCGCGCTGTGCGGCAGTACAAAACCACGCGCCTGCCTGTGGACCCCGTGGCGCGAAAGCCGGAGCCGCTGCTGACTTTTAAACGCGGCGCGCTGGTGCACTTTGCGGTGAGCCAGTACGAGGTGCACATGGCCACCAAGCTGGAGGGGGAGAGCACGTACTTTCTGCCCTTTAACAAAGGCACGGCGGACGGCGGCGCGGGCAACGATGTGCCGCAGGATATTAGCCGCTACGCCACGGATTACCTGTGGAACGAGGTGCTCCTGCCGGACAACCTGCTCAACATCCTGGCCCGCTTTGTGCACTTGCAAATTGAGGACAAGGAAGACTGGGAAGGCCGCAAGTACAAGAAGGAAAGCCTGATCTTCCCCCGCTACCACCAGTGGGACGTGGTCGGCAAGCTGCTGGCGGCGGCGCGCAGCGAGGGGCCGGGACAGAAGTACCTGATTCAGCACAGCGCGGGATCGGGCAAGTCCAACTCCATTGCCTGGGTGGCGCATCAGCTCTCGGCGCTGTACAAGGCAGACGGCAAAAAGCAGTTTGACTCGGTGATTGTGGTGACCGACCGCACGGTGCTCGATGCGCAGTTGCAAGACACCATCTACCAGTTTGAGCACACCGATGGCGTGGTGGGGCGCATCAACAACAAAGAGGGCGATGGCTCCAAGTCTGAAAAGCTGGCGGCCGCTTTGGAAGCGGCCCAGCCCATCATCATCGTCACCATTCAGACCTTTCCGTTTGTGTTGAAGGCAATTGAAAACAGCGTGAGCCTGAAACAGCGCTGCTACGCCATCATTGCCGACGAGGCGCATTCGTCGCAAAGCGGCTCCACGGCGCGGCAGCTCAAAGAGGTGCTGATGAAGGAAGCCGGTGAAGCGGGAGATGAGGCTGCCGAACTGGATAGCGACGACTTCATTGCCGCCACGGTGGCGTCGCGCCGCGCATCGGGCAATCTGAGCTACTTTGCCTTTACCGCCACGCCCAAGGCCAAGACGCTGGAGCTGTTTGGCCGCGTGCCGCGCCCGGACGAGGTGCCTTCCGCCACCAACAAGCCAGCGGCGTTCCATGTGTACAGCATGCGGCAGGCGATTGAGGAGGGCTTCATCCTCGACGTGTTGAAGAACTACACCAACTACAAGGTGGCTTACAAGCTGGCCCTGAAGGTGCAGGACGCCGATGCAGAGGTGGAAAGCAAGCGCGCCAAGGTCAAGCTGAACCAATGGGTGCGCCTGCATGATCACAACATTGCCCAGAAGGTGATGGTGATTGTGGAGCACTTTAAGGACAACGTGATGGGCTTGCTCGGCGGGCAGGCCAAGGCCATGGTGGTGACCAGCTCGCGCAAGGAGGCGGTGCGCTACAAGCAGTGTTTCGATAAGTACATATCGGAGAAGGACTACCAGAAGATTCACGCCATGGTGGCGTTTTCGGGTGAGGTGGAGTTCACCGACAAAGACCTGGCTGCGGCGGCCCAGATCGGCGAGAAGTTCACCGAGACGAATATGAACCCGAACCTCAAGGGCCGCGATATGCGCAAGGCTTTCGATTCGGACGACTACCAGGTGATGATCGTCGCCAACAAGTTTCAGACGGGATTTGATCAGCCCAAGCTGTGCGCTATGTATGTGGACAAGAAGCTGGTCGGGGTGGAGTGTGTGCAAACCTTGTCGCGCCTGAACCGCACCTACCCGAACAAGGCCGAGACGGGCACCTATGTGCTGGATTTCTTCAACGAACCGGATGAGATTCTGGGGGCCTTTCAGCCCTACTTCCAGACGGCCGAGTTGTTGAATGTGTCCGACCCCAACCTGATCTTTGTGCTGCAAGACAAGCTGCGTGCGGGTGGCATTTTTACGCGGCAGGAAGTGGAGCAGTTCTGCGCGGCGTTTTATGTGAAGAACAAAAGCAACGCGGCGATTGCCAATATCTGCAAGCCGGCGGTGCAACGTTGGCAGCTGCGTTACAAATCGGCGATGGAGTCTTTCAAGATCGCCAAGGAGATGTTTGAGCGCACCCAGAAGACGGGCGATGCGGTGCTGATTGCGAACGCCGAGAAAAGCCTGAAGGAGTGCCAGAAGGAAAAAGACGCGCTGGAAATCTTCAAGAAAGACTTGGGCACGTTTGTGCGCTTTTACGAGTTCATGTCGCAGATCGTGGATTACGACGACACCGACCTGGAAAAGCTGAGCCTGTACGCGCGCAACCTGCGGCCCATGTTGCGTGAAACTTTGCTTGACGAAGACGACATCGACCTGGGCAACGTGGTGCTGAGCCACTACCGCGTGGCCAAGATACGCCAGCAGGATCTGGTGCTCAAAGAAAATAGCGCTGAGTTCAAGCTAGTGCCCGGTGAAGGCTTGGGCACGGCCAAACCAAACGACAAGACGGAAGAGCTTCTGTCGCAGATCATCAGCCGTCTCAATGAGGTGTTTGTGACCGACCAGCTCACCGACAAGGACATGGTGAACTACGCCTATACGATCCGCGACAAGGTGGGTGAAAACGTCAAGGTGATGAAGCAGATCGAGAACAATTCGCCCGAACAGGCCATGCTGGGCGACTTCTCCAAGGCAATAGACGATGCCATCATGGACAGCAGTGAAGCCCACCAGAACCAGATGATGCAGTTGCTGGCCGATCCGAGCAAGGCAGCCAACTTTGCGCGAATAGTGTTTGATTTGCTGGTGCAGGGTAATCTCCCGATTTCCACCGTTACGAGAAGTAGAGCGGTTACGCGGGCAGGTCCAATTGCTGATTTGGGGTAGTGCCGCCCAAGGCTATGTGGCGGCAGTCGTGATGTGTTTTCACCTTGATCTAGCGCGCCCGCTGCATGGCACGACATTGGTCACGCTGCCATCAGCCATACCTTGCAGTAGCGCCAAGCGGGTGCCCAGCAGTTCCAGGAGTCGCGCATCGGGCCGTCGTACTGCGCACGTTGGTAAATCCGCTTGATCCCAAGCAGACTGGTGCTTACAAAAGCCACACTCAGTCCGGCTTTACTACTAGCAGCAAAATATCAAGCTAGCGACAAGTCCGTGTTATCGACAATAGAGCACTTGGACACTGCAACCCAGCAATGAAGCTTGCTCCTGCCTTCCATCTGCATCAGTCACGCGGTAACGGGTTCAGCGGTCTGCTTCTGATCACAGCAGTCGTTCGATGCGGATGTGCGACCGGCAGCTCTCAGCCTGAAGCAACCAGTGACGCCAAAGCGAGCTATGCGTCTATGGGCGATGTCAGTGGCGTAGCTCTGCTTACCGAAATATGCTCTGCAAAGGATAAGGGATTCAGGCATATCTCGAAAAGCGGTGCTCAGGCATATCAACTGACCATGCACCGATATCAATAAGCCATCCAGCGGCTCCCGGCTGTTCGGAGTTTGCGACGCCTACAAAATTTTTGGTGAATCGCAATTCGACCTCCAGGCACCCGCAAAAGCCCAACCACCCAATTTGACTCAGCGCTGTTGGCAACAAAGGACTGCGCAACAACGTCAACCTGAAGGTCAGTGACCTGCCAGAGCAGCCCCGAGTACCGGGCCGGACTTACCGGCCCGGCCCCCTCAGTTATCGGCCGCGCTCAAAGCCCGCACCCCAACGCCCCAAACGCGATCCGCATATTCACTCCCATCCATCTCATCCCCCTCCACCCTTTGCAGATGCCGGACCTGCCATTCCCGGTCCGCCAGGAACAGGTCGCGGCCGATGGCTGATACCAGCCGCGGCACGTTGTGGCGCAGGCTGCCGGTATCGCCGACCGGGCGGCCGTGGCTGGCCATGGCCGGGGCGCCCAGGCAGTGGATGTCGGCGAGCCAGGGCGCGCTGCCCGGATCGGCCTCGGTGAAGGCAAAGCCCGCATCGAGATAGGGATGGCGGCCCAGCTCCGCGTCCGGGTTGCCCCACTCGGGGCGGTAGTGCCGGGCCCAGGTTGCAATCTGCGGCGCGATGCGCGCCAGTTCGGGCCGCGCCGCGAGGTCGACGGCGTAGCCCGTGCCCAGCACCAGATGGTCGAACACAAAGCGGCCATCGGAGGCATCGAGCACGATGTGCTCGCCCTGCTCGCGCAGTTCATGCCATTCGCTGCCCAGATGCAGGTGGAAGTTGTCGAACGCCGCGGCGCGCTGCACGGCGTGGCGCGGCGGGGCGCCGCCGCTTGCGCGGTAGGCGCGCATCAGTTGCCAGCGGTCGGCGTCGGGCAGGGTGTGAAAGAACTCGAAGGCGCCGACATGCGAGAAAGCCTTCATGCGGCTGCCGCGCGCGATATCGGCGCGGCGCGCAAACAGATGCACTTCGGCTGCGCCCTGCTCCAGCGCCGTGGCCGCCGCGTCAAAGGCCGAGGCACCCGCGCCCAGCACCGCCACGCGCTGGCCGGCCAGATCGGGCAGCGGCGCATGGGTATGCGAGTAGCGCGTGGGCGCCAGGGCCTCGCGCACCTGCGGCGGAATGCGCGGCACGCCGCAGCCGTCGACGCCTGTCGACAGCACCAGCTTGCGCGTGACTTCGGTGGCGATGCGGCCATCGGGCAGGCGCAGCGTCAGCTGCAGGCCCCGGCCCGGCAGCGCTTCGATATCCAGCAGCCGCGTCTCGTTGCGGATGGCGCTGCCCGTGGCCGCGCGGTACCAGCGCAGATAGTCGGCCCAGGCCAGGCGCGGAATGCGTTCCAGCGCGGCATAGGCCGCCGCGCCCTGCGTGGCTGAATACCAGGCCTCGAAACTCAGCGCGCCAATGCCGGACTCGGGACCGGTCAAGGCCTTGGCGGTGCGCAGCGTAGGCATGCGCGCCACCGTGGACCACACGCCTTCGCGGCCGGCTGCGTTCTGGTCGATGGTGGCGATGCGGCCAATGCCCGCGCGCCGCAGCGCAAGCCCCATCGCCATGCCGCTTTGGCCGCCGCCGACGATGAACACATCGTGGTCGGTGCCCGCGCGCGGCGGCACCCAGTCGGCGGGCGCGTCGCGCAGCAGTTGCATGTCGCGGCGTACCGCCGCAGCCAGGGCCTGCTCCGCGGTCGTGAAGCTACTGTTGGACATGGTGTCAGCCACGGATCTGCGCCGCCTGGATCACGCGGTTGTTCAATGCGATCTCGGCCTTGATCAGCTCGGTGATCTGCTGCTGCTGCAATGGCAGGATCTCCACGCCCAGCGCCTGCAGTTCCTTGACCACGGCGGGCTTGGCGGCGATCTCGGCATAGGCCTTGAGCAAGGCCTCGACGACCGGCTTGGGCGTGTTGCGCGGCACCGCCGCCAGGAAGAAGTTCGTCGCCTCCCACTTGGGCACGCCGGCCTCGTCGATGCTGGGCACGCCGGGCAGATCGGGCGCCGAGCGCGCGCCGCTGAAGGCCAGGCCGCGCAGGCGGCCGTCGCGCACATACTGGCCAGCCAGCGGGTCGAGCACCAGTTGCACATGGCCGGCCAGCGCGTCGCTCACGGCCAGCGCCGAGCCGCGGTAGGGCACATGCACGATGTCGATGCCAGTGCGCTGGCGCAGGTATTCGCCGGCAATATGGCCGCCCGTGCCGTTGCCCGCGGTGCCGTAGTTGATCTTGCCGGGGTTGGCGCGCGCATAGGCAATCAGCTCGGCCAGGCTGCGGATCGGCAGCGCCGGGTTGACCGCGAGCACGAAGCGCACATGGCCCAGGAACCCCACGGGAACCAGGTCATTGAGCGGGTCGTAGGGCGCGCCGATCACCTGCGGCGCCGAGGTCAGGTTGCCGCTTGAGGCATTGAGCAGCGTGTAGCCGTCGGGCACGACCTGCACCACGGCATTGGTGCCCAGCGTGCCGCCCGCGCCGCCGCGGTTGTCGATGACCACCGGCTGGCCCAGCAGCGCCGACAGTTCGCGCCCGGTGATGCGCGCCACCAGGTCGTTGGTGCCGCCCGGCGGATAGGGGCTGACCAGGTGCAGCGCGCGCTGCGGATAGCCGCTGCCGGCATTGGCGGCCTGCGCCAGTGGCGGCCATGCGGGAATGGACACAGTGCCGGCGCCGGCGAGCAGCAGGCGGCGGCGGGACAGGGAAGCAGTCATTGCAGCTCGTGAAAAAGTGGAAGATACTTCCCATTTTTCAAAGCGGCAGCGATTCGGGCAAGGTAGAAATCCGCATATATTCATGCGTCCTGCGTTGCGTCCCGGTTTTCCCGTCGCGCCGTGCTCACCGATGCCTCCACGCTCCGATGCTTCCCCCTCCGTCCAGGATTCCAGCGCCCTCGCGCGCGGCTTGGCGATTCTCGACTGCCTGCTGCGGGCCGCACGGCCGCTGACGCTGGCCGAGATTGCCCAGGCCACGCAGCTGCCTTCGAGCACGGCGCACCGCCAGCTGCAGTTGCTGGAGCAATTGGGCCGCACCTACCGCGATGCCGCGGGCCGGCATTGCGCGGGCGCGGCAACGCTGGCGCCGCTGCCGCTGGACCATCCGCTGAACCTGCTGCGGCGCGACGCCACCGACGTGCTGCGCCAGTTGCAAAGCCAGTTCTCGGCAACCGCGGTGCTGACGGTGTTTCTCGGCCATCAGCGGCTGGTGATCGAAGCCATCACCGGCCAGCATGCGATTGCGCCCTATATCGGCACCCAGGCGCATGCGCCGTTGCACTGCTCGGTATCGGGCAAGCTGCTGCTGAGCACGCTCGATGCGGCGGCGCGCGCGCAGTTGCTGGGCCCTTCGCCCTACGCGGCACGCACGGCCGCCACGCTCACCAGCCGCAAGGCGCTGGAGGCGCAACTGGAGCGCATTGCTCGGGAGCGCTTGGCAGTGAATCTGGAAGAGAACGTCGAGGGCATCTGCGCCCAGGGCGTGCTGGTGTCCACCGCCGCCGGGCAGGCCATCGGCGCGCTGGCGCTCACCGGGGCCAGCGCGCTGTTCTCGCCGGAACTGCGGGCTGCGATGCTGCCGGTGCTGACGCGCAATGCCAATCTGCTCGGGGCGTCGCTGTCGGCGCATGCGGTGGCGCGGCTGCTGGCGGCGTGAGGCGGGGTGGGATGGTCGGCGCACCGGTTGTAAGATCTGGCCGTTCATCCTTCGACGGGCTCAGGACGAACGGTGAGCTGCGGACGCAGGCACCTGCAGATTTTTAGCGGCTGAAACGCGATTTCGGCACTGCCAGGCCGAGGTTTTCCCGCAGCGTCTCGCCCGCATAGCCCTGGGGCAGATAGCCGCGCCGGCGCAGCAGGGGCACGACCTGTTCGGCGAAATCGGCGAGTCCGCCCGGCATGAAGGGCGGGATGATGTTGAAGCCGTCGCCCGCGCCGGCCTCGTACAGGTCGATCAGCCCCTGCGCCACCTGCTCCGGCGTGCCTACCAGCTCGATATGGCCGCGCATGCCGCCGAAATAGCGCGCCGCCGCGGCCACCGTCAGCGGCCCGCGCGCGCGCAGGCCGGCGAGGATACCCAGCACGCTGCGCTGGCCGTTGGCCGCGGGCTGGAGTTCGGGCAGCTCGTCTTCGAAGCGCAGATGCGACAGCTCAAGGCCCAGCTGGTTGCCCAGCACGAACCGGCCATGCTCCAGGTCGACGCCCTGATCCATCTGCCGCACCAGCGCGCGCGCCTCGGCCTCGGTGGCGCCCAGCACCGGAATCACGCCAGGCATCACGATCACCTCGCGCGGCGTGCGACCGAAATCCGGCAGCGCGGCGTGGAAGCTGCGGCGAAACGCCACCGCGGCTGCAAGCGTCGACTGGCGCGTGAAGATCAGCTCGCCCACGCGCGCGCCGAGCTGCGTGCCCGGAATGGAGGAACCCGCCTGCACCAGCACCGCCTGCCCCTGCGGGCTGCGCGGCACGGGAATCGGCCCGCGCACCTGGTAGTGCCGGCCCTGGTGATGGAGCGCATGCACGCGCTGCGGGTCGACAAAGCGGCCGCCGGCCTTGTCGCGCACGAAGGCGTCATCGTCGAAGCTGTCCCACAGCCCGCGCACCACGTCGACGAACTCCTCGGCCAGCGCGTAGCGCTGCTCATGCGGCGGCAGCTGGTGGTGGTTGAAGTTCTCGGCCACGCCGGCCGAATACGAGGTCACCACGTTCCAGCCCGCGCGGCCGTTGCTCAGCTGGTCGAGCGAGCCGATCTGGCGCGCGACGATATACGGCGCGCTGTAGGTGGTCGACATGGTCGCCACCAGGCCGATGCCCGGTGTCGTGGCCGCAATCGCCGACAGCGTGGCCACGGGATCGAGCCGGCGCAGGCGCGAGCCGCTTTCTCCGAGCGAGGTATCGAGCGAATCGCCCAGGAAGAGCGCATCGAAGCCCGCGGCCTGGGCCATGGCCGCCGCCTGGCGGTGGGCTTCGAAGATGCTGGCATGGCTCACGGCCTGGGGCAGGCGCCAGCCGGCCGAGTGGAAGCCGTCGGTGAAATGGAAGTAGCCGAGTTTGAGAAAGTCCCTGCGCGTCTTGCCGGTCATATGGTTCCGCCCGCTGCCCCTGCGGAAGGCAGCCTGAAAAAGTTCGCTTCAAAAATGGAAAGCTTGTTCCGAATTTGACCGCGATCCGGCGTATCCGTTGGCGCGTTTTTCGCATATCGATATGCGGGGTTGATGCCGCGCCGGGCGCGCGCGGCGGCGCGCAAATATATGATGCGGGCATCCGTTTCCCCCCGACATCCGCATGCCCGACGCCCTTGGCCTGCCCCCCGGCCCGCCCATCGACCGCCTCCAAGTCGTCGATATCGAAGAAGACCCGCCCGCGCCGGAGGCGGCAGAGCGCCCGAAGCGCCGGCGCGGCCGCCCGCCGGGCGCAAAAGCCAGGATCGCCAGCGCCGGCGCGCGCATCTCCGCGAGCGAGACCTCGTTCATGCGCGCGGTGCTGCAGGGCGTCGATGAAAAGCTGGCCGCCAACCGCTACCTGCTGCATCTGGGCAGCATGGACCGGCGCGCCGCGGGCAGCTATCGCGAACAGCTGCAGCAGCGCATCAAACTGGCGCTGCTGAACCTGCCCGAACACCTGCCCCAGCGCGAGCAGGGCCCGCGCATCCTGGCGCAGCTGCTGGCGCGGCCCGAGCCCACGCCCGAGCTGCCGACGCTGGAGGAATTCGCCCAGGGCTTTGCCGAGGACATGTTCAGCGAGAAGGAGCTGATCGCGCTGTACCGCGAGCAGCTCGACGACCGTTTTGGCGAGTCCGGCCAGCGCGCCGGCCCCACGGCCGCCGAGATCCTGCGCGGCAAGCTCGAGGCGCTGCACTGGGTGCAGCTGCATGTCGCCCAGCACCCGCAGCCCGGCGACCCGACGCAGCTCTGGCTCGATGCGGCCATCTGCGCCAAGCTGCGCGTGCATGGCGTGCTGAGCCTGAGCGATGCCATCGGCTGGATCAACCTGCAGGGCCGGCGCTGGCACGCGCAGCTGCCCGGCGTCGGCCGCACGCGCGCGCAGCGCCTGCTGCTGTGGCTCAGCGACCACCAGGAGGCGATTGGCGTGCGCATCCACCACCGGATCGCGCAGGAGATGATCTACGCCGAGTTCACGCCCGCGGCCAGCCTGCTGCCCGAGACGCTGGGCAGTGCGCGCGGCACGCCCGAGATGTTCGGCCTGGTGCCGCTCGAAAGCCTGGCTTGGCCGCTCGATCTGCTGGGCGACGACGGCCTGTTCCGCTCGCACCGCCCCAACACGCTCAAGGCGCACACCGACCGCGAGGCGGTGCAGGCCTGGTTTGCCACGCTGGCCGAGAAATCCGCGGCGACGCAGGACAGCTACCGGCGCGCCGTCGAACGGCTGGTGCTGTGGGCGCTGGTCGAGCGCCGCACCCACCTGTCGTCGCTGGCGACCGAGGATTTCATTGCCTTCAAGGCCTTTTTGCGCGCGCCGCCCGCGCACTGGTGCCAGAAGGCGCCGGTCACCAAGGGATCGGAGGACTGGCGCCCGCTGCGCGGCCCGCTGGCCGACCTGAGCATCCAGCAGACCATGAGCGCGATCGCCACCATGTACCGCGACTGGCATGCGAGCGGCTACCTCGATGCCAATGCGGTGGCCAGCGTGCGCGGCAGCAAGCGCCGGGACATGCAGATGGATGTGATGCGCTCGTTCTCCAACGAGGCGCTGCAGGCCATCCGCACGACGCTGCAGGAGATGCCCGACGGTCCGGTCAAGCGCCGGCTGCGCGCCGCCATCTTGCTGCTGCAGACCGCGGGCCTGCGCCGCGCCGAGGCCGTCAACATGACCTGGGGCCATATCGAGCGCGTGCGCCTGGACAACATGGAGTCCGACATCTGGGCGCTGCGCTTTGCCGGCAAGGGCAAGCGCGAACGCATGGTGCCGCTCAAGCCCGAGACGCTGCAGGCGCTCGAAGCCCATTACCAGGACCGCCTGGCACTGATTGAATCCGGCGCGCTGGCCAGCTACGCCGGGATGCCCAAAAAGGACTGCCCGCTGCTGGGCGTGCTGGACGAGCGCCTGGCGCTGGGCCACGCCGGCACCGTCGGCGACCTGGCCTCGAACGCGCGCCGCGAAACCAATGCCACCGGCGCGCTGTCGGCGGCGCGGCTGCATGGCGTGCTCAAGCAGTTCTTCCGCCAGGTGCAGCAGCAGCCCGGCGCGGGCGACACCGATTTCCTCAAGGCCTCGGCGCACTGGCTGCGCCACACCTTTGCGCACCAGTCGCTGCGCTCGAGCGGCAAGGACCTGGCCGTGGTCCAGCAACTGCTGGGCCATGCCGACATCTCCACGACCGGCATCTACGTCAAGGCCGACATGTCCTCGCGCGTGGCCGCCGTGCTGGGCGTGGAAGCCGCGGTCTGAGGGGGCAAGGCATGGAATTCCTGCTGGTGTTTCTCGGCGGCGGCCTGGGCTCGGCCGCGCGCCATGGCGCCAACCTGCTGGCCGCGCGCTGGCTCGGCACGCAGTATCCGCTGGGCACGCTGGGCATCAACGTGCTGGGCGCGTTTGCCATGGGCGCGGTGGTCGAGTACGGGGCCGCGCGCAGCGGCCTGTCGCCGCAGGCGCGGCTGTTTCTCACCACCGGCATCCTGGGCGGCTTCACGACCTTCTCGACCTTTGCGCTCGAGATCGGCGCACTGCAGCTGCGCGGCGAGATCGCGGCGTCCATCCTTTATGCGCTGGGCACGCTGGTGCTGGGTGTCGCCGGGCTGTATGCGGGCATGGCGCTGGTGCGGGCGCTGCAGTAGGCGGCTGGTCGCGCGCGCAATCCGGGACCGCCACAGGGTCGGCAGGCCGGCTTGCCGGCGCGGCGCCATAATGCGCCACCGCTATCCCTTTGTGGAATAGCGAAACCGGGACATCCTCCATGATCCACCAGCCGCTTCCCTCCCCGCCCATCGCGATGCAGCCCATAGGCTTTGTGCGCAGTCCGTTCCAGTCGCTGCAGGGCATGCCCATCCAGACCGCGGCCGCGGCGCATGCCGAGGGCTGGCTCGATGTGCTGCCGGCGTTCCAGCCCGGGCTGCGCGATATCGAGGGCTTCGAATACCTGGTTCTGCTCACGCATCTGCACCAGGCCGGCGAGCAACTGGAGGTCGTGCCGTTCATGGACACCGTGCGCCACGGCGTGTTTGCCACGCGCGCGCCGGCGCGGCCCAACCGCATCGGCCTGTCCATCGTCCGGCTGCTGCGGGTCTGCGGCGGCCAGCTGCATTTCGCGGGCAACGACATGCTCGACGGCACGCCGGTCTTGGACATCAAGCCCTATGTGCCCGCGCTCGACGTGCGCCAGACCGAGCGCATCGGCTGGTTCGAGCAGGGACTGGAGCGCTTGCCAACCACGCTTTCCGACGAACGCGCGTTGTCGCCGGACGCCGTTGCCGCCAGGACTTGAGCTCGCTCCAAGGTCGGATACCTCTTGTTATGATTTCGCTATTCCGTTTTGGAATAGCGAAATCAAAGGATCCGAGATGACTGCTTCTTCCCGCTGGCTGCTGAAGGCCACCCTGCTGACGGCATTTTCCCTGGGCGCGGTGGCCGTGCAGGCGCAGGAGCTGACGGTTTCCGCCGCCGCCAGCCTGACCAATGCCTTCCAGGCCGTGGGCCAGGCGTTCGAGAAGGCCCATCCCGGCACCCGGCTGACGTTCAACTTCGCCGCCTCGGGTCCGCTGCTGGCGCAGATCCAGCAGGGCGCACCCGTGGACGTGTTTGCCTCGGCCGACCAGGAAACCATGGACCGCGCGGCCAAGGCCAGGCTGCTGGCCGAAGGCACGCGCGCCGACTTCGCGCGCAACACGCTGGTGCTGATCGTGCCCGCCTCGGCCAGCCATGTGCCGCAACAGCTCGCCGACCTGAATGGCGCCGCCTACAAGCGCATCGCCACCGGCACCCCCAGCTCGGTGCCCGTGGGCCGCTACACCATGGCTTCGGTGCAGGATGCAGGCCTGGCTTCGGCGCTGGAATCGAAGTGGATCTACGGCGAAAGCGTGCGCCAGGTGCTGAACTACGTCGCGCGCGCCGAAGTCGACGCCGGCTTCGTCTACCGCACCGACGCGCTGATCGAGAAGGACAAGACGCGCATTGCGCTCACCGTGCCCACGGCCACGCCCGTGAGCTACCCGATCGCGCAGGTCGCCGCCAGCAGGAACGCGGCGCTGGGCAAGGACTTCATTGCCTTCGTGCGCAGCGCTGCGGGCCAGCAGATCCTCGAAGGCTTTGGCTTTTCCAAACCCTGATCACCCGGCGCCCCCACCGTGCTGACCCCTCTTTGGCTGACGCTCAAGATCGCGCTGCTGGCGACGCTGCTGGCCGGCGCGGCCGGCATCGCGCTGGGCTGGTGGATGTCGCAGCGCCGCTTCGCGGGCAAGAACTTCGTCGATGCGCTGCTGATGCTGCCGATGGTGCTGCCGCCCACGGTGCTGGGCTACTACCTGATCGTGCTGATCGGGCGCAATGGCGTGCTGGGCCAGTACCTCGACCGCTGGTTCGGCATCAATCTGATGTTCACCTGGCAGGGCGCGGTGATCGCTGCCGCGCTGGTGTCGCTGCCGCTGGTCTACAAGGCCGCGCGCGCGGCGTTCGAGGACGTCGACGCGCGCTATCCGCATGCCGCGCGCACGCTCGGCGCGGGCGAGTTCGAGACCTTTGTGCGCATCACGCTGCCGCTGGCGGTGCGCGGCATCACGGCCGGGCTGATGCTGGCGTTCGCGCGCGCGATGGGCGAGTTCGGCGCGACGCTGATGATTGCCGGCAACCTGCCGGGCAAGACGCAGACGCTGTCGATCGCGATCTACGATGCGGTGCAGGCCGGCAACGATGCGCAGGCGCTGTGGCTCACGCTGGTGATCTCGGCCGTGTGCGTGGTGGTGCTGGTCGTCTCCAGCCGGCTGCTGCAGGCAAGGCATTGACATGACGCAGATCACTCCCGTACTGGACCTTCACTTGCAGGCGACGCTCTCGTCGCCGGACCGCACTTTCGTGCTCGATGCGCGCTTCACTTCCACGGCCGCGCGCACCGCGCTGATCGGCGCCTCGGGCTCGGGCAAGTCCACGCTGCTGATGGCGATTGCCGGACTGGCTGCGCAGGCGCACGGCCATGTGCGCGTGAGCGGCCACACGCTCCTGGACACCGCGCGCGGCATCGATCTGCCCACACGCGAACGCCGCATCGGCGTGGTGTTTCAGGACTATGCGCTGTTTCCGCACCTGACGGTGGAGCAGAACCTGGCCTTCGGGCTGTGCCGGCTGGGCCAGCGCCCCGACGCGGCGCAGCGCGAGCGCATCGATGCGCTGGTGCGCCAGTTCGGCCTGGAGGCCTTGCGCGCTGCGCTGCCGCGCCATCTGTCGGGCGGGCAGCGCCAGCGCGTGGCGCTGGCGCGCGCGCTTGCGCCCCAGCCCCGGCTGCTGCTGCTCGACGAACCGCTGTCGGCGCTCGATACGCAGTTGCGCGTGCGCCTGCGCGCAGAGCTCGCCGAGATGCTCGAGCGCGTGCAGATTCCGGTGCTGCTGGTGACGCACGACCCGAGCGATGTCGAGGCGCTGGCCCAGGCCGTGGTGCAGCTCGACGCGGGCCGCGTGGCGCGTGTGGACCTTGCGCGCATGCCGGCGTGATCGCATCGCAGGAATTGAAAAAGCCCCCGTTTCGCCAGAAACAAGGGCTTTTTTTCTGCGCGTGACAGGCCGGCGAATGCCGGCTCGTCCTGCGCCGCTTAAAGCTTCACGGCCTTGATGCTGCTTTCGGCGGTGCAGGTCTTGGTGATGCTGTTGAGCGTCCAGCTGTTGGTCACGCTGTCCGTCGAGGTGCCGGTAAGGGCGCCGGTTTGCGCGTCCAGCTTCAGGCGCATGGTGCCGGTGCTCTCGCTGTAGTAGGTGGTCACGGCATTGGACAGCGACACGGAGCGCGGCTCCAGCAGCCGGAACTGCACTTCACCGGTGCGGGCGTTGAAATCGCCCGGGAGGTAGCCGGTCAGGCCGCCTTCCTGCACGCGCACCATCGCCGTACCGCGCTGGGCATTCAGCGCAATGTCGATCACCTCGCTCTCGTTTTCGGCGGGACTGGTGCAGTAGAGGCTGGCCTGCATGCCGCCCGCAAACACCACCTCGGGCGCGGGAACATTCTGGGACACGACGGTGCTGGTGTACTGGTAGCGCACGAACACATTGCCGCTGTTTTCAGCCAGGTCGGTGAGCACCGCCTGCACGATGTTGGCATTGCCGGACTGCAGCAGCCATTCGCCTGCCGTCCGGCCCGTGGTGCCCAGGGGCTTGTTCTGCACTGCGGCCGCCGCCAGCTGCAGCGTGTCGGTGGTCGCGCCGCCCAGCAGCCCGCCGGCCTGGCCGTTGAAATCAACCACGGCCTTGATGACCGCCGCCACGCCCAGCGAGGCGGCCACGGAAGGCACATAGGCTTCGCGCTCCGCGCTCGACAGGATGCCGTCGTGGTTGCTGTCGGCCAGCACGAAATCTGCGGTGGTGAAGTGCGTCACGCGCGCGGCGGGGAGGCTGGTCGCGGTGGCGACGCCGCTGCTGCCCGCGGCGGCAATGACCTGCTCGAGCGTGCCTAGCGTGGACACCAGCTTGATGCCGCCGCTCTTGCTGGCCACCAGGGTCAGCACGCCGGAGCCAAGGCTGCGCGGCACGGCCAGCGTGTAGTTGCCCTGGGCATCGGTGTCGGCCGAGCAGATGGCGGCACTGGCCGCATCGCGCGCCGCGGCGCCGTCGACTTGCAGGCAGACCTTGGCGCCGGCAATCGGCGCGTCGATCACCTGTCCGCTGACGGTCACCGCGCCCGCGGGAACCGATGCGCCGTTGTCCGCGGCGCTGCCATCACTGCCGCCACCACCACAGGCGCTCAGCAGCGCGGCCAGGCCCAAGGCCGAAAGCTTGTAATTCATCGTTGTACGCATTGGGGTCTCGTTTTTGTCATGAAAACCCCATGATTGTGACATATGTAACAAGAAGAAATTGCGCTTTTGCGCACGCCAACCAGCTGCATGAATGGCCCCCAATGCACCGGCATGGCCGCGCAGAATTTACGCCGAATTTATGCGCCTGCCGTCTTGCGGCATGGCAAATTTACGCGCCCTGGGCGAACAATGGATTTGGCTATATCGCCTGCCAATCCGATACCCCCATGCTTCGCGTTTCCCCTTTCTTCTCTCCACCCGCCCCGGACCTTCACGGAGTGCTGCACCATGCTTGAATGGGGCTTGTTTCTCGCGTTGCTGCTGGCCCTGGGCTGGCCGCTGGGGCATTACCTCGCGGCCGTCATGCGCGGCGCGCCCATGCGCGGCGATTGGCTGTTCGGCTGGCTCGAACGTTCGATCTACCGCCTGCTGGGCACGCGCCCCGACATCGGCATGGGCTGGCGCGGCTACGCCGCAGCCTTCTTGCTGAGCAACCTGCTGCTGGCACTTGCGGTCTGGGGCATCTTCATGACCCAGGCCTGGCTGCCGCTCAATCCCGATGGCGTGCCGAACATGCGCTGGGACCTGGCGCTGCACAGCATGGTCTCGTTTCTCACCAACACCAACCAGCAGCATTACTCCGGCCAGGCCCAGCTGTCGTATCTGGCGCAGATGACCGGGGTCATCGGGCTGCAGGTGGTCACGCCGGTGATGGGCTTGGCCGTGGCCGCGGCCACGCTGCGCGGGTTGCTGGGAGGGGTAGCGCCGAGCGGGCCAGCGCCTAGCGGGCCAGCGCCACGCGGGTCAGCGCCAACCGCCCCAGGCGCCGCGTCGAGCGGCATCGATGTCGGCAACTACTGGGCCGATGTGGTGCGCGCCACGCTGCGCTTCGTGCTGCCGCTGTGCCTGCTGCTGTCCTTGCTGCTGACCTCGCAGGGCGTGCCCGCGACGCTGGCCGCCGGCCCCGTCGCGGCTCCGGTCGAGAGCAGCGCCACGTTCAGGGAGCAGAAGATCCCGCTGGGCCCGGTCGCGCCCATGGTCGCGATCAAGCAGCTGGGCAGCAATGGCGGCGGCTGGTATGGCCCGAACAGCACGGTGGCGCTGGAGAACCCGACGCCGCTGTCGAACTTCCTGCAGCTGCTGGCCATCGCGCTGATTCCGGTGTCCATCATCTTCATGATCGCGCCGTTCACCGGCCGGCGCCGGTTTGGCGCCCTGGTGTTCGGCAGCATGCTGTGCCTGTCGCTGCTGTCCACGGGGTTCTCGCTCTGGTCGGAGGCCCATTCCGCCACTGCCGCCGACAGCGCGCTGATGGAGGGCAAGGAACTGCGCCTGGGCGCCGAGGCCGCGGCGCTGTGGGCCGCGACGACCACGCAGGTCAACAACGGCTCGGTCAACCTGATGCTGGATTCGGCCGCGCCGCTGACCGGCCTGGCGGCCCTGAGCAACATGCTGATCAATGCGATCTGGGGCGGCGTCGGCTGCGGGCTGCAGCAGTTCATCGTCCACCTGCTGCTGAGCGTGTTCCTGGCGGGGCTGATGACCGGGCGCACGCCGGAGCTGTTCGGCCGCAAGATCGAGGCACCCGAGGTGCGGCTGCTGGCGGTGCTGGTGCTGTGGCAGCCGCTGGTGATCCTGGGCTTCACCGCGGTGGCGCTGGCCGTGCCCGGCCTGGCCGGCAACTCCAACCCGGGCTTCCACGGCCTGAGCCAGGTGTTCTACGAATATGTCTCGGCGTTTGCCAACAATGGCTCGGGCTTCGAGGGCCTGGCCGACAACACGCTCTGGTGGAACCTCAGCGCGGCCTTCGTGCTGGCCGCGGGCCGCTATCCGGCGCTGCTGATTCCGCTGGCGCTTGCGGCCATGCTGGCGCGCAAGCGCCGCGCGCCCGAAAGCCCGGGCAGCCTGCAGGTGGAGACTCCCACCTTCGCGCTCACGCTGACCGCCATCGTTGTGATTCTCACGCTGCTGCAATTCATGCCGGTGCTGGTGCTCGGCCCGGTGGCCGACCATCTGGCCCTCGCGCCGCTGCGCGCGCCCTGAAGGAAACTCCATGCGAAACGCACACTCCCAAGAGAGCCTGCGCCCGGCGCTGATCGCCGCGTTCACCAAGCTCGCGCCGCAGCACATGCTGCGCAATCCGGTCATGGCCGTGGTCTGGGCCGGCACGCTGCTCGCGGCCGCAGCCACGCTGGCCGGCCTGGCGGCACCGGGTTTCGGCATGGCCGTGACCGCCATCCTGTTGATCACCGTGCTGTTCGGCAACTTCGCCGAAGCGGTGGCCGAGTCGCGCGGCCGCGGCCAGGCGGCGTCGCTGCGGCGCGCGCGCCAGGACCTGATGGCGCGGCGCATCGACGCCGCGGGCGGCGAGGCCCGCGTGCCCGCGGCCGAACTGCGCCCCGGCGACCAGGTGCTGGTCGAGGCCGGCGAGCTCGTGCCGGCCGACGGCGAGATCGAACAGGGCCTGGCCTCGATCAACGAGGCGGCCGTGACCGGCGAATCGGCGCCGGTGCTGCGCGAGGCCGGCACCGACCGCTCGGGCGTGATTGGCGGCACGCTGGTGCTGTCCGACCGCATCGTGGTGCGCGTCACCGCCGAGCCGGGCCACAGCTTCCTCGACCGCATGATCGCGCTGGTCGAAGGCTCGAGTCGGCAAAAGACGCCCAACGAGATCGCGCTGGGCCTGCTGCTGATGGTGATGACGCTGACTTTCGCCATCGTTGTCGCGACGCTGCCCTTCATTGGCGGCTTCGTCGGCGTCGAGGTCAATCCGGTGCTGCTGGTGGCGCTGCTGGTATGCCTGATTCCGACCACCATTGGCGGGCTGCTGCCGGCCAACGGCATTGCCGGCATGAACCGCGCGCTGCAGGCCAATGTGCTGGCCAAGTCGGGCAAGGCCGTCGAAGTCGCGGGCGACATCGATGTGCTGCTGCTCGACAAGACCGGCACCATCACCCATGGCGACCGCCAGGCCACCGCCTTCCACGCCCTGCCCGGCGTGGGCTTGCCGCAGCTGCGCGAGGCCGCGCTGCTGGCCTCGCTCGCCGACCCGACGCCCGAAGGCAAGTCGGTGGTGAAGCTGGCCGGCCTGGCGCTTGAGGCACCCGCCGGCGCGCAGTTCGTGCCGTTTTCGGCGCAAACGCGCATGTCGGGCGTGGACCTGCCGGGCGGGCGCGTGATCCGCAAGGGCGCGCTGGCGGCAATGGCCGCGCATGTGCGCGCGCTGGGCGGCCAGGTGCCGGTGGCGCTGGAGCAGCGCGTGGCCGACATCGCGCGCACCGGCGCCACGCCGCTGGTGGTCAGCGACGGGCGCCAGCTGCTGGGCGTGATCGCGCTGTCGGACGTCGTCAAGCACGGCATCCGCGAGCGTTTCGCGCAGCTGCGCGCAATGGGCATCAAGACGGTGATGATCACTGGCGACAACCCGCTCACGGCGGCGCATATCGCGGCCGAGGCCGGGGTCGATGACTACATTGCCGAGGCGCGGCCCGAGGACAAGCTCGCGCGCATCCGCGCCGAGCAGGCCGAAGGCCGGCTGGTGGCCATGGTCGGCGATGGCACCAATGACGCGCCCGCGCTGGCCCAGGCCGACATCGGGCTGGCGATGAACTCGGGCACGCAGGCCGCCAAGGAGGCCGGCAACATGGTCGATCTCGACTCCGATCCGGCCAAGCTGCTGGCCGTGGTGGAGATCGGCAAGCAGCAGCTCATCACGCGCGGCGCGCTGACCACCTTCTCGCTGGCCAACGACGTGTCGAAGTACTTTGCCATCCTGCCCGCGCTGTTTGCCGTGGCGATTCCGCAGATGGCCGCGCTCAACGTGATGCAGCTGTCGAGCCCTTCGAGCGCGGTGCTGTCGGCGCTGGTCTTCAACGCCGTGATCATTCCGCTGCTGATTCCCCTCGCGCTGCGCGGCGTGCGCTTTCGCGCCGCGGGCGCAACCGCGCTGCTGCGCCGCAACATGCTGGTCTACGGCCTGGGCGGGCTGCTGCTGCCTTTCATTGCCATCAAGCTCATCGACCTGCTGCTGTCGACGCTGTTCCACCTCTGAGGGTTCTGTCATGGATATTTCCACTTTTCCCGGCGCTGCGCCGGCCCCGGCCCCGGCCGCGCTGGCAGCGCGCGGCCTGCTGCGCGGCGCCCTGGGCCTGACCGGGCTGACGCTGGCCGGTTTCGGCTTTCTCTACGCGCTGGCCGGCGTCGGGCTGGGCCAGGCGCTGTTTCCCGCGGCCGCCAACGGCAGCCTGCTCGAGCAGGGCGGCCGCGTGGTCGGCTCGGCGCTGGTGGCGCAGCCGTTCACGGGCGCGCGCTACTTCCAGCCGCGGCCTTCGGCGGCGGGCTACGACACCATGGCCCTGGCCGGCAGCAACCAGGCGCGCAGCCACCCCGAACTGCGCGCGCGCCTCGATGCGGCGCGCGCCGCGGTGGCGCAGCGCGAGGGCATCGCGCCCGCCGCCGTGCCCGCCGAGCTGTTCACCCAATCGGGCAGCGGCAGCGACCCGCATATCAGTCCCGAGGGCGCCGCCGTGCAGATCGCGCGCGTGGCGCAGGCGCGCGGCATGCCGCGGGCCGCGCTGGAGCAACTGGTCGCGCAGCATACCGAGACGCGGCAGCTGGGCGTGCTGGGTCAGCCGCGGGTGAATGTGCTGGCGCTCAATCTGGCGCTGGATGCCAAGGAAGCAGCGCGATGAGCCGTGAACTCGCGGTGGGTGTCGCGGCTGGCGCCGAGCGGCTGGAACTGGTGGTGCTGGGCGGCTCGCCGCGCCTGTGCCGGGCAAGCTTTCCGTCGACTCCCATTGGCTGGGCCGCCGTGCGCGGATTTCTTGCCGGGTACCGCCGGCCGGTGCGCCTGGCCGTGGCGGGTGCGGCGGCGCTGGGCTTTGCGTTGGCCGTGGGCAACACGCCGGAGCGCCGCGTGCTGATCATGTCCCCTGGACCCGCGAAATCGGCGCTGCAACTGGCTGTGCAGGCGAAGAATCACCGGTAGGCTTGGCGCATGCACTACATGAACTTCCAGGCGCCCTGCGATGGGCGCTGAGCAGGCCGCGCAGGCCAACGCGCTGATCGGCGCGCTGCAACGCGAGGGCGCGGGCCGGCTCACGCTGTTCCTGGGCGCCTCGCCCGGCGTGGGCAAGACCTGCGCGATGCTGGCGCGCGCGCGTGAACTGCTGCGCCAGGGCCAGGACGTGGCCATCGGCATCGTCGAGACCCACGGCCGCGCCGAAACCCAGGCCCTGGCCGAGGGCTTGCCGCTGGTGCCGCGGCGCAGCATCGACTACCAGGGCCGCCGGCTCGACGAGATGGACCTCGACGCGCTGCTCGCGCGCCGCCCGGCCGTGGCGCTGGTCGATGAACTCGCGCACCGCAACGCGCCCGGCAGCCGCCACGATCGGCGCTGGCAGGATGTCGAGGAACTGCTGGACGCGGGCATCGATGTCTACACCACGCTCAACATCCAGCACCTCGAGAGCCTCAACGATGTGGTGCACCAGATCACCGGCATCCGCGTCGCCGAGACCGTGCCCGATGCGCTGCTCGAGCGGCTGCGCGACATCCGCCTGGTCGACCTGCCGCCGCGCGAGCTGATCGAGCGCCTGCACCAGGGCAAGGTCTACCTGCCCGATCAGGCCGGGCAGGCGCTGCAGGCGTTCTTCTCGCCCTCGAACCTGACGGCGCTGCGCGAGCTGGCGATGCAGACCGTGGCCGACCATGTCGATGCCGACCTGCGCGAAACGCGCAGCGCGCGCGGCCTGGGCGGCATCGCGCTGCAGCGCCATGTGCTGGTGGCGATCGACGGCCAGGGCCAGTCCGAATACCTGGTGCGCGCCGGCGCGCGCCTGGCCGAGCGCCGCGGCGCGCCCTGGTCGGTGGTCTGCGTCGAGACGCCGCGCAGCCTCGGGCGCGCGCGGCAGGAGCGCCAGCGCGAGATCGACAAGGCCTTTGCGCTGGCCCGCAACCTGGGCGGCGGCACCGAGATCCTGCATGGCGCCGACGTGGCCCAGGTGCTGCTGGACGCGGCCGCGGCGCGCGGCGCGCGCTCCATCGTCATCGGCCGCACGCGCGAACGGCCGGTCGCGCGCATCTTCAACCGCACGCTGACGCAGCAGCTGCTGCGGCGCGGCGCGCGCTACGAGCTGACCATCGTCAGCACGCCGCAGGCGCGCCAGCGCGCACGGCTGCGGCATGGCGTGAACGCCGAGGCCCTGGGCTGGCGCGCGCCGCTGCGGGCCTTGCTGGCCACCGCGGGCGCGGCCGCCGCCGCGGCGCTGGGCCAGCGCTTTCTCGGGCTCGAAGACCTGTCGATGGTGTTCCTGCTGGCGGTGCTGCTGGTGGCCGCGCGCAGCCGCCTGGCCACGGCCGTGGCCACCGCCGTGCTGTGCTTCTTTGCCTACGACTTCTTCTTTCTCGACCCGCTGCTGACGCTGGCCATCGGCTCGCACGGCGGCGTGGCCACGGCGGCGATGTTCCTGGCCACGGCGCTGATTGCCGGGCGGCTGGCCTCGCAGCTGCGGCAGCAGGTCGTGGCGCTGCGCGCCGCCAATGCGCATGCGACAGCGCTGCAGAGCCTGGGGCAGCAGCTGTCCAAGGCCGCCGACCTGGGCCAGGTCATGGCCGCGGGCGCGGCCGCGCTGCAGTCGACGCTGCAGGCGCGTGCCTGGATCCGCATCCAGGGTGCCGCGGAGCCGGCCGCGAACGCCGCGCTGCTGGACGACAAGGACCTCGCGGCCGCGGACTGGACCGAGCGCCACGGCCAGGCCAGCGGCCGCTACACGGACACGCTGTCGCAGTCGGCCTGGTGGTTCCTGCCGGTGCGCTCGGACCAGCAGCAGCTGGGCGTGGCCGGGCTGCAATGGCCGGCGGGCATGGCGCGGCTCGGCTTCGAGCAGCGGCGCCTGGCCGAGAGCATGGTCGAGGACATCGCCCAGGCCGCGCTGCGCGCGCGCCTGGTGGCCGATCTCGAGGCGGCGCGCGTCAGCGCCGAGACCGAGCGCCTGCGCTCGGCGCTGCTGTCGTCGGTATCGCACGACCTGCGCTCGCCGCTGTCGGCGATGATAGGCGCGGCCGGCAGCCTGTCGAGCTACGGCAAGGACATGGGCGAGGACGACCGCCACAGCCTGCTGCAGACCATACGCCTCGAGGGCGAGCGCCTCGATCGCTACATCCAGAACCTGCTCGACATGACGCGCCTGGGCCAGCAGGGCCTTGCGCTCGAGCGCGACTGGATTGGCGTGGACGAACTGGTGGGCTCGGCCGCGCGGCGCCTGCAGCGCTATGTCGGCCACGCCCGCGTCGAAGCCGAGATCCCCGACGGCCTGCCGCTGGCGCATGTGCATCCGGCGCTGGTCGAGCAGGCGCTGTTCAATGTGCTGGAAAATGCCGCCAAGTTCTCGCCGCCCGGCGCCGCCATCCGCGTGCTGGCGCGCAGTACCGAGGCCGGGTTGCTGCAGATCGACGTCTGCGACCAGGGCCCGGGCATTCCCGAGGACGAGCGCCACCGCATCTTCGACATGTTCTACAGCGTCGAGCGCGGCGACCGCGGCCAGCAGGGCACGGGACTGGGCCTGACCATCGTGCAGGCCATCATTGGCGCGCACCTCGGCAGCGTCGAGGCCCTGCCCGGGCCGCAAGGCCGCGGCACCACCATCCGCCTGACGCTGCCCTGGGGCGAGCCGACGGCGCCAGGAAAGCATTGAACATGGAACAGCCATCCACCCAGACCGCGGCCCTCGCGGCGCGCGTGCTGGTCATCGACGACGAGCCGCAGATCCGCAAGTTCGTCGACATCAGCCTGCGCTCGCAGGGCTACGCCACCTTGCTCGCCGATACCGGCGAGCGCGGCCTGGCGCTGCTCGCCACCCAGGGCGCCGACCTGGTGATCCTCGACCTGGGCCTGCCCGACCGCGACGGCCAGCAGGTGCTCAGGGAGCTGCGCCAATGGTCGCGCGTGCCGGTCATCGTGCTCACGGTGCGCTCCAGCGAGACGCAGAAGGTGGCGCTGCTCGATGCCGGTGCCAACGACTATGTGACCAAGCCCTTTGGCATCGAGGAGCTCATGGCGCGCATCCGCGTGCTGCTTCGCAACGCCAGCCGCGCGCCGGATGCCGAGCCGGTCTATGACGACGGCGTGCTGCGCATCGACCTGGCGCGGCGCGAGGTGCAGTTGCGCGGCCAGCCCGTGGCGCTGACGCGCAAGGAGTTCGCGCTGCTGTCGCTGCTGGCGCGCCAGCCCGGGCGCCTGCTGACCCAGCCGCAGCTGCTGCGCGAGATGTGGGGCCCGACCCATGCGGACGACGCGCACTACCTGCGCATCCTGGTCGGCAAGCTGCGCCACAAGCTCGGCGACGCGGCCGCGGCGCCGCGCTACATCCTGACCGAACCCGGCGTGGGATTGCGCTTCCAGGCGCAGGAGCATGGGCAGGCCGCGGATTGAGGCGCAGCCACCGATGCGGCAGCGCCGCCGCGCGCCCTCAGTTCGGCGCGCGGCTGTCGACCACCATGAAATGCTCCACATGCGGCGGCTGCGCGAAGAACGGGCCGATCAGCGCGCGCCATGCGGTGAAGGCCGGCGACTGGCGAAAGCCGACGGTGTGGTCTTCGAGCGTTTCCCAATGCACGGTGAGCACATAGCGGCCCGGGGTCTCGATGCAGGCCAGCACGCTGTGCCCGGCATAGCCCGCGGCCTGCGACAGCACGGTCTGCACGGCGTTCTTGAGCACCGGGCCAAACGCTTCGTGCTGCTCGGGAGCGATCTTGAAATCCACCACTTCGACAATCATCGGCATCTCCAGACAAGCCCGGGCACAACGGCAGGCCCGGGAACTTGGCCCACTGTACGGGGAAAAGCGCCGGCGCCGGCGCGCCCTTGGCTGGTTTGGCGCGGCTGCCGTATGCTGGCGGCAAAGCGCTCCCCCCTCTCTTGCTCCGTGAAAGGCCTGTCCCATGCTGCGTTTTTCCCCTACCCGCCAAGGCCGCCTGAGCTGGCTGGCCCTGGCCATCGCCACGGCGGCCCTGCTCGGTGCCTGCACCAGCACGCGCCCCCCCGCGGGGGTCGAGGCCGTCACGGCGTTCGACCTGCAGCGCTACCAGGGCCGCTGGTACGAGATCGCGCGGCTGGACCACCGCTTCGAGCGCGGCCTGACCGATGTGTCCGCCACCTACACGCCCCAGGCCGACGGCAGCGTGCAGGTGGTCAACCGCGGCTTCTCGCCGGCATCGGGCGAATGGCGTGAAGCCGTTGGCAAGGCCCGCTTCACCGGCGCGCCCACCACCGGCTCGCTCAAGGTCTCGTTCTTTGGCCCGTTCTATGGCGGCTATCACGTGGTGTCGCTCGACGCGGACTATCGCTGGGCGCTGGTGGTCGGGGCAGATCTGGACTATTGCTGGGTGCTGGCACGCGACAAGACGCTGGACCAGGACACGCGGACCGCGATCGTGGCCCGCGCCAGGGCGCTGGGCGTGGATATCGATGCGCTGATCTGGGTGCAGCACACCCAGGTCGACCCACGCTGAGCGCGGTCCAGTCAGCGGCCATGGCGCCGCGCGTCGGCGCTGCGACTCAGCCTTGCGGACTACATCCGTCCCAAGCCTTCGCGCCCTAGACTGCAGACCATGCACAAACCGTCCAGACTGGTGAGGCCCGCCCTGCTGGCAATGCTGGTGGGCGCCGTCCTCATGGCATCCGGCTGCGCGCCCTGGCGCCTGAACGAGGCGCGCGCGCTGGTCGAGCGCAGCGAGCCGCTGCAGCGCCTGCCCGCGGACCCGGCGCAGCGCCTGTTGATCGTCGGCGACAGTACCGGCGTCGGCACCGGCGCGACTTCGCCGCAGACCAGCCTGGCCGGCCTGCTGGCCCAGGCCTGGCCGCGGCTGGAGATCGACAACCGCGCAAAGAACGGCGCGACCTTTGCCGATGTCCGCGGGCAGCTCGAAGCCGCGACCGGGCGCTACGATCTGGTGCTGGTGCAGGCCGGTGGCAATGACGTGATGCGGCTGCGCTCGGAGAGCGCGATGCGCGGCGATATCGAACGCGTGGCCGAACTCGCGCGCGCGCGCAGCGCGCATGTGCTGATCATGCCGGCCGGCAATGTCGGCAACGCGCCGTTATTCTTTCCCCCGGTGTCCTGGTACCTGAGCGCGCGCTCGCGCACGCTGCACGGCCTGGTGCGCGAGGCCGCGGCGCGCCACCAGGCGGTGTATGTCGACCGCTACCAGGAACGCGCCCAGGACCCCATGGCCCGGCAACCCGACCTGATGTATGCGGCCGATGGCCTGCACCCCAGCGACGCCGGCTACAGCAACTGGTTCGAAGTGCTCAGCCAGCAAGCCTCCCTGAGCGCATTGCTGGCGCCGTCGCAGGCGCGCTGACGGCTTCAGTCCCGGGCAGCCGGCCGCTGGCGCGTTGCGGCGCGGGTCGCGAGCCAGCACAGCATGGCGCCGCCGCAGACCAGCGCCGCACCCGACCAGAACGTGGCCGTGAGCGGCACGCCCAGCAGCACCGCGGCCAGCGCCGCCGACAGCACCGGCGTGAAATACGAGGCGCCGGCGAGCAGCGTCACATTGCCATGCAGGATGCCGACGTTCCAGGCCGCATAGCCAAAGCCCATGGCGCCGGCGGCAAGGACCAGATGCAGGCCGGTTGGCCAGCTCCATTGCATCGCCGGGCCGCCGAGCAGCAGGTACTTGGTCCACAGTGCCAGTGCCGTGAGCAGGAAAAACAGCGCGATGCCATTGCTGCCCTTGGCAATCCGCGCGGTGACGGTGCAGTAGGCGGCCCAGATCAGCGCGCCGGCAAAGGCCAGGCCATAGCTCAGCGGATTGTCCCGGACATTGGCCAGCATGCCCGCCGGGTCCAGGCCCTGCTCGCCGCCCAGCACGCAGGCGATGCCGGCCAGCGAGATCAGCAAGCCCGGCAGCACCAGCGCGCTCGCGCGCTGGCCGTTGAAGGCCATGGCCGCCAGCATGGTGAAGGTCGGCCACAGGTAGTTGACCATGCCGACCTCGATCGCCTGCCGGCCCGTGTTGGCATAGCCGATCGACAGCGCCAGGCACAGCTCATACGACACGAACAGCGCGCTGCCCCAATACAGATAGGCGCGCGGCATGGCGCGCAGCCGTGGAAAACCCACCGTCGCCAGCAGCAGCACGGTGGCCAGCGTATAGATCATGGCCGCGCCGCCGGTGGCGCCCAGGCCTTCGCTGACGCGGCGGATCAGCCCCACGATCGAGGACCAGAGAACGATGGCAACGAGGCCGATGAGGGTGGCGCTTTGCTGACGGGGCATCGCGCCGATTATCGCGGCGCGCTGCCCGCCGATCAGCGCTTGGGCAGCACGGCGCCGCGCAGCGCGGCCTGCTCGATCCAACGCTGCAGTTGCGCATCCGCCTGCTGCTGCGCCGCGAAGCGCTCCACGTAGGTCAGGCCCTGCACGGGGCGGCCCTTGGGCATGCCCAGCGCAAACGACTCCATGCCCCAGGCGCCGGGCAGCACGCGGCTGCCCGCGACCTGCTCCTGCAGCGCAAACAGGATCGACTTGTTGGTGGCAAAGGCGTCGATGTCGCCCTTGGCCAGGGCTTGGCCGGCATGCTGCAGCGAGGGCATGTCGCGCAGCTGCGCGCGCGGGTAGATCTGCTGCAGTTCCTGGCCCGTGGAGCTGCCGGCGCTCACGCCAATGCGCAACGCGGGCTGGTTCAGCTGGTCCAGTGCTTCGATGCGGCTGCCCGGGGCCAGCAGCACGCTTTTTTCAATGTTCAGCACGGTGCCGGTGAAATCGACATAGGCCTTGCGCTCGGCCGTGGCATTGGTGAACACCAGGTCGACCTCGCCGCGTTTGGCCGCCGCCAGCACATCGGCATTCTTGTCGAACACCACGGGCTGGAAGGGCACGCCCAGCTGGCGCGCCAGCGCCTCGCCCAGCGCATAGCCCAGCCCGCGCGGCGCCTGGCCCGCCGCGCCCGGCAGCAGCGAGGTCGGACTGCCGGGGTACAGCCCGACGCGCAGCGCGCCGGTGGGCGCGAGCGCCTGGAGCTGCGCCGCGCTGGCCGGTGCAGCGACGGCCAGGGGGGCGGCAGCGGCGCCGCTGTGTGCGCCCGGCGCCTGGCACGCCGTGCCAAGCAGCGCGGCGCTCAAGACGGCAATGGCGCCAAGCGCTCGGTAAGTGGTCTTGGTCATGGTGCGGTTCTCCAATCGCGCGCGGGGTGGCGCGGGTGGCATCAGTCGGCGGTGATGCCCGCGGACTTGATCAGCTCGCCCAGCGAGGCGGACTCGGCCTGGATGAACTGCGCGAACTCGGCCGGCGTTCCGCCCACCGGGGTGGCGCCGATCTCGGCCAGCCGGGTCTTGACTTCGGGCGTGGCGAGCGCGGCATTCAACGCCTTGTTCAGCGTCTCGATGACCTGCGCCGGCGTGCCCTTGGGCGCGTTCAGGCCCCACCACACCGTGGCCTGCACGTTGTAGCCCAGCGACTGGGCGGTCTTGACCTCGGGCAGCAGCGGCGAGCCCTTGGTGTTGAGCATCGCCAGCGCGCGCAGCGAGCCGTTCTTCACATGGCTCACGACTTCGAGCGGGTTGATGGCCATGAAGTCCAGGCGCCCGCCCAGCAGATCGGTCACGGCCGAGGAGCCGCCCTTGTAGGGCACATGCACGGCCTTGAAGCTGCCCGCGCGCAGCAGCAGTTCACTGGCCATGTGGCCCGAGCTGCCGACGCCGGCGGTGCCGAACGACAGCGCATCGGGCTTGGCCTTGCCCGCGGCCACCAGCTCGCCCAGGGTCTTGTAGGGCGACTTGGCATTGACCACCACCACCAGCGCGGCCTCGCCGATGCGGCCGATCGGCACGAAGTCGGCCAGGGGATCGAAATTGAGCTTCGAGTACAGCGCCTTGTTGGTCGTCAGCGTATTGGACGAGGTCAGCAGCGTGTAGCCGTTGGCCGGGCTGCGCGCCACCGCCGACATGCCGATGTTGGTGCCGCCACCGGGCTTGTTGTCGACCACCAGGCTCTGGCCCAGGGTCTGCGCCATGGGCGTCGTGATCAAGCGCGTGATGATGTCCACGCCGCCGCCCGGCGAATAGGGCACGACCACGGTGATGGCCTTGTCGGGGTAGCCTGCGGCATGCGCGGGAAGAACGAGGCAGGGGATGGCCAGCAGCAGGGCAGTGGCAAGGGTGCGGCGGGTGCGCGAGGTCATGGTCTGTCTTCCTTTGGGTGAACCGGGTTTTTTTGCGGCATTCTCGGCACAGCCTGTTATATCGTCCAATACTTTTTTGGACGCGTATTGAGAGGTTTTTCGACTCATGGATTTCCGCCGCCTCAACTACTTCATTGCCGTCGCGCAGGAACTCAACTTCAGCCGCGCCGCCGAGCGCCTGCATATCAGCCAGCCGCCGTTGAGCCAGCAGATCCAGGCGCTCGAGGCCGAACTCGGCGTACTGCTGTTCGAGCGCTCGCGCCGCTCGGTCGCATTGACGCAGGCCGGGCGCGTGTTCTACGCCCACGCCTGCCGCATCACCGCGCACTACGCGCTCGCGCGGCGCGAGGCGCAGATGGCGCATTCGGGCGTGGCCGGACGCATCCGCCTGGCTTTCACCGCGTCCGTGCCCTTGTTTCCCGCCTTTCCTCGGCTGCTGCAGGGCTTTCGCCAGGCCTATCCGCATGTCGAGGTGGTACTGCGCCACCTGACCACCGGGGAACAGCTCGAAGGCCTGCTGCAGGGCGAGATCGATGTCGGACTGCTGCGGCCCTCGCCCCATCTGCATATTCCCGAATGGCTGCGTTCGTGGGAGCTGTGGCACGACGAGCTGGTCGTCGCGGTCGCGGCGAGCCACCCGCTGGCGGGCCAGGACATGGCGCCGATCGCGCTGCAGGCGCTGGCCGGCGAAGCCTTCGTGCTGCAGCCGCAGACCCTGGGCTGCGGCCTCTGGGAGCGCATTGCGCTGCTCACCAGCCGCGCCGGTTTCAGCCCGCAGATCGCCCAGGAAAGCAGCGAGACCGCGACCACGCTGGCACTGGTCGCCGCCAACCTCGGCGTATCGATCGTGCCCAGTACCTACCGCAGCATCCGGCCCGAAGGCGTGCACTTTCGCCCGCTGTCGGACCCGCAGGGCCAGACCTGCATCCGTGCGGCGTTGCGCGCCAGCGAAGCCGATGCCTGCGTGCAGACCTTCGTCGGTCTGCTGCAGGCGCAACCGCGCATCGGCCAGGCCACGCCATGTAGCAGCAATCAATGACGTCCGACTGGTCAATGTTGTAAGCCATCACCCACAAGCAACGTAGGTCAAACACGAAAAAGCTTGGCTTTTCCAGGTGGTCGGCGTATCTTCAGGCCATTGGTCTTGGCGTCGTAGCAGCCCGCTTTTGACTTTCAGTTTCCGCTGCCCTCTACGCAGCCAATGAAAGCGAAGTATGAAATACCGCCTTCTCGAGGCTGCGTCCGGCACGCAGCCCTTTCATCTTCATCTGCCTGAGGAAATCAGCGCGTTTGAAGACCTGCGCGACGGTGGGTTGGTGGCCGGCACCATCCAGACGCTCGCCAATGCCTGCCGCAAAGCCACCATCTACAGTCTCACGCCCGACGGGTACGCGGTGCTTGCACTGCGCAAATGCCGCATCGCACGCCGGCCCGGCCCGATACAGCGGGCTGATCGCAGCCGCTGACGTTCAGCCTGCCCGACAGCCGGCCATCTCCCGGTGGGTCGGACGGTTCCCCGGTTCCCCCGGCGCCGCGGTATCCGGCAATGCCCGCTGGCTTATCCCCACAGCTTGGGTCCAAGCCTGTGCATAACTGCCACAACAAGCGCGCAACCCCGCGCCAGTGCTGGGTTTCCAGAGTCTGCCCAAAAAACAGGCAAGCTGCCGGCGGCACGGGCCTGGCTCGCATCTACTTGCCGTATGCGTAGTCACCGCCGCGCGCAATGGCTTGCTGGTAGGCCGGCCGGGCCTGCAGGCGCGCCAGCCAGGCCTGCAGATGCGGATAGGGGGCATCCATGCGCTGCGTCTTGGCGAGTTCACCAATGAAGCTCAGCTGAATGTCGGCACCGCTGAGCTCCGCGCCCATCAGGTAGGGGGTGTCGCGCAACGCGCCATCGATATAGCCGAGGAAATTCGCCAGTTCCGACGCGATGCGCGGGTGCAGCGGCTTGCCGGCTTCGCCCAGCCGGCCGACATACAGGTTGAGCATGAACGGCAGCATGGCCGAGCCTTCGGCAAAGTGCAGCCACTTGATGTACTCATCGTACGCCGCCGTCGCCGGATCGGGCTGCAGCCGGCCCTGGCCATGGCGGCGGATCAGATAGTCGACGATCGCGCCCGACTCGTTCAACACCAGCGCACCGTCCTCGATCACCGGTGACTTGCCCAGCGGATTGACGGCCTTGAGCTCGGGCGGGGCCAGCTTGGTTTCCGGGTCGCGCTCGTAGCGCTTGATTTCATAATCCAGGCCGAGTTCTTCGAGCAGCCAGAGAATGCGCTGCGAACGCGAGTGGTTGAGATGGTGGACGGTGATCATGCAGGCTGGAAGTGAGGGGAAGAAGGGCCGGCGCGAAACCGTGCCACGGGATTTTGACTCTAGCGCAAGCCAAGGGCGTGCGGAATGGCGCCATACCCTCGCGCCTTATCCCCACGGCCGGGGTCCAAGCTTGTGCATAACTACCGGAACAACTCGCGAAAGTGGCGCCAGTGCTGGGTTTGCCGGGCATGCCCAAAAAACAGGCAGCCTGGGCGCAGCGGCGTTTCATCCCAGCGGATCGACGACGAAACTCCCCGGCGGCACGCCCGCGGCCAGGCTTTGTGCATAGTGCTGTGCGACATCGAGCGCCTCGGCAATGGTCACATGCATGTCGATGTAGCGGTAGGTGCCCAGGCGGCCGACGAAAGTGACATTGCGCTCGCGCCGCGCGCGCTGCACGTAGTGCGCCAGCAGCGCCTTCTCGGCCACCAGGCGGATCGGGTAATACGGCGTGTCGTCGCCCTCGCACAGCCGGCTGTATTCCTTGAAGACCACGGTGTCCGCATGCTGCTCCCAGGGCGCGAAATGCTTGTGCTCGGAAATGCGCGTCCAGGGCACGCTCAGGTCGCAATAATTGATGACGGCGTTGCCCTGGTAGTCGTCCGCATGGTCCTCGCGCACGAAGTCCAGCGTGCGGTAGCCGAGCCGGCCTTCGTCATAGCCGAACCAGGCGTCGATCGGACCGCTGCAAAACACCTGGTCGTAGCCGGCCGCCTGCGCGCGCGCGAAGCGCGTGCCCAGGTGCAGGCTGACGTTAGGCAGGTCCAGCAGGTTCTCGACGATGGCCGTGTAGCCGTCGCGCGGTATGCCCTGGTACTGGCTGTTGTAGTAGTTGTCGTCGTAGTTGAAGCGCATCGGCAGGCGCTTGAGGATGCTGGCCGGCAGCTCGGTCGGTGCCATGCCCCACTGCTTGAGCGTGTAGTTCTTGAAGAACGCCTCGTACAGCTCCCGCCCCATGAGCGCCAGCGCCTGCTCCTCGAAGTTCGCCGGCGTGCCCGTGCCCTGCTCGGCAATCCCGGCAAAGAAGGCGCGCGCCTGCGCGGGCGAGAAGGTCTGGCCCAGGAACTGGTTGATGGTCAGCAGGTTCAGCGGCAGCGAGAACACGCGCCCGCCCGTGATGGCCTTGACGCGGTTGACGAAGGGCATGAAGGTGCCGAACTGCTGGATGTAGTCCCAGACCCGCTGGTTGCTGGTGTGGAAGATATGCGGGCCGTAGGTGTGCAGCATCACCTGGGTCTTTGCGTCGCGCGCGGTATGGCAGTTGCCAGCCACATGCGCGCGCGCATCGAAGACCTCGACGCGGTGGCCCGCCCGGCCCAGTTCCTGGGCCAGTACGGCGCCGGAGAAACCGGCGCCGACAATTGCAATATGCGCCATGCCAGGCTTTCGAAAGAGGTGGAATCAGGCCATGGGCAGCGCGGGTGCGCGCTGCGGCGCCGCAGCCCACACCGGCAACTGCGCGGTGTCGTCGGCGGCGTGTGTCGCGAAGCGCTCGAGCAGCACATGCATTGCGCCCGCGGTCTGGTCCCAGCACGTGGCCGCCACGACCTGGGCCGCCTCGTCCTGGAACTGCGCGCGCTGCTGCGGCGTGCGCGCCAGCAGGTCCTCGCAGGCGCCGACGAATTCGGCCGGCGAGGCCGCAATCGGCACCACCGTCGCGTATTGCTGCGCGACATCGCGCACCGGCGTGCTGACCACGGGCTTGCCGGCGGCCAGGTATTCGAGCGTCTTGGTCGGACTGATGAAGCGCGTCGAGGCATTGAGCGCAAACGGCATCAGGCAGACATCCCAGCCGGCGAGGAACGCCGGCAGTTCGTCATAGCGCCGCTGGCCCATCCAGTGCAGATTGGGGCGCTGCGGCAGGCGCGCCGCATCGATCTTCACCACCGGCCCGACCATCACGATCTGCCACTCGGGATGGGCATCGGCCAGCGCCGCCACCAGGCCGATGTCCAGCCGTTCGTCGATCACGCCGTAGTAGCCCAGGCGTGGACCGGCAAGGCCGGCCTGGTCGGGATGGTCGTCCAGGCCGCGGCGGCCGAAATGCGCATGGTCGACGCTGCTGGGAAAGCAGTGCACGTCCGCATGCCGCTCGCGCTTGGACTCATAGAGGCTGCGCCCGCCGGTGAACACCAGATCGACCTGGCCGAAGAGCGCCATTTCGCGTGCGATCAGCTCCGGCGGCGCGAAGTCGAAAGCCGCCAGTTCGTCCATGCAGTCATAGACGCTGCCCAGCGGCGTGAGGTCTTGCGCCAGCGGCAGGGCCATCGGCGTGTAGAACCACAGCAGGTATTCGTCGATGCCATGGTCCTCGAGGTATTGGTTGAGCAAGGTGCGCATGCGGTCCATGTGCACGTCGGCGAAGCCCGGAGCATTGCCGGGCACGTGCATGCGCAGCACCTGCACGCCGGCGCAGGGGCTGTAGCGCTCGAGCCAGGTGCGCTCGGCGCCGGTGATCGGCTCTTCGATGAACAGGATGGGATGCGCGGCCGCCAGGCGCGACATCAGCTGCTGCGGGCGCTGGTACACGAAGTCCCAGCGGAGATGAGAGAAAACCAGAAGGCTTGTCATGGGCGTACCAGAGGTGGGTGGAGGAAAACGAAGCGCGTGATCGGGAAACGCCTGCAGCCAGTGCTGCAGGCGCTCGGCATAGGGCTGGCACAGCCGGCGCGTGAGGTCGCCGGCCGCGGCGCCGGGCACATCCCACAGGCCGCTGTGGTGCCAGTGCTCGGGGTCCTGCCAGTCGGGACGGTCGATCAGCGGGTAGAGGCACAGGCCCAGCAGCGGGATGCCCTGCGCATGGCACAGCGCGGCCTCGCCGGCGACATCGTCCAGCCACTGCGCGCGGCCTTCGCCCACATGGCCGGTTTCGCTGATGCACAGCGGCCGCTGGTAGCGCTGCCACAGCGCCGACACCAGTTGATGCAGCGGACGCCGGCGCCGGTCCTGCAGATGCCAATGCAGCCGGGCGTGCGAGCCATGCTCCCACTGGTTGTTGTGGTAGTAGTTGATGCCCAGCAGGTCGAGATAGCGCGGCGCTCCGCCCAGCTCGGGCGCGCGGCGGCCGGCCAGCATGTCCCAAGCCTCGAACTGGCTTTCGCACTCGCGCGCCGCGGCGGCGCAGGCGCCCGGGCCCGCGCCCAGCGGCGGCTCGACATGAATGGCGGGATCGGTATGCAGAATGCGCGCGCCCGGCGCTTCGCACCAGATTGCATCGATGGCGCGCAGCGCGGCGCGCACCAGCACGCGCTTGAGCTGCGCGCCGCGCCCGGGCTCGCCCGGCAGATGGGGATGGATCAGGCCGGTATGGCCCGCGGCCCAGGCCAGGAAGGAGATTTCATTGACCGGCTGGTAGATCGCGGCCGGACCGCTGACGCCGGCCAGCACCCGCGCCACCCGCGCGCAATGCGCGGCAAAGGCATCGATGAATTCGTCGGGCCGCTCGAACGGGTCCAGGCGCTGCGGCCAGCCGTAGTGCAGCAGCGACCAGATGACCTGGATGCCATGGCGCGCTGCCAGCCGCGCCTGCGCGCCCAGCGCCGGCAGGCTGGCCGAGCCGCCTTCGTCAAACAGCCGCCAGCCTATGCTCTCGCGCACCACACGGATGCCCAGGCCGGCCAGCGCCGCATAGTCCTCGTCCAGCCGGGCGCGGTGGCCATTGCAGAGGTTTGGGTCGAGCGCATGGCCATGGCCGTTGCGGTGGTCGGCGCCCTCGAACCCGCCCATCCAGAAGCTGTTGAACAGCGGCGCATGCGGGCGTACATCGGCCAGGCGCCAGGCACCGGCCGCCCGCGGCATCGGCTGGAGGAAACTAGCGTTTTCCATGCGCGACACCAGCCCGCGAGCTGGCGCCGCAGCCGCGCAACCGGGGCTGAAACATCAATGCCGCATGGGAAAAAGACATGGAACCGTCCTGTGGGATGAAAGCGTTGGCACGCTGCAAGCACGTTTCGTGCAGCCCCATGGTGTTCCCCAAACCCGCCCCGGTTTGTAGGTGGAAGTTCCGTGGCCTGTTCAGCCGATGGCCCGCTTACATCCCTGAGCGCCGGGCCGTCAAGCGCCCGGCAGGATGGCGTAGTCGATGGGCTTGAAGCGGCCGTTGTTGGAGTTTTCCGCCGAGCACGAGGTCAGGCCGCAGACCATGTCCATTTCGGCGCGCAGATCGATGAAGTCGCCGGGCTTCGATTTCGGTGCCTTCACCGCGACCGCGCCATCCGGGCCGACCTCGACGTTCATGAACACATTGAACGTGGTGCCGATCTGCTCCGGCCGAATGCCGAACTCGCCAAGCGCGCGGTACAGGTTCTCGAAGCAGCTCGGATGGTGGCCGTGGTGGTGGTAGAGGATCTCGAACATTTCCTGGCTGCAGGGCGTGAGCAGGAAATCATGCCGCCCGACCTGATCCTCGAGGATGCGGAACATCGGCCGGCTGTCGTTGGCGTAGAGGATGTCGCCGGTGCTCAGGTAGATCTTCGAGGCGTAATCGATGCTGCGGCCCGACGACAGACTGCAGGCGTGGTCATCGTCCTTGAATGCAAACAGGTCGGCGACCTGCTCGCCCAGCGGATCGTAGATGCGCAGGATCTGCCCGGCCCGGATGCGGAAGGCAACGCCCGACTGGGGCGGAATACGGGTGACGGCGCTCATGGCTTCATGCATCTTGCGTGGCTTTCGAATGGAAGGGACATTGCCAGTCGGCTTCCACCGCCCGGCCTGAATACTGGCGTGCCTCGGACGCTTCGCCGAAGCGCGCCAGCACGGGGTTGATCGAGCCCTGCAGGGCGATGTCGCGCGTACGGATCGCGTCCTGCATGCTCGCATATTTGCCGTTGGCCTTGAGCTGCTCGAACTGCTCGTGGAAATTGAACACCAGGCAGGGCAGCGGCGCGCGGCGCGCCAGCCGCGAGGCGCCCGGGTGCAGGCCGACGACGAAAAACGCGCGCCCGCCGACGCTGAAGGAGAAATCGTGGCGCTCGGGGTCGTCGGCCACGTCCTTCGCCCAGCCGATACCCTGCGCGCAGTCATGCGCATGCAGTGCCTCGAGCTGCTGCCACAGGCGCTGCTCGAACGCTGTCTCGTCCAGCGTTTCCGGCGCGAACACCGCAATGAACGTCGCGGGCACGGTGCCGGGATCGGGGTAGGCCGCAGCATAGGACTGCAGCGCCGCATGCAGTGCCGGCGTCGTGGCTGGATCGCCCAGCGCGCCGAATTCCACGAGTTGCAGGCGGCCCTTGTTCAGCGCCGATTTCGCGCCGACGCAGGGGAAGGCCTTGTCGGCAATGAAATCGCGGATGAGATCCCGGGCCGATGCGGCATCGCGGCGGGTGGCTTGGCAGTTTTCTTGCATGAACCAAAGTTAAGCCCATCCTCGGCGTCTTTCAGTGCGCCCAGGACCGGCCAAGCCGTGGGAGCCCGGTCCCCAAGCCTGTAGGCCATCCTCTTGCCGCCGGTGCGAAAAACCGCCGTCCTCTCTGCTGCACGCTACCCGGAGAGCCCCTCGGGTAGGTTCGCACCTACCTCGGTTCGCGGACAAATGCTGCACTGCAACATAACGCGCTCGACCACAGTGCAGGAAGGTTCAATTTCTGCCCCGCCAGCGCAAGCGGCCGGGCGCCAACGAAGGACGCATGTGAACTATCTGCTGCAAAAAATGCGCGTGCAGGCCGGCAAATGGGCCCGCAAGAGCCGGCGCTATGCCGCCATGCCCGTGCTGGCGAGCCTGCCCGCGGTGCCGGCTTCGAACCCGGAACGCTGGCTTGCGCCTGACACCCCGGCCATGGGCCAGTTGCTGCTGCGCGACCAACACCCGGCCCCGGCCAGCGACGGCGCGCACTGGCGCGATGGCAGCTTCACCCACCGCGGCCGTACCCTGGCCTACAAGCTGTATGTCCCGGCGCAGGCGCGCGCCGCGGCGCCGCGCCCGATGCTGGTCATGCTGCATGGCTGCACCCAGGACGCGGCCGATTTCGCGGCCGGCACGCGCATGAACGAGCACGCGCGCGCCGCGGGCATGGTGGTGCTGTACCCCGAGCAGAGCCGGCGCGAGAACCCGCGCCAGTGCTGGAACTGGTTCCATCCACAGCACCAGCAGCGCGGCCGCGGCGAGCCGGCCGTGCTGGCGGCGCTGACCGAGTCGGTGGCGGCGCAGCAGCAGGTCGATCGGACACGCATCTACGTGGCCGGGCTGTCGGCGGGCGGGGCGATGGCCGACATCCTCGGCGCCACCTACCCGGAGCTGTTTGCCGCCGTGGGGGTGCATTCGGGGCTGCCGCGCGGCAGTGCGACGGACGTGGTGTCGGCGCTGGCGGCCATGCGCAGCGGCCCGCCGGTGTCCGTGCGCGCGCCAGCGCCAAATCCGCTGCCGCCGACCATCGTGTTCCATGGCGATGCCGACAAGACGGTGCACAGCAGCAATGGGCAGGCGTTGATCGACGCCGCATTGCAGGTACACGGCATCGAGGATAACGCCCACGCCCACGCGGGACGCTCGGCGCAGGGGCAGGCATACCGCCAGACCGTCTATCACGACCGTGATGGCCGCAGCGTGGCCGAATACTGGCAGCTGCAGGGCGCAGGGCATGCGTGGTCGGGCGGGCATCCCGCCGGCAGCCACACCGATCCGGCCGGTGTCGACGCGAGTGCGCAGATGCTGCGCTTTTTCCTGGCCCATCCCAAGACGGAGTGACAGCGGCCCGACGTCAGCCGCGTCCTGCGGCGTAATCAGACATCCGCCATCGATTCGGCCCAGCAGTGCGCACCGATTTCGCGTATTCTGGCCGGCTATGCAAACCCCCACCCTCCAGCAGTACCGGCTCCTTCTTGAAACCCAGGGCCCGGCGGGCCTGGCATTTCTCAACGCCCGCGTGCCGCACCGCTATACCGGCGTGTTCCGCCTGCAGGAAGGGGCACTGCACGGCATGTTCCTGCATGACAAGCAGGGCGAGATCATTCCGGAATTCCTGCAGGTGGTGCCGCTGGTCGACAGCTTCTGCCACCTCACCATCCGCGAGGGTGCTTTCAGGACCCAGGATTCGGGCGGCGAGCGCCGGCTCGACGGCCACAAGTACCAGGGCGTGCTGCGCTCCTATATCGGCCTGCCGCTGCTCGACGGCAAGGGCGACCTCTACGGCACCATGTGCCACTTCGACGAGCAGGCCCTGGCTCTGCCCGACGAGGAGTTCGAGATCTTCAGCAAGGCCGCCAAGCTGCTGCCGGCCTACCTCGGCCAACCGGTGCGCGCTGCCGCCGCCTGACGCGAAGACGGCGCGCTGGCACTGGGCACCGGGCGCTAGACCAGCGGCCCGCCGGCGCGCGGCGCCGGGGTATCGAGCGTGCCCCGGGCCTGGTCGCCCGACGACCAGGCCAGCAGGGCCTGCGCCGTCATCGGCCGGGCAAAGAAATAGCCCTGCAGCTCGTCGCAGTGCATGGCCAGCAGGATGTCGCGCTGGGCCGCGGTTTCCACGCCTTCGGCCACCACGCGCAGGTTCAGCGCGTGCGCCAGCTTCACCACCGCATTCACCACCGAGCGCGCGTCCTCGCTGAATTCCAGGTCATTGACGAAGCTGCGGTCGATCTTGAGCTGGCGCGCGGGCAGTTGCCGCAGGTAGTTCAGGCTCGAGTAGCCCGAGCCGAAATCGTCGATGGACAGGAACACGCCAATGCGCGCCAGGCCGTCAAAGGTGCGCTGCGTGGCTTTCATGTCTTCCATGGCCACGGTTTCGGTGATCTCGCACAGCAGTTGCGAGGCCGGCACGCCATGCCTGGCCAAGGCCTGCTCGATGCGTGCCACCAGACTGTTGTCGCGCAACTGGTGCGCGGAAATGTTGATCGCCACGCGGAGGTTCGCGCCGCGGCGTTTCCACTCGGCGATCTGCCGGCAGGCCTCATCGATGACCCAGCTGCCCAGCTGCCCGATCAGGCCGAAGCGCTCGGCCAGCGCAATGAACACCGCCGGGCTGACCATGCCATGCTGCGGATGCGTCCAGCGCAGCAGCGCCTCGACGCCGCAGATCTGGCCATCCTGACCGTCGATCTTGGGCTGGTAGTGCAGCGACAGTTCGCCGCGCGCGAGCGCATGGCGCAGGTCGTTTTGCAGTTCCAGCTGCGCCGAGGCATCGGAGCCCATGTGCGGCTCGAACAGCACATGGCAGCTGCCGCCCGCGCGCTTGGCCGCATACATCGCGGCATCGGCATTGGCCACAAGCTTGCTGCGTTCGCCATGCCCGGGGTGGACGGCAATGCCGATCGAGCAGGCGATCTGCACCTGCTTTTCCGACAGCTCGAACGGCTGCGACAGCGCCTTGAGCGCGCGCTCGGCCACCGCGATGCAGGCGGCCTCGTCCTTGACGTTCTCCAGCAGCAGCAGGAATTCATCGCCGCCGACGCGTGCCACGGTATCGCCATCGCGCGCCTCGCGCCGCAGGCGGTCGGCCGCGCAGCGCAGGATCACATCGCCCGCGGCGTGGCCAAACGAGTCGTTGATCGGCTTGAAGCCATCGAGATCGATGAACAGCACTGCCAGCCGTTCGACCACGCCGCCCTGGTTGGCGCGGTCCAGCCGCAGCAGTGCCTGGCGCAGCCGGTCCTCGAACAGCAGCCGGTTGGGCAGGCCGGTCAGCGGATCGGAAAAGGCGCGGTGCTGCAGCTCGTCGTTCGCGGCCTTGAGGCGCGCATTGCTTTCCTGCAGCGACTCGGTCAGGCGCTCGGCCGTGCTCTGCAGCCGCGCATCGAGAATCGAGGTGAACAGCGTGCTGATCAGCAGCATGCCCACGGCCACGATCACCAGCACCGTGAGCCCCGGGCCGCCGAGCTCGCCGGCGCTCAGGCACACGGATCCCACCATGAAGCGCGCTGCGCCCATGCCGGTGTAGTGCATGCCGCAGATCGCCACCGCCATCACGAACGAAGCCGCGAGTTGGTAGCCCAGCCGCTGGCTCGGCTTGACCTGGCGCAGAAACTTGAAGATCAGCAGCGCTGCCGCCGAGGCCAGCACCGCGATCAGCACCGACAGCGCGACCATGCCCGGGTCCCAGACGATGCCCGGCGCCATGTCCATGGCCGCCATGCCGATGTAATGCATGCCGCTGATGCCCGCGCCCATGGCCAGTGCGCCCAGCCCCAATTGCCAGCGGCCGAAATGCTCGCGGCTGGCCAGGCCGAGCGCCACGGCTGCAGCGCCCACCACCGCCAGCCACGACAGCAGCGTCAGGCCGCTGCCGAAGCCGATGGCAATCGGCAGCTCGAAGGCCTGCATGCCGAGAAAGTGCATGGACCAGATGCCCGTGCCCATCACCAGCGAGCCCGCGGTCCACCAGGCGATACCGACGCGGCGCTGCGCGGTGCGCACGCGCCGCGCCAGGTCCAGCGTGACATAGGAAGCCAGCATGGCAATGACAAACGACGCCGCCACAACCCACAGGTTGTGGCCGGATGGCAGGAACGTACTCATTCGCAGATAGGTATCGAGTGGGATTCGGTGCAGAGCATGGCGCTCGGCCACGGCCAGCGGGCGCCGGCATGCCGGCGCCCTGCAGGTTCGAGGCGCTAAAGGAAGTGCGGGGCCGAAAGGGCGAAAATTGTCGCATGGTCCGGCATTTCCTGCCCGGGCGCAGCCCAAGGCAGTGCCGGCGCGATGGGCGGCCGGCGCCGCGGCGGCCCGTCGCCTCAGGGCGCGAGGCGCTGCATCGCGTAGAACAGCAGCGTGTGGGCCACCAGATCGGCGTTGACGTCCAGCGCCTCTTCGTTGACGTTGTCCAGCGTGTCGCAGGCGCGGTGATAGCAGGCATCGTAGGGCTCGCCCGCCGTGCCGCCCCAGGTCTTGGCTTCCTCCGCGGTCTTGATCTGCTCGGCACCGGTGAAAATACCGCCGAACGGCACGCCGATGTCGGCAAACGGCTTGTGGTCCGAGCGCGCGCCGGAGCTCACACGCCGCGAGGCAAAGCCGCGGTCGGCGTAGAAACGCTCGAAGACATCGACGATCTTTGCCGACAGCAGCGGACTGGAGACGGCTTGCTCGCCCGCCGAACCATCACCGCCATAGAGCTCGAACACATGGTTGGGCGAGCCGATCATGTCGAAGTTCAGGTACAGCCCGAGCTTTGCACGCTCGGCCGCGGGCAGGGTGCGCACGTAGTGCGTCGAGCCGATCAAGCCCTGCTCCTCGGCGCCCCAGAAGGCAAACCGCAAGCGGTTCTTGGGCGCGACGCGGGCCATCTGGCGCGCGGTCTCCAGCAGGGCCGCCACGCCCGAGCCGTTGTCATTGATGCCCGCACCGGCGCGTACCGAATCGAGGTGGGCGCCGGCCATGGTCACATACGATGGATCGCCGCCGGTGGATTCCGCGATCAGGTTGTAGCTGGTGCCCAGGCTGCGCGAGGTCTGGGTCTGCAGCTGAAGCGGCGCGCCAAGCAGCGGCCGCTGCAGCAACTGCTCGCCCACGGTCTTGCTGACCAGCACCACCGGCACGTCGAGCGGCGCCTGCACCGTGAGCTGGCCGCTCAGCGGCCCGTCGTCGTCGTTGTGGATCACCATGCCCACGGCACCCGCGGCCACGGCCGCCAGCACCTTGTCGGTCAGCTCGCAGCCGCCGCGGCGCACGAGCGCGATCTGCCCGTGTGGAAAACCGGCATAGTCCGGCGCCGCGCAGCCCCGGGGCCCGGCCGTGGGCGTGACCCCGGCGGTGAGAGCGGCACTGCCCGAGTAGTCGAGCACCAGGTGCGGTATCTCCTCGCCCGCCACCTGGCCCGCCATGCGCAGGCTGGACGCCTCGACGCGCGGCACCGGAAATTGAAACCGCTGGACCTTGACGCGGTAGCCCGCATCGGTCAGTACCTTCTGGACATATCTGAGCGAGGCCAGATGCCCCCGCGTTCCCGCCAGCCGCGTGCCGCGGTGGGCCTTGGCGATGTTCATCAGTTCGGTCTGGTGCGCGCGCACGCCGGCGAGCGTCACGCATTCCAGCAACCGTTCGTCGGTGTCATTGGCCTGCGCATCGCAATCGATGGCCGGCGGCTGGGAAGCCGGCACCGCGTCGGGCGTGTCTTTCTCGGGCGGCAGGGTGCCGGACATGGGCGTGGCGGGCGCCAGCGCCTGCCCCACGCTGGCGTGCGAGCCGGCCGTTGCAGCCGGGTTGTCTTCCCCGCCGCAGGCCGATAAAAGCGCGGCAGCGGCCAGCAGGCTCAGCGGCCAGCGCGCGCGGCGCGGCGGGGCGATGGAATGCAGACAGGGGTTGCGGGAGTTGAAGTGGGCCATGGCGATCCTTTGGAAGGGGAGCGCATGATGACAGCCAGCCCCTGCCGCATCGCGCATCACCTCGCCCACCTGTCAAGCCCTGCCTGCGCCATGGATGCTGTGCCTGAGAGGTCGCCTGCCGCCTTCCCGCAGCGCAGGGCACGTCGGGTCGTACAGAGGAGACAGGCGCGATTGCAACGCGGGAGTGGCAACGCTGGGCCGGCGCCCCGCGCGCGCGGCTGGCTTGCTACCGGAGGCGGGATTTACCGACTGTTTCCTTGGTCGGCAGCTTGCGCCGACTGGCGTTTTAGCCGCTAAAAAAGCGCTTGCAATTTTGCCAGCGCTGCCCGCAGCCCCGCGAAATCCGTTTCACTGCCATAGGCGACTGCCGACAGGCTATGCGCCAGCATCAGATTCAGCGGCATGCCGAAATCCTCGACGGTGCATCGCGGATCGAACAGCCGCCCATGCGGGCTGGCCTGCACCCGCTCGACGATGGTGGCGGGGGACGGACAGTAACCCACGACCGGCTTGCCGCGCGCCAGCGCATAGGAAACCTCCCAGACCGTTCCGCTGTCGGGCTCGAAGCCGCGGAAATCGCGCAGATTGGCGACCACCGCGTGCGCGCGGTCGATCAGTGCACGGTTGGCCTGGAAGATGGCCAGCGACTGCCCGGCCGGCGTGGCCGGAATCTCCGCATCGAGCGGAAACAGGCCGGTGAAGCCAGCCTGCGTGCAGACCGCCTGCATGCGCCGGCCATGCGCCCGGGCATCGGGATAGAAGACCTCGGGGCCGGCGAGATAGACGTCGGGGGACATGGGCACGGCGCGTCAGTGGCCAGGCCAGCCGATTTCGGCGAGCAGCGCCAACGGCTTGGACAGGCTTGCCTTGGGCATCTCCAGCGTGGTCGGGTCCGCAGGCGGCTCGAAACGCAGCGTGCAGCGCGCGGTCACCCGGCTTTGCGGATCGACCTTGAAGCTGGCATCAGGTTCGAGGTACATGCTGGGCATCTTGGCCGGCGACCAGTCGTAGAGCATCTCCACCTGGACCGAGCCATCTTCCTGCTTCGAAATCTCGTGCCGCAACTGACCGCCCGACAGCGGGAACGGGCTGCCGTCGCGCCCCAGGGGCAACTGGGCAAACATCTGAATGAGCGGCGCGCCCATCTGCTGATTGGCAAAGCGGCTGATCCACTCGGCCGTGGCCGCATTGCCTCCACACAGCTCCATCAGTTTTTCGCCGGCGTCCTTCAAAGTGTCCGGAGCAGCGTCGCCGCCGTAGGTCTTCTCGGCGATGACAACGCCAGGATTGCGCCTCCAGTCATTGAAGGCACGCACATGAAGGCCAAGCGGCGGCGGTTCTTTCTCCGAACGGTTTGCGGTGCCTTCGGACAGGCTCGCGTCCGAGGGCGGCGGGGGCACAGGGTCCGCCTTGGAACGCACCGGGTCGTTGAGCAATTCGCCGTGCAGCCGCAGCACGTCTTCATTGAACCGGCCGATCACCTCGCCGTGCGCCTGCAGATCGAAGGGCGTGATGGCCGGCGCAGGCGCCGCGCTGCGCATCACATAGGCGCCGAGGTTGCGCGCCAGCATCACCGGGCTCATCACCAGCGCACGGAGCGCGTTGGCAAGTCCGGACAGCAGCTGGCTGATGGCCGCCATGGCGCCCTGAGCGCGCCCCCGCTGCTCGCCCGGGCCCACCGCGACCTGGCGGCCGGACAGCGCGCCGATGCCAGTGTGGGTTTGTCCCACCGAAGCGGGCAAGGCGCCGCCCGCGCTGGCCTCGACTTCGCCTGCAGCTGTGTCTGCACTGTCCGCATGGACGGGAGGCACCAGCGAAGAGAATGCTACCGAGGTCGACAGAGGGCGCATAAGGCATGTTCCAGCAGGGTACTGCACCGTGGAGGGCAGCCGAGGGGCCAATGCACGGCATCGGCAGATGCGCAATGAGTCACCTCCGGTTCCAAGAAGTTCCTTTGCGCGCCCGGCCGCGCCTCGCCGGCCGCACCTCAGCCCTCGAGCAAGGCCACCAGCGTCACATGCTTCAGGCTGGCCTGCAGCTCCTGGCCGTCATCGATGTATTGCAGCCAGGCCACGCCCTCGGCGGGCGGGCGGCGCTCCAGCATCAGCCGCGCGGTGCGGTCGTTGTGGCGCACATGCACCACGGCCTTCTTCAGCTTGTCGGCCGCTGCCGCTGGTTTGCCGGCTTGGCCCGCGACGGGCGCTTCGGCGCGGCCATTGGCCGCGGCGGCCGGCGCCGCGGTGGCCGGCGCCGCGGCGGCCGGCGCCGCGCCGGCCACGGGTGCCGGTGCGGACTTCGCATCGAGGAATTCGCGCAGCAGCTTGACCGAGCCGCGCGTGACTTCCTGATTGGCGTCGCCCAGCCACGCGGCCACATCCTGCGGCGTCTTCTTGTAGGCCGTCATCAGTTCGTTGACCACCGTGACATCGCGCACGCGGCCGGTATTGAACGCCTCGGCCAGCGGCTCGGGCAGATCGAGCAGCGTCACGTGTTGCGAGATGAAGGCCGGCGACTTGCTGATGGCCTTGGCGATGTCGCCCTTCTTCACGCCCTTGGCCAGTTCGCGGCCGATGAAGTCGGCGATTTCACGCGCCGTCAACTCGTTGCGCTGCAGGTTCTCGACCACCTGATCGGCTTCGTTGTAATCGTTGTCGATGAAGCCCGGGATGGTGCTCAGCCCGGCGCGCTGCGCACCGCGAAAGCGCCGGGCACCATGGTTGATCAGGTAGCGGCCTTCGGCAGCGGGATTCTCGCGCACCGAGATCGGCGTCTTGACGCCGCGCAGCTGGATCGAGGCGGCGAGCTCGTCGAGGCTTTGCGCGGAAAAGCCGGGGTTGTCCTGGGTGCGCGGCTGGTGCGGATCCTCATCGATCAGCGCCATGTCCAGTGCCAGCGGACCGCCGCCCTGGACCACGGCCTCGGGCCCCGCGAGCAGCGCCGACAGGTCGCCCATGTCCTCGAGCCCCAGGCCGCCCATCATCGGGCTGGCCGCTTTATCGGAATTTTGCTTCTTGGCTGCGGCATTCATTGCGCAATCTCCATCTTTTCAAAGACATAGGCGGCCAGGCCACGCACTTCCTGCGTGGCTTTGCGGGCCGCGGTCTTGCGGATCTTCCATACCGGCACCCCCGAGGCCAGCGCATCGGCAATGCTGCTGCGCAGGCCGATGCTGACCGGCACCATCAACTGGGGGTAGGCGGCCTTGAGTTCGGCCTGGTGGCGCACATGGCGCGGGTTGCGGGCATCGACCTTGGACGGCACCATGCCCAGGAACTGCAGACCCTTGTTTTCCTTGCGCACATTCATGATCGTGGTGAGCATCATCTTGATGCCCTGGATGCTGTAGGCCTCGAGTTCGATCGGCGACAGCACGCAGTCGGCGGCATACAGCGCCGCCACCAGCGCCACGCCCAGGCCGGGCGCGGTATCGATCAGGCAGATATCGAAACCCTGCCGTGCCAGCGCGTCGATATTCGCCTTCATGTTCTTCTTGGCCTTGGGCAGGGGCAGGAACACGGCGTTGGCCAGTTCCGGGTCGGCCTCGATCAGCACCAGGCGCGGGCCGTCGCCCTGCGCCTGCGCGGCCTGCTGCCAGCCATCGGCCGGCACCGGGCCGAACAGCTGGCTGGCGCGCGCGTCGATCTTGTACTGTCCCAGCGTGTACGAAGCATTGGCCTGGGTGTCGAGATCGATCACCGCCACGCTCAGCCCGCGTTCGAGAAAGTCGAACGCCAGGTGCACCACGCTGGAGGTCTTGCCGACACCGCCTTTTTGCTGGGCTACGACCAGGGTCTTCATATTTTTGATCCGTTGTTCCTGGCCTGTGCGTCCTCGGCCCATTTCCTGACGATGAATGCCTGGTGCTGCGGCAGCACCGCCGACACCCGCTCGAAGCCCGGCGGCAGATGGGCGCGCCAGACCCGCTGCACCGCCTGCGACACCGCGCCCTTGCTCAGGCCCAGGGTGTGCACGAACGATGCCTGCGTCAGCCCGCGCACCAGCACGCCATGGGCAATCTGCAGCGTCTGCGCACCCAGTTCCAGGCCGTGGATGCACGCCTGGAATTGCCCTTCGCTGAGCCGTTTGCGCATGGATTCCCCACTGGTTGCAGGCCGGTGCCGGACACGGCACAGGTTTAGCTAAACATGACAACAAGCGGTCGATTTTAGCTGCTGAAAACAGCTTCCCGGGCCGGCCGGACTGTGTTTTTCCCCGGCAAAACAGCAGTCCGGCACGGATGGCGTCAGGACACCTGCACCGAGCGGCCGATGAAGTGAATCGGCCCGGTCGGGCGGCCCGTGGGCGAGCCGGTGCTCGGCTCGAGCGTGAGCTCGAACAACTGGTTTGGCTGTACGCCCGGAATCTGGTCCAGCGGCACCTGCACGCGCTGGCCGGGCTTGACCAGGCCCAGCGACACCGGCGCGTTCCAGGCATCGGCCTTGGTCCAGAGTTCCAGCGCCTTGCCGGCCGGCACTTCGGCCATGCCCAGCGGAATCAGCTCGATCTGGCGCGTACTGCTGGTCTGCATGACCCAGCCTGGCGCACGGTCCTCGGGCGCCACCAGCACCACCATGTAACGCGTGCCGGGCTGCGGTGCGGCCTGCAGCAGCAGCACCGCGGCCAGCACGGCCGCGATGGCAAAGCCGCCCGCCGTGAGGCCGCGCCACAGGGCCAGCGACTCGAGATCGCGCCACCAGGGCAGGGGCTGGCGCGCCGCCGCGGCAGCGCGCGCAGCCTTGGCCTGCGGCAACTGGTCGAGGCTGCGCGTGATGCGCGGCCACAGCTGCGCCGGCGGCAACTCCGGCTCGACCAATGACAGCAGCGGCAGGAAGCGCTGTTCCCAGTCGGCCACGGCGGCGCGCAGCGCAGGGTTGGTGGCCAGTTGCGCGGCCACCGACTGGTGTTCGGCGCGCGACAGCGTGCCCAGCACATACTCGCCGGCCAGCGCCTGGAGGCGGTCGCCGTCGTTGGGGGTGATGGCAGAAGTAAAGGAATTCATGACATGCAGGCCCGCAGGGCTACCAGGCTGCGCTGGATCCAGGCTTTGACAGTGCCAAGCGGCGCAGACACCCGCGCGGCAATTTCCTTTTGCGTCAGGCCGTCGACGTAGGCATACAGGATGCAATCGCGGCGCACCGGCTCGAGCTCCGACAGGCAATGGCCGACGCGCCCGGCGCTGTCTGCCCACGCCCCGGCGCGGTTGACCGCGTCCCAGGCCGCCAGCGAGGCCTGGTCATCGAGCACCTGCAAGGTCTCCTGCGGCAGATCGGCCTCGCGCAGGTCGTCGCGCCGGGCATTCAGCGCCAGATTGCGCGCCACGCTGTAGATCCAGCCGCGCGCCGAGCCGCGGGCCGGGTCGAAACTCGTGGCGCGGGTCCAGATGTTCACCCAGGCATCGTGCAGCACATCCTCGGCCAGCGCGCCATCCCGCACGATGCGGCGCACCACGGCCAGCAGGCGCGCCGCTTCCTGTTCATAGAGCCTTTGCAAGGCCGCGCGCTCGCCCGCGGCGCAGGCCAGCAAGGCGGCTTCATAGTTGAAATCTTCGCAGGGGACAGGCAAGTTCGGGGCTCCAGGAAGGTGAGGCTTGGCTGCGCAAGCAGCAGGGCCGAAGGCCGTGCATCCGGGATCATGCCATGCCATTCCCCTGGCTGGGTGCCCAAGTGCGCACCCCGGGGCTTCAACCGAAGCGAAAGGCGGACAGCTGCGTCTTCATCACCTGCTGCGAATAGACCTTGCGGCCGCGGTCCTGGCCGGCCGCGCCCGCGGCCACCATCAGCGGCAGCAGATGCTCCTCGTGTCCTGCAGGATGGCAATGGTGGGCAAACGGCGCCTGGCTCCAGGCGCTCAGCGCGGCATTGCGCTGCTGCGGCGCGGCCTCCACCGCCTGGGTCAGCCAATCGTCAAACGCCTGGGATGGCGCGGTGTAGCGTGCATCGCCGTAGCCGCGCATGTTGTGGAAGCTCATGCCGCTGCCGATGATCAGCACGCCCTGGGCACGCAGCGCAGCCAGGGCCGCGCCGGCCGCGATGTGGGCAGCCGGGTCCAGGTCCTGGCGCAGCGACAGCTGCACGACCGGGATCTCGGCCTCGGGAAACATCACTTTGAGGGGAATGAATACGCCGTGGTCGAACCCGCGTTCGGCCTCGATCCCGCTGCGCAGGCCGGCGTTTTCGATCAGCGCGGCGATCTGCTCGGCCAGTTCCGGCGCACCGGGCGCCGGATAGTCAAGCTGATAGGTATGCGCGGGGAACCCGGAATAGTCATAGATCAGGCCTGGCCGCGCACTGCCGGTCACGCTGAATCCCGGTGCCAGCCAGTGGCCCGACACGAGCACGATGGCCTGGGGGCGTGCCGGCAGCGTGGCGGACACGCCGCGCAGGAACGCGGCCATCTCGTTCCAGGTATCGGCCGGCGACCAGTCCATGAAGAAGCACGGGCCGGCGCCATGCGGCACGAACAGCACCGGCTGAAGGGCAGAAGCGGCGGATGAGAGGGTAGCGTCGGACATGGTGGATTCCTCGGGCCCGCAGGCGGACAGATGGCGATAACCGCATGATAGTTGCGGCATCCCGACTATAGAATCACCTCCAGATGACTAACAGCTCCTACTCTCAGTATTAAATCAATGCTTGATCGCTTCACCAGCATGCGCGTGTTCATTGAGGCCGCCACCCATGCCAGCCTGTCTGCGGCCGGCCGCGTATTGGGCCTGTCGCCGGCCATGGCGACCCGGCATCTCGACGCACTCGAGGCGCGGCTGGGCGTGAAGCTGCTGCATCGCACCACGCGCCGCTTGACCCTCACCGATGCCGGCATCGACTACTTGGCCACGAGCCGGCGCATCCTGCAGGAGCTGGGCGAAGCCGAGTCCGAAATTGCCGCGCAGCGCACCGAGGCTGCAGGGCGGCTGCGCATCAATCTGCCGCTATCCTTCGGCACGCGCTTCATTGCCCCGCTGCTGCCGGCGTTCTGCGATCGTTACCCGCAGGTTGAAATCGAACTGGGCCTGAGCGATGCCCAGCAGGACCTGATCGAGGGCGGCTGGGACCTGGCCCTGCGCATCGGTCATCTCGCCGACAGCGCCCTCAAGGCGCGGCGCCTGGCCGACTGCCCGATGCTGATCTGCGCGGCGCCGGCATACCTCGCACGGCATGGCACGCCGCGACGGGTGGCCGAACTGTCGGCCCACAACTGCCTGAGCTACACGCTGTCTCCGCTGCAGGGCAGGGGCACCTGGGCTTTCGGTGCCGCGGGAGCAATCCAGGTGCCGGTGCAAGGCAATCTGAAGGCCAACAATGGCGACGCCCTGCTGGCGGCCGCAATCGGCGGCCAGGGAGTGATCTACCAGCCGCGTTTCATCGTCGGCGATGCGCTGGCCGCTGGCGCGCTGGTCGCATTGGAACTGGACCAGCCGGCGCTCGACCTGGGCGGGCTGCATGTGCTGTTCCCCGCCGATCGGCGCCCGCCGGCCAAGGTCAGGGCCATGATCGACTATCTGGTCGAGTCATTGGGATCTGCGGCGGCCGACGGGACGGCAGTCCCGCCCGCCGCCGGTTGACCCAGCGCGAGCGCAAGACCCGGCTTGCGCCGCTTACTTCCAGAAAATGTAGTCGGCCTGGTAATTGACGATCTGGCGCTGGCCCTTGTTGCCTGCGGTACAGGCCATGGCGGGCGCAACGCCGCCCTTGAGCGCGACGCGCTGGATATAGGTCACGCCGGTCATGGCGCCGCTGCCCATGGCGGGATTGGCTTTGACCAACTGGTAGGGCAAGTTGCCTTCGCCCGAGGGCGCAACCGCCAGCTGCGTGGCAGTGACCTTGGAACCATCCAACGCTTCCCAGGTCGCCGGCGGTCCGTAGTAAGTACCCACTTTCTTTCCGCTGCGATCCATCAGATCGGCCTTGGGGCCGACAAAAAACCATTCCATCTGGCCAGGAGCATTGGCTTTGTCGCGGCACTCGTAGGTGATTTCGCCGCGGCCCGTGGTTTCCCAGGCAACCTGGTTGCCGGCGGGCACGCGGATGCTCTCGGGAACGCTGGCGGGGTTGAAACGCGGCGACTTGTCCATGGAGCCACAAGCACTGAGCAAGACAGCCGAAGCAATGATGCCGACAGGAGCAAGAATCGAGGCAGATGGCGTTTTCATGAGAACTCTCCAGAGGGTTGTGGGTTGAAAGCAGGCAACTCGATGAGTTGCTACAGGTACTACCCACGGCAACTGCATTTGGATGCAGCGGCAAAAAATATATTTCGTCGTGCAGCGCCCGTTGTCTGGCGACTGCCGCGTGCCTGCCCACATCGACAAGCGAGCAAACGGTCTGCGGCAACTGGCGTTGCATGCCTTTCCAGCGTACAGCGCGCAGTGCGCTCGATCAGCCTTTCGGCAATGACGCCAGCACGCAGTCTGGAACCATCAGGACCCGGTACAGCGAGAAAGCGGTGCGAGAGCTGGCTTGCACCGATGCCGTCGCAGGCAATGGCCACTCGCGTCGATCCCCTTGACGCTCCACTGGAGCCCGCCGTTCTGTATGACGCAGACGTGAAAAGCCTCGAGGCGGCGCAGCCTGCCAATCGGCAGCGGCCTGGAAACCTCAGAACACATATCCGGTGGGTGGCCCAGCGGCCCGCCATTTCAGTCGGTGACAAGCACTGAAACTTGGACAAGGACTGTGGGCAGGCCATCCACTCGGCATCCAAGCTTGCGCGATGCCATCCATCGGTGGTTTTGCAGCGCTGTTCGGTCATGTTGGAAACAAGAAAAATTCCCGCAACGCAGGCTGTTCTCTTTAGATTGTGGTTTTAGAACTCTGATTTAGAGACGTCAGCACTGACACCTGGTGCCCTGGAAGTTATCCACATGCGCCAGGATTTCAGGCCTCCCGCCGCGCGACCAAGCGGCCGGCGGCCAGCGCGTCAAGGAAGTTCTGCGTCAGCGGCCGAGCGGCGCGCCGGCCGTTGCGTTCCTCCAGCAGCATGCCGCAGGCATCGACCGTTACCTTCAGCTGCGCATCGCGGCTCTGGAAGGTCTGGCCGGCAAATGCCGCGGCTTTTTCCTGCAGGTAGCTCTGCTGTTGCTGATCCCGAGCGTCGATGGCTGCGGCTTGGGCCCGCTGGCCGAAATCCCTCTTGCTATCCAACAGCGCGCGCAGATAGGCATAAAGCCTGCGTCCCTCGAGCTTTTCCAGATATTGGCGCGTGGCACCGACCACATCCGACAGGGTTTGCTTGGCCTGCTTTGCGCGCTTCATGAGCTGCAAGACGCCGGTGGCTTGCACGCCCTGGTCGCGTACCAGCCAGGCCAGGTCGGAGGGCAGCTTGAGCTTGCCGATGGTTGCGAAATGCGTGTTGCCGTCGCTGGCCAAGGATTGCGCGGCCGGTCGCGCGGCTGGCACGGGAGCGGGCGCAACGCGCGCCTGGGATGCCAGCACCGGGGGCTTGCCCACATGCGTGCGGTCGGTCAGCAGCAGTGCTTCGAGGAGCTTGAGCGTGGGAATCAGCGGAGAGCTCGACCCACGAAGTCCGGCGCGGGCTTTCTGCAGCCTTTCAATCAATCCGCGGTCTTCCAGCCACTTCACGACACGGTGAACGGTTTCCACCGATTTTCCCGATTCTTCGGCAAGTGTGCCGCGACTGGCCAGAATCGGCGAATTCAGCCGATTCAGGTTGATTTTCTTGATGATGCGAAAAATCACCCGCAGGTAGCCGTCGGGAACATCACGGAAAGTGGGCGACTCATCGAGCGCCGAGCAGGCGCGCGCGATCATGGAAGGGTAGACAGTAGGGGCGAGCGTTTCCATCGCAGTCTCCAAAGGACACGAAAATCCCTTGACGACTTCTTCGCAGTTCCCTTACTATTCGCCCATTCGGAGAGCTTTTGACCGATTTCCGTCGGTTGAAGGGAATTTGCGAGGAATCATCAAGATTCACAAGGAACCCTCAAAGTTGGCGCTTTGGGGGTTTTTTGTTGTCTGAACGAAAGTGCTGGGACTCAAGTCATGGCAGTTCTCCAGTTAGCAGGCCCCAGACGCACCGAACCCCGCTCTGGGCGGGGTTCGGTTGGGGGTGTTTATGCGTATAAACAGTTGGAGGTGGCGGTAACCGCCCTCCAGCCGCGCCCGTGGTTGGCGCTCCGCACACGGCTTGCTGTTTATGCGTATAAACAGCAGGCTTCGACGCCGGGCTCCCGGGCGTACCCAGGCTGCCGGCTTGCTGTTTATACGTATAAACATCATTGATGCCCAGAGGAAGAAGTCTCTGGTTCAAGGCCAACTTGGCAGGAAATGCACTCAGCCATGCCGCGTTGCGGACATGGGCTGGCATACCCTGCAGATACGCATGAATTCCACCGGCGCGCTGGCGCAAGGCCGACCGCACGCCAATTGGCGTACGGATTAGTGGAAATCCATGCGTATCTGCAGCATTGCCGCTCGAGGCAAGCTTGCGCGACGCCGACGAGCAGCAGGCAAATGCGAGAACCCGCCGCGCATGCGCACGCATGACGGCGGGTTTATGCGTATAAACAGCTTTAGTCATGGCCGCCAGGTTTCTCGGCCGCCGGAACTTTCTCCGGCTCGGGTGCGAGCACCACGGCCACCGTGTCCAGCAGGTTTTCCAGCGCCGTGGCAAATGCAAGGCGCTTGTCGTCTGGCACGGCAATCGACACCTCGAAAACATCGCCTCGTTGCTTGTAGTAGCCGTTGGAGTACTTGATCTGCTTGGATGGACTCGCGCTTTTGCCACCCGAAGGATTGAGCAACGCCTGCGCCTGGTTGGAGAGCCAGCGCAGCGGCTGGTCCTCGGCGGCAAACTTGTTGGCCAGCGATACGGCGCGACGCTGGCCGCATTTCTCGTACACCTTGAGCAACTGATAGGCGGCATTGGCGCCGAACTTGTCTGGATGCTGGCGAACCAACTCCAGCAAATCCTCCGGCAGCCTGGCGTATGCCCGATAGAAGCTCATCAAGGTTTTCGACAGCTTGGCGCGGCGCGCGATATCCGAGGCGGACTCGCCGGCCACGATCAGCTTTTCATAGAACATCGCGCGGTCGAAGTCGCAATGCTGCTGCCGGCATTCGTTTTGCTCGTAGCCGAACCACGCCGATTCCTCGAGGCTCAGATCCAGGTGGATTTCAGCCAGCAGCGAATCGAAAACCTTGTGTTCCCGGCAAGCCTGCACGCGTGTCCAGCCATCACAGATGATGAACCGGCCCGCAGCGCTGGGATTGGGAATGACATGAATCGGATCGTGTTGGCCCTGGGTACGCAGATTTTCCGCACGCTGCAGGATCATCTCCGACGTATAGACTTCACGCGGTGCCAGCGGATTCGGATCGATCAACTCCAGATTGATCTGCAGCAGCTGGCGTTCGTGCGCCATGCCTGTTGGCGGGCGTGGCGTGTCACTGGCGCCAGCAAAAGTCTCCGCGGGCGCCGGC